>NZ_FYAV01000036.1:0-146170 GCF_900185745.1 Stappia sp. TSB10GB4 | reverse complement strand
CCACGCCGGCCGGGCTTGAGGGAGCGGCAAGCCGAGAGGGAGATGGAGCGTTCGATCGATCACGTGAGGCGGACACGCCGTGCGACCCGACCGGCCGTCGAGGCCGTGGTTCCGTTAGGCGCCGCCCCACGCGCAACCCATCTTGGGCCATGGCGGTTCACCATGCCGCCGAAACAGGCCGGACATACGAACCGCTGTCGATCCGGGCACTCCTCGACAAATCGCTTGCCCTCAGGGGGCCGTCCACATACGGGTCGCGCTTCGCTTGCCCGGAATGACGACCGAGGGGGCGGGACGAGGGGCGCCATGCCGGGCACTTACCTCTCGGCGTCTTCCCGGACGCAGGCGAAGCCGGAGATCCGGGATCGGGGAGGCACGGCGGCCGGGGTTCGTTCGTGAGTGCCTTCGTGAGGCCCTCGGCTCGCCGGTCCCGGGTCGCGGCTTCGCTTGCCCGGAATGACGACCGAGGGGGCGGAGCCGGGAGCACGACCGCAGGGGGCAGAGCCGGGATGACGGCTTTTGCAAGAGGTACGGTCTCGCATCCTCTCAGGAGGTCACCCCGGCCGCGCGCAAGCGCAGAGCCGGGGCCTATTGGCAGCCAGAGCGGTGGAGGCGTCGCCGGCCGCTCGCGTTTCGAACTCACCAAAAGGGAGATCCAGATCATGACGCACCGTGTCGGGGCGCGCGCGGGGGTGCGCGCGCCCGGTTCCCGGACATCAGGTTCCCAGATGCCCATTTCCCAGATGTCCGACTTCCAGATGTCCGGATGTGAGGCGATCCGCTGCGCGCCGCATGTGAAGCGGGCGCACCGGGCCGTGTTCGCCCGCTTCGTGCTGGTGCTGCGCGCTGCCGTCGGCCGGCGCGCGGTGAGCGCCGGGGCCCGCGCATGAGCCGGGCGCAGGCGGAAAGCCCGGCGAAGCGCGACGGCGCGGCGCTGGCGATGCGGGCGCTGGCGGCGGGGCGCTTCGGCCGCGACGGCGGCGGGGCGGAGCCGAAGGGCGGGCGGGCTCTCGTGCGGCCGACGCGGATTTCCGGCTATGCGAGCCTCTTCGGCACGCCGGACGATGCGCTCGACATGGTGATGCGCGGCGCGTTCCGCCGCAGCCTTGCCGAGCGCGGGGCGCAAGGCATCCGCTTCCTGTGGCAGCACGATCCGGCCCGGCCGATCGGCGTGTGGGACAGCGTCCGGGAAGACGCCCGCGGGCTCTATCTGACCGGCCGGCTGGTGACGGATACGCGCACGGGCCGCGATGCCGCCGCACTGGTGGCCGCCGGCGCGCTGGACGGACTCTCCATCGGCTTTCGCACCCGCTCCGCCCGCCGCGATCCGCAGAGCGGGCTGCGGCGGATCTTCGACATCGACCTGTGGGAGGTGTCACTCGTGACCTTCCCGCTGCACCCGATGGCCCGGCTCGATGCCGGGTCGAACGCCACGGGACGCGCGCAAGGCGCGCTCGACTCGTGAGGCGGCCGCAGGGCCGCCCGACCGGCGCTCCCGGCGCCGGACCTCTCAACCAGGGCAATGGAGTTTCGCAGATCATGACCAGCAGCAATCCTCGTCCGGCCGAGCAGCCGGCGCTGACGCGCCACGCCCCCGAGACGAAGGCGGTAACCGGACGCGGCGCCGCACCCGCCGCAGGCCCCGGACTGGAGCGCGAGCTCGACGACATGCGCGCCGCCTTCACCGCGTTTCGCGAGGTGAACGACGAGCGCCTGTCGGAGATCGAGCAGCGCGGCAGCGCTGACGTGCTGACCGGCGAGAAGCTCGCCCGCATCGAGGCGGAGATCGACCGCCAGCAGCAGCGCCTCGACGCGCTGGCGCTGAAGGCGGCCCGCCCGCCGCGCGAGGCCGAGGCCGCCGGCACCGGCAACAGGACCCGCGAGAGCGCGGCGACCGGCGAGCATCGCGGCGCCTTCCTCGCCTATATGCGCAAGGGTCAGGAGGAGGGCCTGCGCTCCCTCGAACAGAAGGCGCTGTCCATCGGCTCCGATCCCGACGGTGGCTATCTGGTGCCGGAGGAGACGGAAGCCGGCATCCTGCGCCGGATGACGGCGGTCTCGCCGATCCGCGCCATCGCCGGCTCGCGCCAGGTCTCGGCCAGCGTGTTCAAGAAGCCGTTTTCGATCTCCGGCCCGCAATCGGGCTGGGTGGCGGAGACGGCGGCGCGGCCCGAGACCGGCTCGCCGACGCTGGCCGAACTCGCCTTCCCGACGATGGAGCTCTACGCCATGCCGGCGGCGACGGCCTCGCTGCTCGACGATGCGGCGGTCGATGTCGACGCCTGGATCGCCGAGGAGGTGGAACTGGCCTTCGCCGAACAGGAGGGCGCGGCTTTCGTCGCCGGCAACGGCGTCAACCGGCCGCGCGGCTTCCTCGACTATCCGCGCGTTGTCGAGAGCGCCTGGAGCTGGGGCAATGTCGGCACGCTGCCGACCGGCGTCGATGCGGGTTTCCCGGCGAGCGATCCGGGCGACGTGCTGATCGACCTCGTCTATGCGCTGAAGGCCGGCTACCGCCAGAACGCCCGCTTCGTGATGAACCGGCGGACGCAGGGTGTGCTGCGCAAGATGAAGGACGGCGAGGGCAACTACCTGTGGCAGCCGCCGGCAAGCCTCGGCGCCCCGGCGACATTGATGAGCTTCCCGGTCACCGAGGCCGAGGACATGCCGGACATCGCCGCCGGCGCGCCGGCCATCGCCTTCGGCGACTTCCGCCGGGGCTATCTGGTGGTCGACCGGGCCGGGGTGCGCATCCTGCGCGATCCCTATTCGGCCAAGCCCTACGTGCTGTTCTACACGACCAAGCGCGTGGGCGGCGGCATGCAGGACTTCGACGCGATCAAGCTGCTGGTCTTCGCCGCGTAACGGCGGCGGCGGACGAGAGGCCGGGCGGGGCTCCCCCGCCCGGTCATGCGGAACGGACAGCGGATGGGGATGCGATGACCGCGATCGTGACGACGCCGCCGGCAGTGGAGCCGGTGACGCTGGAGGAGGCGCGCGCGCAGTTGCGCGTGACATCCGGCGAGGAGGACGCGCTGCTCGGCCGGCTGATCGCCGCCGCGCGGGCGCAGATCGAGCTGGCAACGCGGCGGGCGCTGATCGCGCAGGGCTGGCGGCTGTATCTCGATGCCTGGCCGCCGGGCCGGGTGGTGCGGCTGCCGGTCGCCCCGGTCGCCTCCGTCGAGGCGGTCACCGTCTATGACGGCGACGGGCTGCCGGTGACGCTGGACCAGGCCGACTATCGGCTGGAGGCGGCAACCAGCCCGCCGCGGCTGAAGGTGGCGACGAGCGCGACCTCCGGGATCACAGGCTTCAACGGCATCGAGATCGACTTCACCGCCGGATATGGCACGGATCCGGCCGCGGTGCCGGCGCCGCTGCGCCAGGCGGTGCTGCTGCTGGTCGCCCATTGGTTCGAGCACCGCGAGCCGGCGCCGGGTCCGGCTTCGCCCGGCCTGCCGCCGGCGGTCGCAAGCCTTGCCGGCAGCTACCGGATGGTGCGGCTGTGAACGGGCGAGCGGGAGCGGGCCCGCTCGACCGCGCGATGCGGCTGGAGCGGCCCGAGCGGATCGAGGCGGCGGATGGCGAGGCGGAGACGATCTTCACGGACACCGGCCTTGTCTTCGTGGCGCTGGCGCCGGCCAGCCTTGCCGAGCGGCAGGCGGGCGGGCGGCACGACGGCATCGCCACCCATGTGGCGCGGTTGCGCACCGGCACCGGCATCGCCGGCGGCTGGCGGCTGAGCGAGGGCGCGCGACGCTTCCGCGTGCTCGCCGTCGACGACACGGCACGGCGGAGCGGCTTTGTCGCCTGCCTCATCGAGGAGGAGGGACGATGAGCGCGCAAGCGGCCCTGCGGGCAGCGCTGGTGAAGGCCCTGCGGGCCGATGCAGAGCTCGTCGCGCTGACGGGCGGCGAGCGGGTGCATGACGGGGCCCCGCGCGGGGCCGTGCACCCTTTCATCGAACTCGGCGCCCTCGTCTCGCGGCCGCTGCTGTCGAGCGCGGAGGAGGGCGAGGAGCACGAGGCGGAAATCCTGGTGCATTCGCGAAAAGACGCGCGCGGCGAGGTCGCCGCGCTGATGGCGGCGGCCCGCGAGGCGGTGCTGGCCGGCGTCGAAGGATTTCTCGACGGGCACGTGCTGGTCAATGCCGGCGCGATCGACGAGCGCAGCGAGCGGCTGGCCGACGGACGCACCTGGCGCGGCCGGCTGCGGCTGCGGCTGGTGAGCGAGCCGGCGGAATAGAACGAGCGGAATAGAACGAGCGGAACGGAGGCGGACATGGCCGCACAGGCAGGCAGGAATCTTTTGCTGAAATGCGACGCGACGGGGAGCGGTGGCTTCGTCACCATGGCCGGGCTGAAGGCGCGGCGGATCGCGCTCAACGCCGGCAGCGTCGACATCACCGACGGCGACAGTTTCGGGCGCTGGCGCGAATTGCTGGCCGGCGCCGGCACCCGCTCGGCCAGCATCTCGGGCGGCGGCGTGTTCCGCGACAAGGCGGCGGACGAGACCGTGCGGACGATGTTCTTCGACGGGACGATCCGCGTCTGGCAGGTGGTGGTGCCGGACTTCGGCACGATCGCCGGGCCGTTCCAGGTGACGGCGCTCGACTATGCCGGCACCCATGACGGCGAGGTGACCTACGAGCTGGCGCTGGAATCGGCCGGCGAGATCAGCTTCACGGCGTCCTGACCATGGCGGGGGAGAGAAGCCTGACGGCGAACCGCCGCCGCGGCGAGGTGGCGGTACGGCTCGGCGGCAGAAACCGCCGCCTCGTGCTGACGCTCGGCGCGCTGGCGGAACTGGAGGCGGCCTATGGGGCCGAGGACCTGGCGGCGCTGACCGGGCGCTTCGCCGAGGCGCGGCTGTCGGCGCGCGACGTCATCCGCATCCTCGGTGCCGGCCTGCGCGGCGCCGGCGAAACGATCGACGACGAGGAGGTCGACCGGCTCGACCACGCCGACGGCATCACCGGGCTGGCGCTGCTGGCGGCGGAGCTGCTGCGGGCGACCTTTCTCGGCGGTGCCGGGGGCGATCCGCCGCCGGACCCTTGAGCGCCGCGCCCGCAGGGCCGCAAGCGGGCGCGGCGGAGATCCGTCCCTTTCCCTGGGACGCGGCGATGGGCCTGTGCATGGGCCGGCTCGGCTGGCCGCCGGAGAGCTTCTGGCGGGCGACGCCGCGCGAAGTGGCGGCGCTGCTGGCCGGGCTGAATGGCGGGCGCGCGAGCCAACAGGCGCCGCTGCGGCGCGCCGGACTGGACGCCTTGATGCGGCGCTTCCCCGATGCGGCGGACGGCAACACGGAACGGCAGGAGGGCGCGGATGAGCGCGGACGGACTGGAGCTTGAGGAGGCCGAGCGGCTGCGCACGGCGATGGAGGATGTGCGCTCCGCCTCGCGCGAGGCGGCCGGGGTGCTGTCGCGCGGGCTGCGCCAGGCGCTGGTCGACGGGCGCTCGCTGGAGCAGGTGCTGCGCTCGGCGGCGTTGTCGCTGTCGAACCGGGCCCTGAGCGCGGCGCTCGCCCCGGTGGAACAGGGGATAGCGAGCGGGATCTCCGGCCTTGCCGGACGGCTGTTCTCAGGACTGGCGTCGGGGTTTTCCGGCGGCGGCATCCTGCCCTTCGCCAAGGGCGGCGTCGTGGCGGCACCCGGCTATTTTCCGCTGCCGGGAGGCGGCGCGGGCGCGCTCGGGCTGATGGGCGAGGCGGGGGCGGAGGCGGTGCTGCCGCTGTCGCGCGATGCGAGCGGCCGGCTCGGCGTTGCCGCAGGCAGCGGCGGCGGACAGGCCATGCCGCAGATCGTCTTCAATGTGGAGGCAAGGGATGCGGAGAGCTTCGCCCGTTCGGAAGCGCAGATCGCAACAATGGTTGCCCGCGCCGTCGGACGGGGACGGCGCGGGCTTTAACGTCGGGCCCGAAGAGGAGGGGCTCAGGCACCGGCGTATCAGGTGGCGGCGAGCATCGCCGCGATTTCGTCCTTCAGATGAAGGCGCTGCTTCTTGAGCGTTTCCAGAACCTCGTCGGAGGCTGGCGTCACATCGGTCTCGACCCGGTGAATCTCCCTGTTGACCTCGTGATATTTCTCGGCGAGCCGCGCGAAGTGCCCGTTGGACGTCTTCAACTCGTGCAACGCCGCAGTCTTGTCCGGGAATTCCTCATGCAACTCGTGGGGAACATGACCCATGTTCGGTAGATCTCCTGTGACGCGAAGAGACTGCCCCGCCGCGGCGGAGCGGACCTTGAGGAAGATCAAATTCGACGCGTTTTGTTTCGCCTCATCGAAAAAAGCTGGAGGGCCGCGATGACGCCCGGATTCATCGAGGAGCGGTTCCCGCTCGGCGTCGCCTTCGGCGCCAGCGGCGGGCCGCAATGGCGCACGGAGGTGGTGACGCTCGCCTCCGGCGCCGAGATGCGCAATGCCCGCTGGGCCGGGTCGCGGCGGCGCTATGACGCCGGCACGGGCGTGCGCTCGCTCGCCGACCTGCAGGAGGTCGCCGGCTTCTTCGAGCGGATGCGCGGGCGGCTGACCGGCTTCCGCTTCCGCGATCCCTTCGACAACCTGTCGGCGGCGAGCGGCAACACGGTCGGCCCGCTCGACTGCCGGATCGGCACGGGTGACGGGACGCGGGTAGAGTTTGCGCTTGCCAAGACCTATGGGACCGGCGCGGGCGCGGCGCTGCGGCGGATCGAAAAGCCGGTCGCCGGCTCCGTGCGGATCGCTGTTGCCGGCACGGAACTCGCCGAGGGGATGGGCTTTGCCTGCGACCCGGTGAGCGGGTTGGTGACGCTTACCGCGGCGCCGGCAGCGGGGGCGATCGTCACCGCCGGTTTCCGCTTCGACGTACCGGTGCGCTTCGACACCGACCGGCTGGAGCTGAGCCTCACCCATTTCGAGGCCGGGCGCGTGCCGACGATCCCGCTCGTGGAAATAACCCCGGAGGGGGGAGAGGCGCCATGAGGACGGTTCCGCCGGGGCTGGCGGCGCGCGCGGGCGCGCAGGCAACGACGCTCGCCACCTGCTGGCGGCTGACGCGGGCCGACGGCATCGTGCTCGGCTTCACCGACCACGACCGGGTGCTGACATTCGAGGGGACGCAGTTCCGCCCCGAGCTCGGCTTCGAGGCGAGCGCCACGGACATGGCCCCGGATTTTGCTGCCGGCACCAGCGAGGCCGCCGGCATCCTCGCCTCCGACCGGATCGCCGAAGCGGACCTTGCCGCCGGATTGTGGGACGGCGGGCGGGTCGAGATCTTCCTGGTCGACTGGCAGGCGCCGGAGCACCGCATGCTGCTGCGCCGCGCCGTCATCGGCGAGGTGACGCGGGCGGGCAATGCGTTCCGCGCCGAGCTGCGCGGGCTGGCGCATCTGCTCGACATCCCGCAGGGGCGGGTGTTCTCGCATCTGTGCGATGCCGATCTCGGCGATGGGCGCTGCCGGCTGGATCTCATCGCCGGCGGCTTTCGGCTGGAGGGCACGGTGGCGGCGGGGTCGACCGCCGGGCGGATCAAGGTGGAGGGCATCGCCGGGCCGCCGCGCGACTGGTTCGCCGGCGGGCGGATCGAGTTTGGCGGGCTGGTCGGCGAGGTGGTCTCCGACCGGGTGGAGGAGGGCGTGCGGATCGTCGAGCTGATGACGCCGCTCGTCCAGCAAGTGGCCGAGGGCACGCCCGCGCGGCTCACCGCCGGCTGCGACAAGCGCTTCGCCAGTTGCCGCGAGAAATTCGCCAACGCGCTCAACTTCCAGGGCTTTCCGCATATGCCGGGCTCCGAGCGGGTGCTGGCCTATCCGAGCCGCGGGGCGGCGGAGAACGACGGCGGCGCGCTGGTGCGCTGAAAGACTTCACGATCACGGGAGGCAGGCGATGGTTCTGCGAAGCGACATCCTTGGCGAGGCGCGGCGCTGGATCGGCACGCCCTATCGCCATCAGGGAAGCTGCCGGGGCGCGGGCTGCGATTGCCTCGGCCTGGTGCGCGGGGTGTGGCGGGCGATCCACGGCACGGAGCCGGAGGCGCCGCCCCCCTATAGCCGCGACTGGGCCGAGGCGGATGCGCGCGAGACGCTGCTCGCCGCCGCGCGCCGGCACATGCAGGAACGCAGTCTCGACGAGGCGCTGCCCGGCGACGTGCTGCTGTTCCGCTGGCGCGACGGGGCGCCGGTGAAGCATGCGGGCTTCCTCTCCAGCGATCTGTCGGGCGCAGGGCCTGCGATGATCCACGCCTATGAGGGCCTGTCGGTCTCCGAAAGCCCCCTGGTGCCGGCCTGGCGGCGGCGGATCGCCGCCGTCTTCGCCTTTCCGGAGGCGCGCTGATGGCAACGCTCGTTCTGGCGGCCGCCGGCAAGGCGCTGGGCGCCGCCTTTCTCGGCAGCACCGGCGCGATCCTCGGCCAGGCGGCCGGCGCGCTGGCCGGCCATGCGCTCGACCAGCGGCTGTTCGGCCAGACCCGCACCATCGAGGGGCGGCGGCTGTCGGATCTCTCGGTGCAGTCCTCGGCGGAAGGCGCGCCGCTGCCGCTGGTCTATGGCCGGGTGCGGCTCGCCGGGCAGGTGATCTGGGCGACCCGCTTCGAGGAGGAGGTGCGCGAGGAAACCAGCGGCGGCAAGGGCGGCGGCGGAGGCGGCACGCGGGTGCGCAGCTACCGCTATCACGCAAGCTTCGCCGTGGCGCTGTGCCAGGGGGCGATCTCGCATGTCGGGGCGATCTGGGCGGACGGCAAGCCGCTGGAACTGACCGGCGTCACCTGGCGGCTCTACAAGGGCGAGGCGGGCCAGCCGCCCGACCCGCTGATCGCGGCGCTGCAGGAGGCAACGCCCGCCTATCGCGGCACCGCCTATGCGGTGTTCGAGCGGCTGCCGCTGGAGGAGTTCGGCGACCGGTTGCCGCAACTGACCTTCGAGGTGGTGCGCGCTGTCGAGCCGCTGGAGGAGATGGTGCGGGCGGTGACGATCATCCCCGGCGCAGGCGAATTCGTCTACGAGCCGGCGGAAGTGACCTGGACCGTGCGGCCGGGCGTCTCCGAACGCGCCAACCGCCACGTCTCCCATGCGCCGAGCAACTGGACCGCCTCGCTCGACGAGCTGCAGGCGCTCTGCCCGAACCTGGAACAGGTGGCGCTGGTGACGGCGTGGTTCGGCGACGACCTGCGCGCCGGCCACTGCACGCTGCGCCCCAAGGTGGAAACGCGCGGCCGCCAGACGCGCGGCGCGACATGGGCGGTCGCCGGCCTCTCCGGCGCGGTGGCCGAGGAGGTGAGCCGGCACGAGGGCCTGCCCGCCTATGGCGGCACGCCGTCGGATGCGAGCGTCGTGCGGGCGATCCGCGACCTGAAGGCGCGCGGGCTGAAGGTCGCGCTCTATCCCTTCCTGCTGATGGACGTGCCGCCCGGCAATGCTCTCCCCGACCCTTACGGCGGGGCGGAACAGGCGCCGCATCCCTGGCGCGGGCGCATCACCGGCGCGCTGGCGCCCGGCCTTGACGGCTCGCCGGATGGAACCGCGGCGGCGGGCGCCGAGATCGCCGCCTTTGCCGGCACGGCGCATGCGGGACAGTTCGCGCCGTCGGGCGACGGGGTGAGCTATCTCGGCCCCAACGAGTGGAGCTATCGCCGCTTCGTGCTGCATCACGCCGCGCTCGCCAAAGCGGCCGGCGGGGTCGATGCCTTCCTGATCGGCTCGGAAATGCGCGGCCTGACGCGGCTTTGCGACGCGCCGGGGAGCTTCCCCTTCGTCGAGGTGCTGCGCCAGTTGGCCGGGCAGGCGCGCGCACTTCTCCCCGAGGCGGCGATCACCTATGCGGCCGACTGGAGCGAATATGGTGCGTACCAGCGGCAGGGCGGCGAGCTGCGCTTTCCGCTCGATCCGCTCTGGGCCGATCCGCAGGTCGATGCGGTCGGCATCGACGCGTATTTTCCGCTGGCCGACCAGCGCGAGGATGGCGACCCGGACGGCAATGGCGACCCTTACGACATCGCAGCGCTGGCCGGCGCGGTGGCGGGCGGCGAGGATCACGACTGGTATTATGCGAGCGAGGCGGACCGGCGCGCCGGGCAGCGCTCACTTATCAGCGACGGGGCGTACGGCAAGCCCTGGGTGTACCGCGCCAAGGACCTGAAGGGTTGGTGGTCGAACCCGCATGTGGAGCGGGTCGGCGGGGCGGAGGTCGGGACGCCGACGGCCTGGGTGCCGCGGTCCAAGCCGATCTGGCTGACGGAACTGGGCGTGCCGGCGATCAGCCGCGGCGCCAACCAGCCGAATGTCTTCTTCGACGCGAAATCCTCCGAATCCGCCTGGCCGCGCTTTTCCGACGGCGGCCGCGACGACCTGATCCAGCGCCGGGCGCTGGAGGCGGTGATCGGCCACTGGTCGGGCTGGCATCCGGAGTTCGGCCCCGGCGACAACCCGGTCTCGCCGATCTATGGCGGGCCGATGGTCGATCCGGCGCGCATTCATCTGTGGGCCTGGGACGCGCGGCCGTTTCCGGCCTTTCCGACGGCGACGGACCTGTGGGCCGACGGCACCAACTGGCGCGCCGGCCACTGGCTGAACGGCCGGCTCGGTGGGCTGTCGCTGGCCGGGCTGGTGCGGGCGATCGCCGCCGACTTTGGCCTTCCGCCGGATCTGATCCGGCTCAGTGGCCTGACAGGCACGCTGGACGGGATCGCGCTGGCCGGGCCGGTGGCGCCGCGCGACGTGCTGGCGCCGCTGATCGAGGCGCATGGCGCGATAGCGGTCGACCGGGGCGAGGCGCTGGCGCTGCTGCCGGCCTGGTCGCCGGCCATCACCGAACTGGATGCGGGCGCGATCCTCGCCGGTGACGGCGACCGGCCGGCGCTGTCCTTGCGGCGCGGCGAGATGGCCGAGCTGCCGGCGGAGGTGCGGATCGCCGCGCGCGATGCGACCCGCGAGCACCGGCGCTTCGTCGTCTCCTCGCGGCGGATCGAGGGGCATGGCGCGCGGGTGGAGGAGCTGGATCTCGGCGCGACCCTCGACCCGGCGCTGGCGGCGGGGCTTGCCGACCGGCTGCTGCTGCGGCGCTGGAACGAACGCGAGGAGGCGCGGCTGGCGCTGCCGCCGGGGCGGCTGGAACCGGAGCCCGGCGACGTGGTGCGGCTTCTGGCCGATCCGCTGCTGGGGCGCGAGGAGGCGCTCGACATCCGCATCGACGGCGTGGAGGAGGCGGACGGACGGCGCCTGACCGGACGGGTGGTGCGCCGGCCGCCGCCGAGCGCTGCCCGCGCCATCGGCGGCGAGGCGCGTCCGCGCAGCATCACCGCGACGGCCGGCGGGGTGGAGGCGGTGATCCTCGACCTGCCGCCGCTGCCCGGCGACAGCGCGCCGCAGGCGCCGCGCCTTGCGGTGTTCGGCGCGCCCTGGCCGGGGGCGGTCGACGTCTATCGCTGGCGCGACGGGTTGCCGCCCGTCCGTCACGCAAGGGCTGAGAGTCCGGCGTTGATCGGCACGCTGGTGAACGAGTTGCCGCCGGGACCTGTGGCGGTGTGGGACCGGGGCAGCCGGCCGGTGGTGGAGATTTCCGGCGGCACCCTGTCCTCGGCGAGCGAGGAGGCGGTGCTGTCCGGCGCCAATGCGCTGGCGGTGCTGGGCGGGGCCGGCGGGCTGGAGGTGCTGCAATTCGCCGGTAGCGAACTGGTCGGCCCGCGCCGCTACCGCCTCTCCATGCTCTTGCGCGGCCAGCAGGGCACGGAAGACGCGGCCCGCGCCCCGACGCCGGCCGGCAGCCGGGTGGTGCTGATCGACGACGCGCTGCTGCCGCTGCCGCTGACCCTCGACGAGATCGGCATCGGCTTCTTCTACGCGGCGCTGCCGGCCGGGCATGCGCTCGACAGCCTCGCCCGCATCGATCTTGCCCATACGGCGACGGCGCGCGGGCTGATGCCTTTCGCGCCGGTGCATGGCCGCGCGCGGCGCCTTGCCGGCGGCGAGGTGCGGTTCGAGTGGATCCGCCGCACGCGCATCGGCGGCGACGGCTGGCGCGAGGGCGACGTGCCGCTGAGCGAGGAGCGCGAGGAGTATCTCGCCGAACTGCTGGATGCGGGTGGTATCGCCCGCTGGTCGGCGAGCGTGACAAGCCCGCTGGCAACCCTGACGGCGGCGCAGGAGACGGCCGCCTTCGGCGGGCCGCAGACGCTGTTCCGTTTAAGGGTGCGGCAGGTCTCGGCGAGCGTCGGCCCGGGGCTCGCAGGCCTCTTCGAACTCCATCCCTGATTTCATCCACGCAAGGGAGAGACCCATGAAGGTGAGCGAACGGGGCCTGGCCTTTGTCGCCAGGCACGAGGGATTTGTCGCGGGCGCGTACCGCGATCCGGTCGGGGTGCTGACCATCGGCTATGGCTTCACCATGGGGAGCCGGCTGTTCGCCGAGAGCTGGCGCAAGGCGCATGGCCGCGCGCTCGCGCCCGGCGACCGGATCTCGCGCGCCGAGGCCGACCGCCTGCTGCGGCGGCTGATCGACGAGGAATACGGGCGCGAGGTGACGAAGGCGCTCGGCACGCTGCCGCAGCACCGGCACGACGCGGCCTGCTCGGTCGCCTACAATCTGGGGTCGCGGGCGCTGCACTGGCGCTGGGCCACCGCGCTCAAGGCCGGCGACGTCAAAGGCGCGGCCGGCATCCTCGGCGCCAATTACAACACCGCCGGCGGGCGCAAGCTCGCCGGGCTGGTGCGCCGCCGCCAGGAAGAGGCGCGGCTGCTGCTGACCGGCGATTATGGCGACGGCAAGGGCAGCGGCGTTGCGTCCCCGGCCGCGCCCGGTGGTGTCCCGCAGACCGGCGGCAGCCTGTTCGCCCGCCTCGCAGGCCTGGTGCTGGCACTGCTCGACCGGCTGCGCCGGAGCTGATCCCTTTCATCCCCAAACTTTGCGAAAAGGAGACCGCCATGCGCGGCTGGAGAACCCTTGCCCTCAATCTTGCCACCGGCCTTGCGGTGATCGCCGCCGAGATGGCGGGCTTTCTCGCCGGGATCGACTGGGCGGCCGCGCTCGGCCCGCGCGAGGCGCTGTGGCTGGTGGTGGCCGTCAACCTCGCCAATATCGCGCTGCGCCACGTGACGCGCGGGCCGGCCGGCTGGTGCGACCGGAACAGGGAGGGCGGCCGATGAGCGCGCTGCTCGCCCTTCTCGCCGGGCCGCTGCTCAAGGCGCTGGTCGGACTGATGGAGCGGCGCCTGTCGGCGAAGGAGCGGGAGGGGGAGCTGGCCGCGGAACTGGCGGTGGAGGAGATCCGCGCCGAGATGCAGGCACGCGCCGAGGCGCGCAAGGTGCTGATCGCCGAACAGGGCCATCTCCTGTCCGCCGGGCGGATCGGCCGGCTGCTGTTCGTGCTGCCGCTCGGTGTGTGGTGGGCGGCGGTGATCGCCGATTCGATCTTCCGCTTCTCCTGGAACGTGGCGGCGCTGCCGGCGCCGCTGGATGAGTGGGCCGGCGGCATCGTGCTGTCGCTGTTCCTGGTCGACGGGGCGCAAGGGGTGGCGCGCAGCCTGCGCGGCGGCAGGGGCGGCTGAGCGGCGTTTTTCGTGCAGCTCCTGCACCTTGCGTTCATGTGCTATTCAGGCGAACCCCGCTATGGAAGACGCATGGTCAGGCAGCTACATATTCGCAAGGTCCCGCGTCGCGTCGCATTGGCGCTGGCGGTGACGCTTGCCCTCCTTGTTCCCGCGACGGCGCAGGCTGAGTGCCTGAGCCAGCGCGAGGCGCGACAGGCCGTGGAAGCCGGCGAGGCGCGCCCGCTCGGCAGCGTCGCCGGCAGTGCCGGCGGCGAGATCGTCCGCGCCGAACTGTGCCGGCAGGGCGGGCAGCTCGTCTATGTGCTGTCGGTGCTTCTTGCCGATCAGCGGGTGCAGGAGCGGGTCATCGACGCCCGCTCGGGACAGGTGCTGCGCTGAAGCGGCGCGCGGACATCAATCGCGGTAAGGAACAGGCCCGACCATGAGACTGCTCGTTGTGGAAGACGACAAGGACCTCAACCGCCAACTCGTCGAGGCGCTGGGCGAGGCGGGCTATGTGGTCGACACCGCCTTCGACGGCGAGGAGGGCCATTTCCTCGGCGACACGGAACCCTATGACGCGGTGGTGCTGGATCTCGGCCTGCCGGTGCTCGACGGGCTGTCGGTGCTGGAGCGCTGGCGCCGCGACGGGCGCGCCATGCCGGTGCTGATCCTCACTGCCCGCGACCGCTGGTCGGACAAGGTGGCCGGCATCGACGCGGGCGCCGACGACTATGTCGCCAAGCCGTTCCACATGGAGGAGGTGGTGGCGCGACTGCGCGCGCTGCTGCGCCGCGCGGCCGGCCATGCCAGCAACGAGATCAGCGTCGGTCCCTTCCGCCTCGACATCCGCGCCGGCAAGGTGACCAAGGACGGGGCGACGATCAAGCTGACCTCGCACGAGTTCCGCCTGATCTCCTACCTGATGCATCACAAGGGCCGCGTGGTCTCGCGCACCGAGCTGATCGAACATCTCTACGACCAGGATTTCGACCGCGATTCCAACACGATCGAGGTGTTCGTCGGGCGGCTGCGCAAGAAGCTCGACAGCGACCTGATCGAGACGGTGCGCGGCCTCGGCTACCGGATCGGCGAGCCGGATGCCTGACGTCGAACCGCAGGCGGAGCAGCCCGCCGCCGGACGGCGCCGCCGCCAGCGCTCGATCGCCACCCGGCTGATCCTGGTGGCGGCCCTGTGGTCGCTGGCGGCGCTGCTGGTGACCGGCTTCGTGCTCGTCGCCATGTACCGGGAGGCGAGCGAGCGGGAGTTCGACGCGCGTCTCGACGTCTATCTCAAGGCAATCATCGGCGAGATGGCCGCCGGAACGCCGAGCGAGCCGGCCGAGCCGGGCAATCTTGGCGACCCGCGCTTCGACCTGCCGGCCTCGGGCTGGTACTGGCTGGTGATGCGGGCGGAGACCGGTGAGGTGCTGTTCTCCTCCATGTCGCTGCTGGGCGACCGGCTGCAACTGGAGGCGCCGCCGCCCGGCGAGGTGCTGCGCTCGCTCGTTGTCGGCCCGCGCTCGGCGCAGTTGCGCGTGCTGCAGCGGACCATCATCTTCGGCGAGGCCGCCGCCTATCGCATCGCGGTCGCCGGCGAGACGGCGGAACTGCGCGAGCGCGAAACCGACTTCGCCGGCCAGGTGGCCCTGACGCTGCTGGTGCTGGGGATCGGCCTTGTCGGGGCGATCTTCCTGCAGGTCCGCGTCGGCCTGCGGCCGCTGGCGACGCTGAGCGCCTCGCTGGCGGCGGTGCGGCGGGGCGATGCCCAGACCGTCGACGAGAACCTGCCGCCGGAACTGAAGCCGCTGGCGGTGGAACTGAACGCCCTGGTGCGCTCCAACCGCGAGGTGGTGGAGCGCGCCCGCACCCATGTCGGCAATCTCGCCCACGCGCTGAAGACGCCGCTCAGCGTCATCCTCAACGAGGTGCGCGGCCAGCAGGCGCCCTTCGCCGGCAAGGTGGCCGAACAGGCCGAGGTGATGCGCGCGCAGGTCAACCACCATCTGGAGCGTGCCCGCATGGCGGCGCAGCGCCGGGTGATCGGCGTCTCCTGCGACGTGGAGCCGGTGCTCGCGCGCCTGATCCGGGCGATGACGCGCATCCACCGGGATCGCGGCATCGACATCTCCCTCGACATCAGGACGCGGCTGCGCTTTCGCGGCGAGGAGCAGGACCTGGAGGAGATGACCGGCAACCTCATCGACAATGCCTGCAAGTGGGCGACCTCGCGGGTGCGGGTGAGCGTTGCCGCCAGCGGCAAGGGCGAGGGCGCGGAGCGGATCGTCCTCACCATCGCCGATGACGGGCCGGGCCTGGGCGAGAGCGAGATGGCCGAGGCGCTGAAGCGCGGCCGCCGCCTCGACGAGACGGTGCCGGGCACCGGCCTCGGCCTGTCGATCGTCGTCGATCTGGCGGCCCTTTACGGAGGCGACCTGGCGCTGGCCCGCGACCGCGGGCAGGGCGGCGGCGGCCTGTCGGCGCGGCTGACGCTGCCGGCGATCTGAGGGTGGCGGGACGGTGTTCGAGGGTCTTGAACGGACGCAGTTCGGCCACAAATACGTGTGTAACGTTTTGACAGGGATTTCGGGCCGATCCTTCCTCCCGGTTGGCGGTTACCGTCCGGTCATTTGGGCTTTCGGCGGCGCCTGTGCGCCGCCGCTCCGGTTGACACGCATCTGGCCTCGGGTCCGGTAGAGGACCCAGTAGTGGGGCCCGGTAGCGGAGCCGGAGCTAGAGGGATGAAACGAGGGCAAGCGCGGATGAAGGCCGTGAGACTCGCCATTGCCATGGCCCTGGCCGCCGCCACGGGCGCTTGCGGCTCCACCGAAACGGTCGGCTCCGGGCCTGTCGTCGTCGGCGGCAGCCTGTTCGGCAGCGCCTTCAGCGCGCCGACCGTGCAGCAGTCGGAGGCCGATCTGGTGCTCGCCGACCTCTTGCGCACGGAAGCGGGGCAGGGACTGGCGATCGGCGACCGGCGGGCCGCCGCCACCGCGCTGCGCGGGGCGCTCGGCACCAATCGCACCGGCGAGACGGTGCAGTGGCAGAACCGCAGTTCCGGCGTCAGCGGCCGTGTCGTCACCGGTCCCAGCTACCAGGTCAACAACACCCTGTGCCGCGACTACACCCATGTGGTCAGCACGCAGGGCGTCGAACGCTCGATGCGCGGCGCCGCCTGCCGCACCCAGGACGGCGCCTGGCAGCCGATCATCTGAGCCGCCCGCCGGATCTCCCGCAAGGAGCCGATCAGAAGGCCCCGAACAGGCTGCCGCTCCGCGCGGGCGTGAACTCGCGCGGTGAGGTTCCCTGCTCCGCGTGGGGGCGGCGATCGCCAAGATTCGGTTAAACATTATCTGAAATTATCGCCGGATGATCCAACAGCCCCCTTCGAGCGCTGCCCGATGCCCGACCGGCACTATCTGACGGCAAAGATCCGGTCCTATCTGCAGGCGCTGTCGCCGCGTGCCATCCACACCCTGTTGCGGGGGCTGGAAGGGGCGCGGGCGCGCGGGTCCGACGATCCCCATCTCGATCTCATTCTCGATGCGTGCCTGAGCGCGGTGCGCCGCGACACCGGCATCGTGCTGGATGCGGCGCCGCGCGAAAGCTGGCTGCAACGGCTGTTCTTCGCGCCGGTCGAGGACATGCTGGTCGGCGAGACGCTGCCCGCCAAGGAGCGCGGCCGCATCGCCCGCGCCAGCCTGCCCCTGATCTGGACCTGGATCTCCCGCGATCTTGCACCGGATCGGGTGGCCCAGGCGGTCGACCTCTGCCGGCGGCTGGAAACCGAGCCGGACGAGGTGATCGAACTGGCGGTGTCGCTGCGCCGCAACGTGCTTCTGCCGATGGAAAAGGCGCTGGCGGAGGCGCGCGCCGACGACCGCGTCCACCAGAAGACCAGCATGCTGCTGGGCGGCGAGCGGGCGCTGCGCGACGCCGAGGATCTGGTCGCCGCCTTCCGCGAGGGCGGCTGGCTGGAGGCGCTGCGCGAAAGCCTGCCGGAGCGGCTGACCGAATGGGATTTCAAGCCGGGCAGCCCGGCGCTGATCCGCATCAAGGCGGTGACCGACCGGCATCCGGACGAGAGGGCGCTGGTCGCCTCCGTCGTGCTGAACCGGGTGGAAGCGCCGGAATCGATGCTGTCGCTGGCGGCGGCGCTCGCCGGATCGATGTCTATCCGCAAGATCGCCGAGAGCCGCTATGCGGTCTTCGCCGAAATGGTGCTGTCGGAGGTCGAACGCCAGGCCGGCATTGCCTGCGGCGATTGCAGCAACCTGAAACTCTCCAGCGCGATCGACGCTTACACCCGCATCGTCAAGGTGCTCGACCGGCAGTTCGACCTGACGGAAAAGCCGGCCTGGCACAAGCGGGTGGCCGAAACGCGCCGCATCCTGTCGAACCTGATCGCCCGCGACCTGGAACTGGCCACCGGCAACATCCGCCGCCTGCTCGTGGTTCCAACGCTCGACGCCGACGGCGAGCCGCAGATCGACGGCGCGCTGCTGGACGGCGCCCATCGCGGCGTGATGCTGGTCGGCAAGATGCGCGACGCGGCGGAGAATCTCGCCGTCAACGAGATCACCGCCCGCACCCGTCAGGCGCTCGATCAGTCGCTGGAAATCAAGACGCGGGCGCTGCTCTCGGCCCTCGCCGAGGCCGGCGAGACGACGCGCAAGGCGCATCTGGTCGCCGTCGATATCGCGATCGAACTGTGCGAGGCCTTTTACGGCAAGGACTATGCCGACCAGTTGCGGCGCAGCCGCAAGGCGGCGCTGACGCCGAAGCCGGACGCCCGGCAGATCGCCTCCTGATCCCGTCTCCTGATCCCATTCCCTGATCTTGGCCGACCTCGCCGGCGCACCGGGCCGGCGGAGGCACGCGGGGCGGCCGGGCGACGTGTCGCCGTTGAACGGATCGTGATCGGGGTCGTTTCGGCGCGACCGCCTGTCACAGGTCGCTTATACTTGCGGAAATCGCCGCGGCACGGTCTATATCCTCCTCATGACGCTTTGGATCGCCTTTTCCATCCTGACGGTGCTGGCCGCGCTCGCCGTGCTGGTTCCGCTCGCCCGTTCCGGCCGCGACGAGGCCGCGGTCGCCGCCTTGCACGATGCCGAGGTCTACAAGGCCCAACTGGCCGAGGTCGATCGCGATCTCGACCGGGGCCTGATCTCGCCGGAGGCGGCGCAGGCCGCGCGCACGGAGATCGCCAGGCGGCTGATCGCCGCCGACCGCGAGGCACGCCAGACCGGTCCGCAGACAGGGGAGGCGGGCAAGGCCGCGGCCGTGGCCCGGCTGCGCCTGGTGCAGGGGCTGGCGCTGGCCCTGGTGCCGCTCGGCGCCGTCGCCGCCTATCTCGCCTTCGGCTCGCCCGACATGCCCGACCAGCCGCTGGCCGCCCGCCTGGAGATGCCGGCGGACGGCCGCTCGCTGCCCGAACTGGTGGCGCGGGTCGAGCGGCACCTTGCGGACAATCCGGGGGACGGGCGCGGCTGGGACGTGCTGGCGCCGGTCTATATGCGCCTGGGACGGGCGGAAGACGCCGCCGCCGCCTATGCCGCCGCGATCCGGCTGCTGGGCTCCGATCCGCGCCGGGAAACCGATCGCGGCGAGGCGCTGGTCGTCGCCAATAACGGCATCGTCAGCGCCGAGGCGCGGGCCGCGTTTGAGCAGGCGGTGAAGCTGGAGGCGGGAGCGGTGAAGCCGCGCTTCTTCCTGGCGCTGGCGCTGACCCAGGAGAACCGCACGGACGAGGCGGTCGCAGCCTGGCGCGCCCTGCTGGCCGACGCGCGCGGCGGCGAGGCCTGGGCCGAGGCGGCGCGGCTGGAACTCGCCAAGCTCGGCGCCGAGACCGCCGGGGCGACGGCGGAGCCTGCAGCGCCAGGGCCGAGCCGCGAGCAGGTCGAGGCCGCGTCAGAGATGGCGGAGAGCGACCGGCAGGAGATGATCCGCTCCATGGTCGATGGGCTGGATCGGCGGCTTGCCGAGGACGGCGGCAGCATGGAGGACTGGATGCGGCTGATGCGCGCGCTCGACGTGCTGGGCGAGCGCGACCGTTTGCGCGAGGTCATTGCGCGCGCCGGCGAGGCGCTGAAGGATGACCCGGCCGCCGTCGCCGGCGTGCGGCAACTGGCCCGCGAACTGGGCGAAGGCTCCTGAGCGGCACAAACTGGTGGGCAGCGACGGGAACGGACGAAGCAAGATGACCCGCAAGCAAAGACGCATGACGATGATCGCGGCCGCCGGCGGCGTGCTGGCCGTGGCGGTGGCACTGATCCTGGTGGCGCTGAACGACCAGATCGTGTTCTTCCAGAGCCCCAGCGACATCGTCGGCAAGCAGTTGCCGGACGGCCAGCGCATCCGCCTCGGCGGACTGGTCGAGGACGGCAGCGTCGAGCGCGGCATGAATGCCGAGGTGCGTTTCGCCGTGACCGACACGGTGGAAAGCGTCAATGTGGTCTATGTCGGCCTGCTGCCCGATCTGTTCCGCGAGGGACAGGGCGTCGTCGCCGAAGGCGTGATGAAGGGCGACGGCTGGTTCCATGCCGACAACGTGCTGGCCAAGCACGACGAGAACTACATGCCGAAGGAAGTGGCCGAGGCGCTCAAGGGCAAGGGCGTCTGGCAGGGCGAGGACTAGCCGGACCCGATCCGGCCGCGCGCGGGCGATATCGCCTGCCGAGTTGAGGGAGACGATCGGGGATGATCATCGAGATCGGCCATTTCGCGCTGATTCTGGCCTTCGTGCTGTCGGCGCTGCAGAGCGTCGTGCCGGTCTGGGGCGCGGTAACCGGCGACCGCCGGCTGATGGCGGTGGCGCCGCCCGTCGCCGGCATGATGTTCCTGCTGGTCGGCATCGCCTTCGCGGCGCTGACGCAGGCCTACATGGTCTCGGACTTTTCGGTCGTCAACGTGGTCGAGAATTCCCATTCGGCCAAGCCGGACCTCTACAAGATCACCGGCGTGTGGGGCAATCACGAGGGCTCGCTGCTGCTGTGGGTGCTGATCCTGGTGCTGTTCGGAGCGCTGGTCGCCGCCTTCGGCCGCAACATTCCGATGGAGCTGAAGGCCGCAACGCTCGGCGTGCAGGGCTGGGTGACGGCCGCCTTCCTGCTGTTCATGCTGGCGACCTCCAATCCGTTCCTGCGCGCCTCGCCGGCGCCGATCGAGGGCAATGACCTCAACCCGATCCTGCAGGACGTGGGCCTGGCGATCCATCCGCCGCTGCTTTACGTCGGCTATGTCGGCTTCTCCATCGTCTTCTCCTTCGCCATCGCGGCGCTGATTCTCGGGCGGGTCGACGCGGCCTGGGCCCGCTGGGTGCGGCCCTGGACGCTGCTCGCCTGGATGTTCCTGACGCTCGGCATCGCCATGGGCTCTTACTGGGCCTATTACGAGCTCGGCTGGGGCGGCTACTGGTTCTGGGACCCGGTCGAGAACGCCTCGTTCATGCCCTGGCTCGCCGGCACGGCGCTGCTGCATTCCGCCATCGTCATGGAAAAGCGCGGGGCGCTGAAAGTGTGGACGGTGCTGCTCGCCATCCTCACCTTCTCGCTGTCGCTGCTCGGCACGTTCCTGGTGCGCTCCGGCGTGCTGACCAGCGTCCATGCCTTCGCCACCGATCCGGCGCGCGGCACCTTCATCCTCGGCATTCTCGTGGTTTTCATCGGCGGTTCGCTGGCGCTCTACGCCTGGCGCGCGCCGATGCTCAAGCAGGGCGGGCTGTTCGCCCCGGTCAGCCGCGAGGGCGCGCTGGTGCTGAACAACCTGCTGCTGACGGTGGCGACCGCCGCCGTGCTGATCGGCACGCTCTATCCGCTGCTGCTGGAGGTGCTGACGGACGAGAAGATCTCGGTCGGCCCGCCCTTCTTCAACCTGACCTTCGGACCGCTGATGATCCCGCTGCTGCTGGCGATGCCGTTCGGCCCGTTCCTGGCGTGGAAGCGTGGCGATCTCGCCGCCGTCGGCCAGCGGCTCTACGCGGTCGCCGGCCTGGCGCTGCTGGCGATGCTGGTGACCGCCTGGATGGAGGGCACCGAGAAGATCCTCGCCGCGCTCGGCGTCGGCCTCGCCGCCTGGGTGATCTGCGGTGCGGCGGCCGAGATCCTCTCGCGCGCCCGCTTCCGCGATGTCGGCCTGTCGACCGGCCTTGCCCGCCTTGCCGGCCTGCCGGGATCGGCCTGGGGCACGGCGCTCGGCCATGCCGGCATCGGCCTGACGCTGCTCGGCATCGTCGCCGTCTCCGCCTTCCAGGAAGAGAAGGTGCTGACCATCCGGCCGGGCGAGAGCGTCGAGATCTCCCACTACTCGCTGGCCTTCGCCGGCCTGGCGCGGCGCACTGGACCCAACTATGTCGACGATGTCGGGCATTTCGACATCTATCGCGGCGGCGTGAAGGTCGCGGTGGCGGACCCGGCCAAGCGGCTCTACACCGCGCGGCGCATGCCGACGACCGAGGCGGGCATCGTCACCTTCGGTCTGTTGTCGCAGGTCTATGTGTCGATCGGCGAGGTCCATGCCGACGGCGGCGCCGACATCCGCCTCTATTACAAGCCGCTGGTGACCTTGATCTGGATCGGCTGCCTGGTGATGAGCTTCGGCGCCGTGCTGTCGCTGTTCGATCGCCGGCTGCGGGTCGGCGCTCCCAAGCCGGCCGCCGCCCGCAAGATGGTCGCCGCCGGGCAGGGGGCCGAGTGATGCGCCCGCTCCGCCTGCTGCTGCTCGCCCTCGCGCTGATGGTCGCGGCCCTGCCGGCGGCGCGCGCGCTGGCGCCGGACGAGGTGCTGGACGATCCGGTGCTCGAGCAGCGGGCGCGGGAGCTCTCCGCCGAACTGCGCTGCATGGTCTGCCAGAATCAGTCGATCGACGACAGCGACGCGCCGCTCGCCAAGGACCTGCGCGTGCTGGTGCGCGAGCGGCTGGTGGCCGGCGACACCAACGCCGAGGTGGTCGACTTCCTGGTTGCCCGCTATGGCGAGTTCGTGCTGCTGAAGCCGCGCCTGACGCTGCAGACGGTGGCCCTGTGGGGCCTGGCGCCGCTGGCGCTCGCTATCGGCCTGCTGGTGCTGTTTCTCGGCGCCCGCCGCCGCCGCGGGGCCGCTGCCGTCGCGGCCGGCGGTGCGACGCGGCTGACCGGCGAGGAGCAGGCCGAACTGGACCGGATCCTGTCCCGCGACAGGGAGGCGTGATCGGCTCGCGGTTTCGTGGTTTGTTGGGCGTCGGCGGGGGCTTCGAAAGACACCCCGCGTTCCGAACGACAAGATCGCCCGAAGACGGAGAGCCCGATGCCCGCACAGCCAATCCGAGTGACCTTCGAGGGCCATGATGGCGCGGAGCTGTCCGCCCGGCTCGACCTGCCGACCGGCCGGGTGCGCGCCTATGCGCTGTTCGCCCATTGCTTCACCTGTTCCAAGGACGGGGCTGCCGGCCGGCGCATCGCCGAAGCGCTGACCCGCGAGGGCATTGCCGTCCTGCGGTTCGATTTCACCGGGCTCGGCGGTTCCGGCGGCGACTTCGCCTCCACCAACTTCTCCTCCAACGTGGCGGATCTTCTCAAGGCCGCCGCCTTCCTGCGCGAGACCCATGCGGCGCCGAAGCTCCTGATCGGCCATTCGCTGGGCGGCGCCGCGATGCTGGCGGCGGCGCGCGAGATTCCCGAGGCGGTCGCCGTCGCGACCCTCGCCGCGCCGGCCGATGCCGATCACGTCCTGAAGAATTTCCATGCCGATATCGAGCGGATCCGCGACCAGGGCGAGGCGGTGGTCGAACTGGCCGGCCGCCGCTTCACCATCGAGAAGCAGTTCCTGGAGGACATCGCCGAGCAGAACGTGCGCGAGCGCGTCGCACATCTGCGCAAGGCGCTGTTGGTGCTGCACGCGCCGCGCGACGAGACGGTCGGCATCGACAATGCCACGCGCATCTTCGTGGCGGCAAAGCACCCCAAGAGCTTCGTCTCGCTGGACAGTGCCGACCACCTCTTGACCGATCCGGCGGATGCGGCCTATGCGGCGGGCGTGATCGCCGCCTGGGCGAGCCGCTATATCGGCATGGAGGCGGAGGCCGCACAGGTTGAGGCGAAGGGCGTCGAGGTCAGCGAGACCGGGCTCGGCAAGTTCCAGGCGATGGTGGTGTCCGGCCGGCACCGGCTGATCGCCGACGAGCCGGAGGCAGTCGGCGGTCTCGACAGCGGACCCTCGCCCTACGGCTATCTGTCGGCGGCGCTCGGCGCCTGCACCGTGATGACGCTGCGCATGTATGCCGAGCGCAAGGGACTGGCGGTGACGCGGATCTCGGCGACGGTGACCCATGGCAAGGTGCATGCGGCGGATTGCCTGGAGTGCACGCAGGAGCTTCGCGGCCGGGACGGGCGCATCGACCGCTTCGAGCGGCGGATCACCATCGAGGGCGATCTGGATGCCGAAACCCGCGCGCGGCTGCTGGAGATCGCCGACCGCTGCCCGGTGCATCGCACGCTCGAGGCCGGGGCTGTGATCGTCACCCGCGAAGCGTGAGCCGCTGCGCCCGACCCACTCCCGCAACATTACCAAAGCTTAATTTCGCCGACAGGCGGCTGTAAGGCGGCGTGTTCCATATCAGTCGGGACAGTCGGCGAACGCTTCCCCGCGAAAGACCGCCGGCTCGAAGGGTCCTGACCTCCGGACGCCGTCCGGTTCCTGATGTGGAGAGAGCAACACATGTCGACCAAACAGATCCCCTCGGCCATCCGCCGTCTGCCGCGCCGCCGCGCCGGCCTTGTCGCCGGTGCCCTGGCGCTGGGTCTTGCCGGCGCGATGAGCCTGCAGACCGTGGTGCCGGGGCAGTTCGCCCTTGCCGACCCGGTGCGGGTCGAAACCGAGGCGCCGCAGAACTTCGCGCCTGTCGTTTCGGCAGTGAAGCCGGCGGTGGTGAGCGTGCGGGTGCGCACCGACGAGACGCCGCGGATGATGTCGTCGCGCGACGGGGGCATCCCCGGCTTCGAGGACCTGCCGCAGGATCACCCGCTGCAGCGCTTCTTCCGGCGCTTCGGCGGCGAGCCCTTCGGCGGCGAACAGCGCCGCGAGCAGCAGCCGCGCCGCCACGGCATGAGCCAGGGGTCCGGCTTCTTCATCACCGGCGACGGCTATCTGGTCACCAACGAGCATGTCGTGGCCAACGGCAAGACCTTCACGGTGATCACCGATGACGGCAACGAATACGAGGCGAAGCTGATCGGCGCCGACAAGCGCACCGACCTTGCCCTGCTCAAGGTCGACGCCGAGGGCCAGACGTTCACGTATGTGGAGTTCGCCCCCGAGGCGCCGCAGGTCGGCGAATGGGTCGTGGCGGTCGGCAATCCGTTCGGCCTCGGCGGCTCGGTGACCGCCGGCATCGTCTCGGCCCGTGGCCGCGACATCGGCGCCGGTCCCTATGACGACTTCATCCAGATCGACGCGCCGGTGAACCGGGGCAATTCCGGCGGCCCGGCCTTCAACGTCAAGGGCCAGGTGATCGGCGTCAACGCGGCGATCTTCTCGCCCTCGGGCGGCAATGTCGGCATCGCCTTCGCCATTCCGGCCTCGACGGCCAGCACGATCGTCAAGGACCTGCAGAAGGACGGCACGGTGGTGCGCGGCTGGCTGGGCGTGCAGATCCAGCCGGTGTCCAAGGACATCGCCGAGAGCGTCGGTCTGAAGGACGCCAAGGGCGCGATCGTCGCCGACGCCCAGGGCGACAGCCCGGCGCGCAAGGCCGGCATCCGCTCCGGCGACACGATCCTGAGCGTGGACGGACAGTCGGTCGACGGGCCGCGCGACCTCGCCCGGATGATCGCCGCCTATCCGCCGGAGACCGAGGTCACCCTCAATGTCTGGCGCGACGGGCGCGAGCAGGACGTCAAGGTCATCCTCGGCCGGTTGCAGGATGACGGCCCGGCGACGGCGGCGGTCCAGCCGACCGGCAAGGACACGGCCTTCGTCGACAGCCTCGGCATGGAACTGGCGGCGGCAAGCGCGATGGGCGCCGGCGAGCGCGGCGTGGTCATCACCGACATTCCCGCCGACAGCTCGGCGGCTGAAAAGGGCCTGCAGCGCGGCGACGTCATCCTCGAGGTGGCCGGCCAGCCGGTGAGCGACCCCGGCGAGGTCGCCGGAGCCGCCCTTGCCGCCAGCGAAAACGGTCGCAAGTCGGTGCTGCTGCGCGTCGAGCGGAACAATGCCTCGCGCTTCGTCGCGGTGCCGGTCGACCAGAACAGGGGCTGAGCGGCAGGCGGCGCGCCGGACAGGGTGCGCCGCCGCCGCCAACGAAACCGGATGACGCCGCCCGACGAGCCAAGCCCCCGAACGGCGGCGCGGCATCCGGAAGGTCACCGGCATGCGAGGGGCAGGTCCGCAACCGCCACCAGACGCATGCCAGGGGACCGGGGCCCCGGACCGCCAGACGGTCCGGGGTTTTTCATGCCGTTCGACGCGGGCTCCTGCCGATGCTAAACCCAGCAACCGGAACCAGCCCGAGACCAAAGACCAAAGACACGGAAGAGGTCATGCGGATCCTGATTGTCGAGGACGACAAGGAAGCGGCGAGCTATCTGGCCAAGGCCCTGCGCGAGGCGGGGCATGTGGTCGACCATGCCGCCGATGGCGAGACCGGCTACGATCTGGCCGCCAGCGCGCCCTATGACGTGCTGGTGGTGGACCGGATGCTGCCCCGGCGCGACGGCCTGTCGCTGATTTCCGGCTTGCGCGCGGACGGCAACCACACGCCGGTGCTGGTGCTGTCGGCGCTCGGTCAGGTCGACGACCGGGTGACCGGCCTGCGCGCCGGCGGCGACGACTACCTGCCCAAGCCCTACGCCTTCTCCGAACTGCTGGCCCGGGTGGAGGCGCTCGGCCGCCGACCGCGCCAGCAGGAGGTGGAGACGAGCTATACGGTCGGCGACCTGACGCTCGACCGGCTGAGCCACACGGTGACGCGCTCGGGCCAGGACATTCCGCTGCAGCCGCGCGAGTTTCGCCTGCTGGAATACTTGATGCAGCATGCCGGCCAGGTGGTCACCCGCACGATGCTGCTCGAACATGTGTGGGAATATCACTTCGACCCGCAGACCAACGTGATCGACGTCCATATCTCGCGGCTGCGCGCCAAGATCGACAAGGATTTCGATCGGCCGTTGCTGCATACCGTGCGCGGCGCCGGCTACACGATCCGCGACAGCGGCCGCGCCGGCGCATGAGCGAACCGACGACGACCGGCCGGCTGTTCCGCACCACGGCGATCAAGCTGGCGCTGATCTATCTGGCGGCGCTGACGCTCGCCTCCGGCGCGGTCCTCGTTTATCTGTCGCAGAACACCGCGACGGTCCTGCGCGACCAGGTGGTGGACACGGTCGACGCCGAGATTTCCGGCCTTGCCGACCAGTATCGCATCGGCGGCATTCGCGCGCTTGTCGCTGCCGTCGACGCCCGCTCCCGCCGGCCCGGCGCCAGCCTCTATCTCGTCACCGACTTCGCCGCCAATCAGCTCGTCGGCAATATCGAGCAGCTCGACGACCGGGTGCTGGCCGGCGAGAGCGGCGAGTTGCAGCGGGTCATGTACACCCCGATCGGCGGCGGGGCGCGCCGCGAGGCGCTGGTCAGGGTGTTCCAGCTTTCCGGCGGCTTTCGCCTGCTGGTCGGCCGCGACCTGCAGGAGCAGCAGTATTTCCGCTCGCTGCTGGCCGAGGCGATGCGCTTCTGGCTGTTCGTGCTGGCGGCGCTCGGACTGATCACCTGGGTCTTCGTCAGCCGCCGCGTGCTCAAGCGCATCGACGCGATGACCGCGACCAGCCGGCGCATCATGTCGGGCGATCTCACCGAGCGGCTGCCGGTGGAAGGCAGCGGCGACGAGTTCGACCGGCTGGCGATCGGCCTCAACGCGATGCTGACGCGCATCGAGGTGCTGATGCAGGGCCTCAAGGATGTCTCCGACAACATCGCCCATGACCTCAAGACGCCGCTGACCCGCATGCGCAACCGGCTGGAGGAGGCGCTGCGCGGCGACCTGTCCGGCGACAGCAAGGCGCGCGCGGTGCTGGAAACCACCATCGAGGACTGCGACGCCCTGATCCGCACCTTCAACGCGCTGCTGCGCATCGCCCGTGTCGAGGCCGGATCCTCCGACGCCAGCTTCGGCGATATCGACGTCTCGGCGCTGGTGCGCGAGGTGGGCGAGCTCTACGCGCCGGTCGCCGAGGACGAGGGCGGCGGCATGGAGCTTCGCGTCGCCGACGGGCTGACGGTGACGGGAAACCGCGAGCTGCTGGTGCAGGCGCTGATAAACCTTGTCGAAAACGCATTGAAATACGCTCGGCAGGAGGCGGGCGAGGGCGCTAGGGTGGAGCTGGAAGCGCGCATGGAGGGCGGCGACGTCCTGCTCGGCGTGCGCGACCACGGACCCGGCATCGCCGATGCCGACAAGGAGCGGGTGCTGCACCGGTTCGTGCGGCTGGAGGCAAGCCGCAGCGCCCCCGGCTCCGGTCTCGGCCTCAGCCTGGTGGCGGCGGTGGCGCGCCTGCATCACGGGCGGCTGGAACTGGCGGACGCGGAGCCCGGACTGGCGGCGCGGCTGTGGCTGCCGGCGGCCGGACGCGACGGCGAGGGATGGCCAGCGGGCGGCGACTGACGGAACGGCCCGGTGCAACGGGCGGATCGGGAGGACGGATTGAACGACAGTGTCGCAGCGCAGGGCACCGCGGATGGTGGCGACCGCAAGGGGAACGGCAGCGAGGCGGGCACGGGCGGCATGCCCCTGCTGGCGGCCTTGCGGGTGGTGCCGCTCGCCGAGAGCGAGGCTGCAGCCGAAGCGCTGTTGCAGGATTTTGCCGACGTCGTCGCCGGGCTTGGACCGGATGCCGACCGGCGCCGCAGCGTGGCATCCTTCCTTGCCGGCGCGCTGACCAATGCGCCCTATCTCCGCGATCTCGCGGCTGCCGACCATGCCCGCCTTGCCGCGCTGCTGACGGATGTGCCGCAGGCGCGGGTCGACCGGCTGGTCGCCGAGGCCCGCGAGGTGGCCGGCGACGACGAGGCCATGGTGATGGCCCGCTTGCGGCGGCTGAAGCAGGATCTCGCCCTGACGCTGGCGCTCGCCGACATTGCCGGTGCGCTCGATCTCGACGCGGTGACCGGTGGCCTTAGCCGCTTTGCCGATGCGGCGCTGACGGCGGCGATCCGCTTCTGCCTGCGCGATCTCGCCCGGCGCGGCAAGTTCGAGATCCGCAACGAGGCCGCCCCGGAACAGGGCTGCGGTTTCGTGATCCTCGCTATGGGCAAATACGGCGCGCTGGAGCTGAATTACTCCTCCGACATCGATCTCATCGTGCTCTACGAGCCGGGCCTCGCGCCGGTGACGGGCGGGGCGGAGGCGCCTGTCGAGTTCGTCCGCATGACCAAGCGGCTGGTCAAGATGATGGGCGACCGCACGGTGGACGGCTATGTCTTCCGCACCGACCTGCGGCTGCGTCCGGACCCGGGCGCGACGCCGCTGGCCATGTCGATCCCGGCAGCGCTGGTCTATTACGAGAGCCTCGGCCAGAACTGGGAGCGCGCGGCCTTGATCAAGGCGCGCGCCTGCGCCGGCGACGTGCCCTGCGGCGAGAGCTTCCTGAAGGAAATCTCGCCCTTCATCTGGCGCAAGTATCTCGACTATGCGGCGATCGCCGACGTGCATTCGATCAAGCGCCAGATCCATGTGCACAAGGGGCACGGGCGGATCGCGGTGGCGGGCCACAACGTCAAGCTGGGGCGCGGCGGCATCCGCGAGGTGGAGTTCTTCGCCCAGACGCAGCAGTTGATTGCCGGCGGACGCATCACCGAACTGCGCGGCCGGCGCACGCTGGAGACGCTGGCAACGCTCGCCGCGCTCGACTGGATCGCGGCGGAGGCGCGCGACGAACTGACGGAGGCCTATCGCTTCCTGCGCGCGGTGGAGCACCGCATCCAGATGGTCAACGACGAGCAAACCCACATTCTGCCGGCCGAGGCGGAGGCGCGCGCCCGCGTGGCGCGGCTGATGGGCTTTGCCGAGCTGGAGCCATTCGAGGAGGCGTTGCGGGCGCGGCTGACGCGGGTGCAGAAGCACTATTCGGCCCTGTTCGAGAACGAGCCGGAACTGGCCTCGGACCTCGGCAACCTGGTCTTCACCGGCGACGACGACGACCCCGAGACGCTGGAGACCCTGACCCGGCTCGGCTATCAGCGGCCGAAAGAGGCCGGCAAGATCATCCGGGCCTGGCACTTCGGCCGCTATCCGGCGGTGCGTTCGGCCAAGGCGCGCGAGCGGCTGACCGAGCTGCATCCGGTGCTGATCTCGGCGCTGGCCAGCACCGACAATGCCGACCAGGCGCTGCTGGCCTTCGACAGCTTTCTGTCGAAGCTGCCCGCCGGCGTCCAGCTCTTCTCGCTGCTGCGCTCCAACCCGCAGCTTCTCAAGCTACTCGCAACGGTGATGGGCGCCGCCCCGCGCATGGGCGAAGTGGTGTCGAAGCGGGTGCATGTGCTCGACGCGGTGATGGATCCGGCCTTTTTCGGCGCCATGCCCACCTCGGCCGAGTTCCGCGCGGGTCTGGCCCGCACCCTCGACCTTGCCCGCTTTTACGAGGACGCGCTCGACCGGGCGCGCATCTTCGCGCAGGAGCAGCAGTTCCTGATCGGCCTGCGGCTGCTCTCCGACACGCTGAACGCCCTGCAGGTGGGCGAGGCGCTGGCGCGCCTTGCCGAGACGGTGGTGGCCGGGCTGATGCCTTTCGTGATCGATCACGTGGCGGAAAACCACGGCCGGTTGCCGGGCGCGGACTGGGCCGTGATCGCCATGGGCAAGCTCGGCGGACGCGAGATGACGGCGGCGTCCGATCTCGATCTGATCCTGCTCTACGACCACCCGGAGGAGGTGACCGAGACCGACGGCAAGCGGCCGCTGGCGCCGAGCCAGTATTTCATCCGCCTGACCCAGCGGCTGGTCGCGGCCCTGTCGGCGCCAACGGCGGAGGGGCGGCTCTACGAGGTGGACTTCCGCCTGCGCCCCTCGGGCAATGCCGGACCGCTGGCAACGCGCCTTGCCGCCTTCGAGACCTATCAGGCCAAGGAAGCTTGGACCTGGGAGCACATGGCGCTGACCCGGGCCCGGGTGATCGCCCGGTCGACCGACGCCTTTGCCGCAAGGATCGAGACCAATATCCGCGAGACGCTGGCCCGGCCGCGCGACGCGAAGACGGTGGCCGCCGAAGTGGCGTCGATGCGCGCGAGGATCGAGGCGGAGAAGGGGACATCCGACATCTGGGACCTGAAGCAGGTCGCCGGCGGCCTTGTCGACGTGGAGTTCATCGCCCAGTACCTGCAACTGGTCCATGGGGCGACGCATCCGCAGATCCTGTCGCAGACGACGGAGACAGTGCTGGAACGCACACGCGACGCGGGTCTGCTCGAAGCCGGCGATGCCGAGGTGCTGCTGCCGGCCATCCGCCTCTATCATGCCCTGACCCAGGTGCAGCGTCTGACGCTGGACGGTCCGTTCAAGGCGGATGCCGTGCCCAAGGGCGTCAAGGATCTGCTGGTGCTGGCGGGCGAGGCGCCGGACTTCGCTCATCTTGAGGCGCTGATGGCGGAGACGCAGCGACGGGTGCGCGGCACGTTCGAGGCGCTGGTGGGGAAGGTGGAGCCGGCCGCCGGCTGAGGCGGCCGGAACTGGCGCCGTACAGCGCTTCCGGCTCGGCGTACCAACCTGCGCGCCGCAGGCGGCATGTCCGCTCAACCCCGTGTCGGCACGCGTGCAAGGATTTGCGCAAGGACGGGATTTCCGCTGCGGATTCCCTTTGCATGCCGACCGGATTGTTTGCATTCTCTCGCAACCTGTTGCGTCCTCCGCCGCCTTTTCGATCGGACATTGCCGTGATCACGCCTCGTCGCGCCGCGCTTGCATTCGCCTGTTTGACCGCTCTTTCGTCCGCGGCCATGGCCGAGGAACGCTGCTTCGCCATGGAGACCAAGACGAGCGAGGCGGCGATGGTTCTCAACCTGCCCGATACGGACGGTCCCGTTGCAGGAACCGAGCACGGCACCGTGCAGGATCACGAACAGCGCTATTACACCAGTTGGGAAAGCAAGATCACCGGCACGCGGTCGGGCGACTGGCTCGATGTCACGGTCGAAACGGAGATCGAGGAGGATCGCCAGGTCGGGGACCACAGATGGCGGATCGACGGCGGCGCGATCGTCACCGACCGCGGCCGCTTCGAGCCGGTGCCTTGCAACGGCAGCGAGAGAAGCGGCTTCGACAATGTTCCCGATCACGCCAGCGACGACATTTCGCGGGGGCACTGCCTCGATACGGAAGAGGTGATCCTATCCTGCGAACTCCAGGACGGTGACGTGCTGTCTGTCTGCGCCGCCGCCGGTGTCTCCGCGCTGGCCGTGCGCCAGGGGCCGGTGGTCGCGCCGGACCTGGACCTTCCCGGCACGGCCGAGGGCAGCGTCGAACGCTTCATGATCCATTCGCTCGGCTATTCCGGCGGCTACGACACCCGCCTCGGTCTGGTGTCCGGGGATTACACCTATGTCGTCTATGAGCGCATGATCAGCCGGGGGCCGGCCGACCCGGAGAAGGATATGGAAGGCGGCGTCCTGCTTTACGAGGGGCGGACCCAGCAGGTCGAACTTGCCTGCAACAGCCTGAGCGAGGCCGGGCAGGGGCTCGGCCAGCTCTTCGGCGCAGTGCAGGAGAAGGCGTTCTTCGACGAGGACGGTCTCGTCGACTGATCGGCCGGGGCGGCGATGCCGCCCCGATCCGTACCCTCCCGCGCCGCCTTTCGGAACTGCGCCTATCGCGACTTCAGGAGGTCCAGCGCATAGGCGTCGAGTTGTTCACACACCGTGCCCCAGCCATCGTGAAAGCCCATGTCCTCATGGGTCTTGCGCGCATCGGTGGAGCGGTGCCGGGCAATGGCGGTGTAGTTCGTGCCGCCGCCGGCGGCGTCCTCCAGCAGCAGGAGGGCTGTCATGAACGGATCCGGCGCCGGCTTCCAGCCTTCGGTATAGGCATCGGTGAAGACCAGCTTCTCCTGCGGCACGACCTCCAGGAACACGCCTTCGTTCGCCATCTCGTTGCCTTCGACCTCGAAGGTGGTGTTGAAACGGCCGCCGACGCGCAGGTCGATGTCGCAGGCCGTCACCTTGTGAGGCCTCGGCACGAAGAAGTGCTTGATATGCGCGGGTGTCGTCCAGCATTCCCAAAGGATCGCGCGCGGCGCCTTGAGCGTGCGCGTCAGGATGAGATCGGTTTGCGGATCAAGTTTCATCGTTCCTCTCTTTCACAAGCTGGGTGACATAGGCGTCGAACTGGTCCAGCCGCGAGGTCCACAGCGCCTGCTGCTCGGCCAGCCAGTGCGTCACCGGGGCAATTCCGTCCGCCGATAGCCGGCAGTATCTCACGCGTCCCGTCTTCGTCGTCTCGATCAAGCCTGCGGCTTCGAGCTTGGCCAGATGTCCCATGAACGAAGGCAGGGTCATGGCGTGAGCCGAGGCCAGTTCACTCACCGAAGCCGGCCCCCGTGCGAGGCGCGTGACCACAGCCCTGCGGGTCTCGTCACTCAGGGCGGCGAATTTGAGGTTCAGCTTCGGATCATGCTTAGCCATGCGCCTAACTATTCCAGCGTCGCGAGGAGGTCAATAGAAACTTAGATCATTGCCTAACTTTCTGGAAGGCGCAAGTGAGCGGCGCGGTGTCGCAGGCATGGAGGGGAGGGCCGGGCAACGAAAAGGGGAGGGCGGGGCAACGAAAAAGGCCCCGCAGGGGGCCTCTGCCGGAGACGCCGAAGGGAAGATGCGCTCGCCCCGCCCGTCACGCCGCCTTGCTGGCCGGGCGCATGTCGACCGGCAGGGTGACGGTCACCGTGGTGCCCTTGCCGACGGCGGAGCGGATCTCCATCGTGCCGTCATGCAGCTTGACCAGCGACTGAGCGATGGCAAGGCCAAGCCCGGAGCCCTTGTGCGTCTTGGTGAACTGGTTCTCCACCTGCACGAAGGGCTTGGCGAGCCGGACGATGTCGCTCTCGCGAATGCCGATGCCGGTGTCCGAGATGGCTATGACCACCGCATCGACGCCGTCCATCCGGCCGTGGGTCGCAGCCAGCGTCACCGAGCCTCCGTCGGGGGTGAACTTGACCGCGTTGGCGAGCAGGTTGAGCAGCACCTGCTTGACGGCGCGCCGGTCGGCGGAGAGCGACAGGCCTTCCTCGGTCTCGCAGGTGACGGAAATGGTCTTCTCCGCCGCGGCTGCCGAGATGATGCGCGACACGTCGGTGACGATGGCGCCGAGATTGACCGCCTCGCGCTTCAGCTCCATGCGGCCGGCCTCGATCTTCGACATGTCGAGAATGTCGTTGATCACGTTCAGCAGATAGCGGCCGCTGTCATGGATGTCGGCGCAGTATTCGCGGTACTTGTCGGAGCCGAGCGGGCCGAACATGCCCTGGTCCATGATCTCTGAGAAGCCGATGATGGCGTTGAGCGGCGTGCGCAGCTCATGCGAGATGTTGGCGAGGAATTCGGACTTCGCCTGGTTGGCCTCTTCGGCCTTGGTCTTTTCCTCGGAATACTTTTCGGCAAGCTCGACGAGCTGCTGCGCCTGCACTTCCAGCTTCTGGCGGGACTGGCGCAGGTCGGCGACGGTGGCCATCAGCCGCCGCTCGCTCTCCATCAGCTTTTCCTCGTGCCGCTTCAGCGCGGTGATGTCGGTGCCGACCGAGACGAAGCCGCCGTCCTTGGTGCGCCGCTCGGAGATCTGCAGCCAGCGGCCGTCGGCGAGCTGAGCCTCGTAGGACGAGGACGGATCGGAGGCGTCGCTGCCGATGGTGGGGCTCGCCGAAACCACGGTCTGGCGGGCCGAGGCCATCACCTGGGCATAGGGCGTGCCGGCCTTGATGGCGGAATTCGGCAGGTTGTGCAGCGTCTGATAGTTGGAATTGCACATCACCAGACGGTTTTCCGTGTCCCACAGGACGAAGGCCTCGGAAATCGTCTCGATCGCATCGCGCAGGCGCAGGTCGGCGGTGCGGCTCTGCTCGGCAAGCTGCTTCTGTTCGGTGACGTCGATACAGATGCCGATCAGGTGCGGCTCGGCGATGCCCGGCTCGGTCTGAACCTCGGCGCGGGCGCGCAGCCACACCCATTCGCCATTGGCATGGCGCATGCGGAACATGCGGTCGACGGTGGTCTCGCCGGTTTCCAGCAGCGATTCCGCCAGTTGGTAGAGGTCGATGTCGTCGGGATGGGTCAGCGCGGAGATTTCGGAAAAGCCGAGGATGTCGTCGCGCGGCTGCAGTCCGAGCATTTCGTAAAGCGAGGCGGACCAGAAGATGCGCCCGCGGGACAGGTCCCAGTCGAACAGCCCGCAGCGGCCGCGATTGAGCGCAAGGTCGATGCGCGCGCGGGTCGCGGCATAGATCTGGTCGGCCTGCTCGGCCCGGGTCGCCTGCGCGAAGAAGGCGTAGATGAGCACGAGCAGCACCGACGCGGTTCCGACAAAGAGCGTGACATTGGCCGAAACGCTGGCCCGCCATCCGGCAAAGATCGTGTCCTTCGACTGGATCAGCGCGACCATGCCCAGCCGGCCTTCCAGATGATGCACGGTGGCATAGGCCACGCCGGCCTCGGTCGTGGAGATGGTGAGAACGCCGGCGCGGGCTCCGAAGATGGTCAGCGGCTGCCCGGCGCCCAGCAGGTCGGAGAGCATGCGCCCCTCCAGATCGGAGCGGATCGGCGCGGTGGCCATGATGACGCCGTCTGGATCGGCGACCAGGATGCGGCGCCCGTCGCCGGTGGCGCGCGGCGGCAGGCTGTCGGCCAGCGCCGCCTGCAGTGCCGTGCTGAAACCCTGTTCCGGCAGTGCCGCCTCGGCGGTCGACAGGCGCGCCGACAGGGTGGTTGCGATCATGGTGAGGTCGTCGCGCGCCCGCTGGTCGGTTTCCTCGTGATCGTAGGACAGGGTGAGGGCGCGGTAGGTGGCGAGCGTGGCGATGAAGACGATGCAGAGGATCGGGATGGCGCGGCGGAAGAACGGTTCCGCCGTCAACAGTCGCTGATAGGCGGGCTGCGCCAGCAGGCGGATGTGCCCGGTCAGCGACTGCGAGTCACGCTGCCGCTTCAACAAGTCCGCGAATCGACGCGCGGACGCCGCCCCTGCAAAGGCACGCGCCATCGTAATGGCTCCCGATGTGTCGATTTTGCCGCAAACAGAACGCAACCGGCGCTCGAATCATCTTCATTTGAATCGCATTCGCCTGCGTTGTCCAGAGTCCCCCAAGAAAAATATAGTTAATGGAAGCTTAACGCGATTTGCAGAACGCACAACTCTTGCGAGTCCCGTGGGGCGAATATGGAAAGGGCCGCCCGGGCCGCCACGGATGACTGCCCAGGCGGCCCGAAAGCCTGATTCGATGCGCTCCACCGGCCGGCTATTGCAGGCAGCGCTCGACGATGTCCCGCATGTCGGCGGACAGGTCCCCCTCCGCCGCAAGGCGCCGCAGGGCGGCTTCGGCATGGGCGCGCCGGCCAGGCTCCAGGGCCCGCCACGAGCGAAAGGCGGACATCATGCGCGCCGCCGCCTGCGGATTGCGCCGGTCGAGATCGCGGGCGAAATCGGCGACGAAGGTGAAGCCTGCCCCGTCCGGACGGTTGAACTGGCTCTGGTTGCCGCTGGCGAAGGCACCGACCAGCGCGCGGACCCGGTTCGGATTGGCCGGAGAGAAGGCCGGGTGGCTGGTGAGGTCGCGGACGCGGTCGAGGGTCGCGCCGTTGGGGGCCGTTGCCTGCGCCATGAACCACTTGTCCATCGCCAGCGGCACCGTGTGATAGCGCGCTTCATAGGCCGCGAGCGCCTCGGCCCGCCCCGGCAGATCCGCGTGAATGAGCACGGTCAGGGCGGCGAAGCGGTCGGTCATGTTATCGGCGGCTTCGAAATGCGCCTGCACGCGCGCGGCCCCGGCGGGGTCCGACCCGTGTCCGAGATAGTCGAGAAGCGTGTTGCGCAGGGCCCTTCGACCAGCGGAGCGGGCATCGGGCGAAAAGGTCGCGCCGTCGCGCATCGTCTCGTAGGTGGCCAGGATCTCCGGCGCGATGTCGTCAGCGACGGCGCGGCGGATGGCACCGCGCGCTGCATGAATCGCGTCCGGATCGACATTGTGGCCGATCTCGCGGGCGATGTCGGCCTCGCCCGGAAGTTGCAGACACAGGGCGCGGAACGCCGGTTCCAGGGTGTCGTCCGCGACATTGGCGGCGAAGGCCGCGACCAGCGCCGGGCTGACGGCAACCGGATCCTGGCGTGCGGTGCCGGCCGTGGCGGCGATGAGCGTCGTCATCACGACGCTCTGAAGCGCTTCCCAGCGGTTGAAGGGGTCCTTGTCGTTGGCCGCAAGGAACAGCAGGTCAGCCTCGCCAAGGTCGGTCTTGAGCGAGACGGGCGCCGAGAAGCCCCGCAGCACCGACGGCACGGCCCGTTCCGTCAGCCCCGAGAAAACCACCGTTTGCTGTGGCGAGCGGATGTGCAGGACGTCACCGGTAACCTCCGCGCCGGCGACGCCCGCCGGCACGAGTTCGCGCCCGTCGGCGCCCATCAGACCGACGCGCACGGGAATGTGCATCGGCTTCTTCTCGCTCTGCCCGGGAGAGGGCGGCAGGTGCTGGCGGAAGGTGAGGGTGAGACGGCCGGCTTCGTTCTCGTAGGAACTGTCGACCTTCAGCACCGGCGTGCCGGCCTGCTCGTACCAGAGCGAGAACTGGTCAAGATCGAGGCCGCTTGCCTCCTGGAAACATGCGAGAAACGCCTCGATCGTGGTCGCCTCGCCATCGTGGCGGCGGAAGTAGAGGTCCATGCCCGCCCGAAACGCCGCATCGCCGATCAGGCATTTCAGCATGCGCACGACCTCGGCGCCCTTCTCGTAGACGGTGGCCGTGTAGAAGTTGTTGATCTCGTGATAGAGCCGGGGCCGGACGGGATGGGCGAGGGGGCCGGCATCCTCCGGAAACTGGTGCGACTTGAGCAGCCGCACGTCGGCGATGCGCTTGACGGCGCGCGAGCGCATGTCGGCGGAAAACTCCTGGTCGCGGAACACCGTGAGCCCTTCCTTCAGGCAGAGCTGGAACCAGTCGCGGCAGGTGATGCGATTTCCCGTCCAGTTGTGGAAGTACTCGTGGGCGATCACGGTCTCGATGCCGGCATAGTCCTGATCGGTCGCCGTCTCAGGACGGGCCAGCACATATTTGTCGTTGAAGATGTTGAGGCCCTTGTTCTCCATCGCGCCCATGTTGAAGTCGGACACGGCGACGATGTTGAACACGTCGAGGTCATAGGCCCGGCCGAACACTTCCTCGTCCCAGACCATGGAACGCTTCAGACTGTCCATGGCCCAGCCGCAGGCGCCTTCGTTGCCATGCTCGACATAGATGTTGAGCGCCACGTCGCGCCCCTCGCAGGTCCGGAAACTGTCGCGGACGCAGGCGAGATCGCCCGCCACCATGGCGAAGAGATAGGCCGGCTTGGGATGCGGGTCGTGCCAGACGGCATAGTGGCGGTCGGTGCCCGGCACGGGCCCGCTTTCCACGGGATTGCCATTGCCCAGCAGCACGGGCGCCTCGCTGACGCGCGCCTCGATGCGGGTGGTGTAGACCGCGAGGCAGTCGGGCCGATCCAGGAAATAGGTGATGCGCCGGAAGCCCTCCGCCTCGCACTGGGTGCAATAGGTGCCGTTCGACCGGTAGAGCCCCATCAGCTTGGTGTTCGCGTCGGGATCGAGCACCGTTTCGATTTCCAGCGTGAAGGGACCCGCCGGCGGCGAGGCGATCTCGAGCCTGTCGGGGGTGATGGTGCAGTCGGTGTCGGCAAGCGCCCGCCCGTCGAGCGACAGGGCAGTGAGCCGCAGTTCGTCGCCATCCAGCACCAGCGGCGTTCCCGGAACGGTCCCCGGCGCCCGCTCCAGGGCCAGCCGGGCACGGACCTTCGCCGCCCGTGGCGCAAGACGGATGTCGAGGTCGACCGTCGAGATGCGGTAGGCGGGCGGTCTGTACTCTTCCAGACGCACGGGGGCGGGAGAATCGGGGCGCATCGAGGCTCCTTCCTGCAGCGCTGCGGCATGTGGGTTCCCAACCTCAACGGAAACCAGTCCGCGCGCATTGAATAGGGTCATCGGGACCGCGCGCGCTGGCGCGGCGCGATATCCGGCGATCAGCAGATCGACCGGGCCATCGTCACCAGACGGTGGGTCAGGTCGCTGTCGGGATCCGCTAGCGGTCCGATGACGGTGAAATGGTTGTCCTGGCCGCGAATGTCGAGTTCCGTCTCCACGCCGCCGCGTGCCCAGATGTCGGCGATCACTCGCGACTGGCGGATGAACTCGGAGGATTCGCCCCCTCCGACGGCGGCGATCAGATGCGTCCCGGCCGGTGCCGCGAAGGCGATCGGCGAGACGTCGATGGCCTCCTTGCGATCGAGGCGCAGCTTCTCGTTGATCGAGGTGCCGATCAGCGGCTGGAGGTCGAACACGCCGGAAATGGCGAGGCCGGCGGGCACCAGCCGCCGCGGCAGGCCGCGGCTGCCCCAGTCCGTCGCCAGCAGCGACGCGGCAAGGTGTCCGCCCGCCGAATGGCCGTAGGCAACCACCGGACGGCGGTAGCGCTCCCACAGATGACCAGCCAGCCGGCGCATTTCCTCGATGATGTCGCCGACGCGGACCTGCGGACACAGGGTGTAGCTGGCAACGGCCACCGGCACCCCATGGGCGTTGGCGCCGCGCGCCATATGCGAAAAGAAGCTCCGGTCGAGCGCCTGCCAGTAGCCGCCATGAATGAAGAGGCCGAGGGGGCCGCGATCCGGCATGCCGCTCTCCGGGAGGAAAAGGTCATAGACCGTGCGCTCGCCCAGTTCGTAAGCCGTTGCCAGCGCGCAGACGGCCTCTTCGCGGTACCGGGCTGCGTCGCGCGCCCAGCCCTCGATGATCGCCGGGTGTTCCGGCACAAGCGCCCGGTTGTTGTATTCGGCCTCGTAGTCGATCACGCGCTCGCTCCCGTTCATTGAGTTTCCTCTTAGCGGCTGCGCCGAGCCGAGTACAGAGAGCGCGCGGCATCGCCGACGGGCGCCGGGATGCCCGCTCCCTGACGGAAGCCAGGCGCCGCGCGATTTGCCGCCGTGGGGTCGCGTTTCGGACGCAATCCGGCTTATTGTTTCGGAAACGGTAACCGCTGATATGCGATGGGAAGACACGACGGATATCGGACGGGGCCGAAATTGCAGGGATGGCGCGGCGACGCATGACCGATGGGAAAATTGAGCGCGTGGACGAGGAACAGCGCGTCTATTCGATTACCTGGGTGGTGGGCCTGGCTTTCGGGCTGCTGATCGGCGTCTCGATGCTGCTGGTGCTGGGCCTGGCGGTGACCGCCAACATGCGCAACACCTATTCCCTGCTGAACGACAAGGCCGTGCTGACCACCAATGCGCTGGAACGGCGGCTGCGAGACCATCTGGATCTCGCCTCGCAGGCCGTCGTGCAGCTCAAGACCGTGTTCGACGAACGGGAGCTCGACGGCCATCTGGAGGACCTGCGCGCCGAACTGACCGCCGCCGTATATGCCAACCCGTCTCTCGATGCCCTCGTCGTCAACGACACGGCGGGCGACGGCTTCGGCATCTATCGTTCGCCGGACGGACAGCTCTGGCCGTTCCGCAGGCAACAGATCCCCGAGGAAGCGAAGCTCTACGCGCTGCCGAACATGACCGCGGCTTCGCCCGCGACCTGGGGCCCGCTGGTGACTTCGGGGGACGTGCTCTATGCCAACGTTACCGTCCCGCTGGTCCGGGGCGGCGCGCTGGTCGGCTTTCTGACGGCCGCCGTGTCGATCGAGGAACTGGGCCGAACCGCCCGACAGCTCGACGAGGGAGCGTATTCCACGGTTTTCATCATCGCCAACGGCAATGAGGTGATCGCCCATTCGGACCTTGAGGACTTCGCCGCTCCGGGAGGGGAGGTTCCGCGCTTGCCGGTGACCGTCGAGGCGCTCGGCGACAAGGCGCTGATGCGCCTGTCGACATCGCGGCCGCTGGAGAATTTCCAGCGGGCCAGCGCCGCCGGCGTCGAGGTGCGGGACCTGGAAAGCGATGACGGCGAGCCGGACTATCTCTCGATGACCAAAGTGATCGCCGGCTATGGTCCGGGCGTGTGGACGGTGGGGCAGTACTATGTGGCCTCGTCGATATCGCGGGAGGTCCGGCGGCTGTTCGGCTCCGCGGTGGTCGGCCTGGTTTCCATCTTCGTGGCGATCGGTCTGTCGGTTCTGCTGGTGCGCAGGGCGACCCGGCCGCTGGCGGAAATCTCCCGCCAGGCCCGCTTCATCGGGGAACTCGACTTCGACCGCGTCGAGCGCCTGCCGCGCAACCGCGTGCGCGAGATCGACCAGGTGTTCCAGGCGTTCAATGCCATGGTGAGCGGCCTGAGGGCGATGAACACCTATGTTCCGCGCTCGCTGTTTCGCAAGCTGATGCGCCTCGGCATGGATCGGGCCGCAGTGGCGAGTGAGCGCGACCTGACATTCATCTTCACCGATATCGTCGGCTTCACCTCCCTGTCGGAGAACCTCACCGCAGCGGAGACGGCGGACGTGCTCAACGAGCATTTCGCGCTTCTCGTTGCGGCCGTCGAACGGGAGGGGGGGACGGTCGACAAGTTCATCGGCGACGGCATGCTGGCCTTCTGGGGCGCGCCGGACGAGCGGGCGGATCATGCGCTGGCCGCCGCGCGCGCCTGTCTCGGCATCGCGGCGGCCCTGCGGCAGGAAAATGCAAGGGCGCGGGAGAACGGCGGAAAGGCCGTGCACGTGCGCATCGGCCTGCACACCGGCCGCGTGGTGGTGGGCAATGTCGGGGCGCTCGACCGCTGGAACTACACCGTGGTGGGCGATGCGGTGAACCTGTGCGAGAGGCTGCAGTCCTTCGGCCGCGAGGTGGCGCCACGGGACGAGGTGGTGATCCTGGCGAGCGACACGGCTGTCTGCCGCATCCAGGCCCAGTCCGGCGGGATGATCGCTCCCGGTGCCGCGCTCAAGGTCGGGACGCACCGTTTCCGCGGCCGCAGCGAGGCGATCGCGGTGTGGCGGCTGGACGACACGGTGGAGCCGGAGAACCTGTGTCCGGCCGGATCGGGCCTCACGCTGGCCGGTTGAGTCCGGTCGCATGGGCCTTTCACACCGGTTTTTCAAGCCTGTGTCATGATTTTGTGATGCCGGTCACACGCGCCTGCGCTAGCACTGGTAAGTAGCGACAGGGGGGAGGGGGTGCCGGGCACTTTCATGCGGGCGATCGCCTCCTATAATGGCGCGACAACGGCACAATGAGGGCGCCTGGAGGACAAGCCGCGTGGATGTTCTGACAATCGACGGTCTCACCGTGGATTTCCTGACGGGAGAGGGGCGTATGCGAGCCGTCGACGACGTCTCGTTCTCGGTTCCCCGCAACCGGACGGTGGCGCTGGTCGGAGAATCCGGCTCGGGCAAGACCGTGATCTCGCAGACGATCATGGGGCTGCTGCCGGAAAAGGCGCAGGTCACGGGCGGCCGCGTCCTGTTCCAGGAGAGCGAGACCGCCGCGCCGGTGGATATCGCCGCCCTCGACCGCAAGGGCGCAAAGATGCGTGCGATCCGCGGCAATCGCATCGCGATCATCTTTCAGGAACCGATGACCTCGCTGTCGCCGCTGCACACCATCGGCGATCAGATCGGCGAGGCGGCGGAACTGCATCGCGATGTCGGTCCCCAGGAGGCGCGCGAACTCACCCGCGAGATGCTGCGCCTGGTCCGCTTTCCCGACCCCGCGCGGGCGCTCGATTCCTATGCGTTCGAACTGTCCGGCGGCCTGCGCCAGCGCGCGATGATCGCCATGGCGATGATCTGCCATCCGGCCCTGCTCATCGCGGATGAACCGACGACGGCGCTCGACGTCACGATCCAGGCGGAAATCCTCAAGTTGATCAAGGATGTGCAGGCCGAGCTGCACATGTCGACCTTGCTCATCACCCATGATTTCGGGGTTGTCGCCAACATGGCGGACGACGTGGTGGTGATCTATCACGGCCGGATCATGGAACGCGGCAGCGCGCAGGCGCTCTTCGCCGAGCCCCGGCACGACTATCTGAAGGCGCTGCTCAACGCCGTGCCGCGTTTCGGCATGGCGGAAGGCGAGCGGCTGGTGCCGATCCGGCCGATCGAGCCGCATGCGGAAGGGTTCCTGAAGAAGGGGCGCTCGGAACGCGCCTGCGCCGCCGGGGCGCCGCTGGTGAGCCTCACCAATGTCACCAAACGCTTCACCACGCGCAAGGGCGGGTTCCTTGGCAAGGGCGCGCACAGCGTTCTGGCGCTCGACACTGTCAACCTGACGGTGCGGCGCGGGGAATGCGTCGGTCTCGTCGGCGAGAGCGGCTCGGGAAAGACGACCGCGGCCAAGGCGATCCTGCGTGCCATCGAGGTGGACGAAGGCTCGATCCGATACGATTGCGGCGACGGCCCGGTCGAGGTGGGGAGCCTCAAGGGAGCGGAACTGCTGGACTATCGCCGGCGTGTCCAGTTGATCTTCCAGGATCCGTTCTCCTCGCTCAACCCGCGCATGACCGTGAACGAGTTGCTGATGGAGCCGCTGATCATCCACAATGTCGGGACGGCGGAGGAGCGGGCGGAGCGAGTGCGCGAGCTGATGCGCCTCGTCGGGCTGGACCCGAGGTTCCTGCGCCGCTATCCGCATTCCTTCTCCGGCGGCCAGCGCCAGCGGATCGGCATCGCCCGGGCGCTTGCCCTCAATCCCGAGTTCATCCTGTGCGACGAGCCGACCTCGGCGCTCGACGTGTCGGTCCAGGCGCAGATCCTCAACCTGCTGCGCGACCTGAAGACGGAACTCGGCCTCACCTATCTTTTCGTCAGCCACAATCTCGCGGTGGTCGACTACATCGCCGAGCGGCTCGCCGTCATGTGCCGCGGCCGGGTGGTGGAGATCGGCAGCACGCGGGACGTGGTGGAGAACCCGCTGCACCCCTATACCCGGGCGCTGCTTGCCTCGGTGCCCGAACCGGACCTCAACGCGCCGCTGGACTTCGCCGCGCTGGAGGCGGGACGGGCGTCCGAACCCGACCTGTGGCCGGAGCCCTACCGGCTGGTCGACGGCGTTCGTCCGGCTCTTGTGGAGGTGGAGAGCGGACATTTCGTCTGCGCTCCCGGACTTGCCGGCAACAGCGGGTCGCTGCCGATGGAGGCCGCCCAATGAGACACCGTGCTCGCCTGTCCGCGCTGGTCCTGTCCGCGCTCGTCCCGGTCTGGGCAACGGTCTTTGCCGGGCTTCCGGCGGCCGCGTTGACGCTCAAGGAAACGCCGTCGCTGGTCCCGCGGATCGGCGTCGACCTGCCGCCGGTGGCCGAGCGCCTGCCGGAGGAACCGCTTGTGGTGGATCTGGTGGCGCGCGGCCGCGAGATCGGCACGCCGGGCGGCCGGATCGACACGCTGATCGGCCGCTCCCGCGACGTGCGGCTGATCAACGTCTGGGGCTATGCCCGGCTCGTCGGCTACAACGAGGACCTCGAACTGGTCCCCGACATCCTCAAGGACTTCATCGAGGAGGACGGGCGCCGCTTCACGCTGGTCCTGCGCAAGGGCCACAAATGGTCCGACGGCCATCCCTTCACGTCGGAAGACATTCGCTTCTGGTACGAGGATGTTGCCTCGAACGCCGAGCTGCAGCCCTCCGGCCTGCCGCAATTCATGCTGGCCGGCGGCAAGCCACCGGTTTTCGAGGTGATCGACGAGACGACGGTTCGCTTCACCTGGGACGCGCCGAACCCGCTGTTCAAGCCGGAACTGGCGAAGTCGCGGCCGCCCTTCATCTATCGCCCCGCGCACTATCTGAAGCAGTTCCATCTTCGCTACGGAGACCTGCAGGCGCTGGAAAAGCAGGCCGAGGCGCGCAAACTGCGGAGTTGGGCGGCCCTGTTCAACCGAATGGACGACATGTACGACGCCCGCAATCCGGAGCTGCCGAGCCTGCAGCCCTGGGTGCGGCTGACCGACGACGGCGAGCGGCGCTTCGTCCTGCACCGCAACCCCTATTATCACCGCGTCGACACGGCCGGACAGCAGCTTCCCTATCTGGACAGCGTCGTCATGACCGTCGCCGACGGCAAGATCATCGCCGCCAAGACCCAGGCCGGCGAGACGGACCTGCAGGCGCGCAATATCGGCTTCTCCGACATCACCATCCTGAAGCAGGGCGAACGGTTCGGCCGTTTCGAGACCTATCTGTGGCCGATCAGCAAGGGATCGCAGATCTCGTTGCAGCCGAACCTGACCGTTGCCGATCCGGTCTGGCGGACACTGATGCTGGACACGCGCTTCCGCCGGGCCCTGTCGCTCGGGATCGACCGGGAGATGATCAACAAGGTCCTGTATCTGGGCCTCGCCACGCCCGGCAACGATACGGTGCTCGAGCAAAGCCCGCTCTACCGCCCGGAATATCGCGAGCTGCACGCGCAATTCGACCCCGATGAGGCCAACCGCCTGCTCGACGAGATCGGGCTGACCAAGCGGCGCGGCGACGGGGTGCGCCTGATGCCGGACGGCCGGCCGCTGGAGATCATCGTCGAGGCCACCGGCGAAAGCCAGGAGGAACTGGACGCGCTGGAACTTGTCGGCGAGACCTGGCGCGAGATCGGCGTGAAGCTGTTTGCCAAACCGAGCCAGCGCGACATCATCCGCGAACGCGCGCTCGCCGGCTTGCTGGTGATGTCCGTCTGGGCCGGGTTCGAAAACGGCATCCCGACCTCGGAAATGTCGCCGGAGGATTTCGCGCCGGTGCGTAGCGACTTCCTGTCCTGGTCGCGCTGGGGCAACTGGTACGAGACCGATGGCCAGACCGGCGAGCAGCCCGACTGGGAACCGGCCATCCGGTTGACGCGCCTTTATGACGACTGGCTGAGCTCCAGCACGCCGGAGGAGCGCACCGAGATCTGGCACGAGATCCTGCAGATCCACGCCGAGGAGACGATCCATATCGGCCTGGTGTCGGAAGTGCGTCAGCCGGTGGTGGTCAAGGGGCTCGGCAACGTTCCGAAGGTCGGGATCTACGGCTGGGATCCCGGGGCCCAGTTCGGCATTCATCGCATGGACGAATTCTACCGGAAGTGACGTGAGGAAGGCGCTGCGGGGCGCTGGGGGAACCGCTTGATGCTCTACTATATCCTGCGCCGGGTGCTGACGATGATCCCGACGCTTTTCGTGATCAGTCTGCTGACCTTCGTCATCATCGAGCTTCCGGCTGGTGACTACATCTCCAATCAGATCGCGGCGCTGCGGGCGACCGGCGAGAGCGCGTCGATCGCCAAGCTCGAGTTTCTGCGGGCGGAGTTCGCGCTCGACCGGCCCTTCCTGGAACGCTACCTGATCTGGATCGGCCTGTGGCCCGGCGTGCACGGTTTCGACGGCCTGCTGCAGGGCAACTGGGGCTGGTCCTTCGAGTATGAGAAGCCGGTTGCCGAAGTGGTGGGGCCGACCCTGCCGCTGACCATCGTGCTCAACGCCGCGACCATTCTCTTCGTCTATGTCGTGTCGTTTCCGATCGGCATCTATTCCGCGACCCGGCAATATTCCTGGGGCGACTACGGGTTCACCTTCATCGGCTATATCGGTCTGGCGACCCCGAACTTCCTGCTCGGCCTGATCATGCTCTACTTCGCCAACCTCTGGTTCGGCCTGTCGGTGGGCGGGCTGATGGCGCCCGAATATATCGGGCAGCCCTGGAGCGTGGGGAAGGCGCTGTCGGTCCTGGCGCATCTGATCGTGCCGACGATCGTCATCGGCACGGCGGGAACGGCGGCGATGATCCGGCGGCTGCGGGCGAACCTGCTCGACGAGTTGCACAGGCAGTATGTGACGACGGCGCGGGCCAAGGGGATGAGCGAGCCGCGCCTCTTGGTGAAATATCCGCTGCGCATGGCGCTCAATCCCTTCATCGCCGACATCGGCAACCTGATCCCCTCGCTCGTGTCCGGTTCGGTGATCGTGTCGGTGGTGCTGAACCTTCCGACCGTCGGACCGGTTCTGCTCAACGCGCTGCAATCGCAGGATCAGTTCCTTGCGGGCTTCATCCTGCTCTTCGTCGCGGTGCTGACGCTGATCGGCATGCTCGTCTCCGATCTGCTGCTGGCGGTGCTCGATCCGCGCATCCGGTTCGGGAGGAAGGGGTGATGAGCATGCGCAGCGAGAGCGAACACTACGTCAACCCGGAGGCCTTCAACCCTTCGGAGATGGAGACGCTGTCACCGGCGCAGGAGCGCTATTACCAGGCCTCGCAATGGCAGATCATGTGGTGGAAGTTCCGACGACACCGCCTCGCGGTGTGGTCGGGCGTGATCCTGATCCTGTTCTATCTCTGTGTTCCCTTTGCGGAAATTATCGCCCCCTACGCGCCGAACCAGCGCTCCAACGACCATCTCTACGCGCCGCCGCAGACGCTGCGCCTGTTCCACGAAGGCTCCTTCGTCGGGCCTTTCGTCTATGGGCTGAAGGCGGAGGTCGACCTTGAGACCGTGCGCTGGGTCTACACGGAAGACCGCCAGGACGTGCAACCGCTGCGCTTCCTCTGTTTCGGTTCGAAATACCGGTTCTGGGGCCTGTTCGATGCAAGCTTCCATCTGGTCTGTCCGGCCGAAGGGGGGACGTTCTATCTGCTCGGCACCGACCGGCTGGGCCGCGATGTGCTGTCGGGACTGATCTATGGGGCCAGGCTGTCGCTGACGGTCGGCCTTGTCGGCGTGACGATTTCCATCGTGCTCGGCCTGTTCTTTGGCGGGATCGCCGGCTTCTTCGGTGGCCTGATCGACAGCGCCATCCAGCGGCTGATCGAGATCCTGCGGTCCTTGCCCGAACTGCCGCTCTGGATGGCACTGTCGGCGGCCCTGCCGGTGACCTGGTCGCCGGTGTGGATCTATCTCGGCATCACGGTGATCCTCGGGCTGCTCGACTGGCCGGGTCTTGCCCGCGCTGTCCGCTCGAAGCTGCTGGCGCTGCGCGAGGAGGAATATGCCAAGGCGGCGCTGCTGATGGGGGCAACGCCCTCGCGGGTCATTCGCAAGCACCTGCTGCCGGGCTTCACCAGCCACATCATCGCCTCCGCATCCCTGTCGATCCCGGCGATGATCCTCGGCGAGACGGCACTCTCCTATCTCAACCTCGGGCTGCGCCGTCCGGCGGTCTCCTGGGGCGTGCTGCTCAACGAGGCTCAGGATATCTCCGTCGTCGTCATCTATCCCTGGCTGATGGCGCCGGTTGTCCCGATCATCATCGTGGTGCTCGCGTTCAATTTCCTTGGCGATGGTTTGCGTGACGCCGCCGACCCGTATAAGTGATGTCCGGCCGTAGGCAGGCCGGCGCTTCGGCGCCGGCTTCCGGGGGGCGTTGACAGACCGGTCGACAGGCCGGCAAACAGGAAGACAAGGCATGTCCAAGAACGCATCGACCGCCGATGGCTGGGACGAGGAGTATCGGCGCGGGCGCTGGTCTTTCCTGCGCGACCTGCCGGAGAGCGGCCGCTACGGCATCATCGGCATGTGGCTGGCGCTGAACGGATCGCTCGACAAGGTGCTGGATATCGGTTGCGGCGAGGGGCTGCTGTACGAGCGGCTGCAGCCGATGGGCATCCGCCGCTATGTCGGCGTCGATCTGGCGCCGGCAGCGCTCGGCATCGCCAATGTGGATCCCGAGATCGCTTCGCTGCGCGCGGGCGACCTGCACACGTTCGCGCCGGAGAAGGACGAGGTGTTCTCCGCCATCGTCTTCAACGAGGTGCTGCACTTTTCCGACGATCCGGCCGCCGCCGTGGCGCGCTATGTGCCGTTCCTGGCGCCGGACGGGGTCATCGCCGTGTCGATGTACTCGCCCAAGCGACTGGAGTCGGGCGCCAACCGCCTGATCGCCCGCCTGTGGGAGGCGACCGACGGGCCGGACTGGGAAGTGCTCGACGACTACCGACTGACCTCGGACAAGAAGAACGTCACCTGGCGGCTCAGGTTGCTCCGGCCGGCCGGCTGACGGCAGCAAGGCCGCGGGCCGCACGCTCTTCGTCGAGCAGGTCCGAGATGCGGGTAAGGCGGGCGCCGGGATGCGCCCGCAGGAGGGCGAAGGTCCTCTCCAGAAACTCGAAGCAGGCGTCGGTCTGCGCGAGGTGATGGGAGAGGATGCCGAGCGGCTCCGACGCATTGGTGCGCCGCCGCGCCAGATGGTAGTCGAAGCGCAAGGACGCCGACCGCCAGCCGATGAAACGGCGCTCCTTCTTCCACTTGATCATGTCCACATGCGTCTGCACCTGGACGAGCGCGCGCGGATGGAACTGGGTGAAGGTCGACAGACCGTGAAGCCCGGCCTCGCCGAGGCGGGCGGAGATGCGCGGCGCGATCCGGTTCCACGGCGGCACCATGATCGGAACGAAGCGCGCGCCGAACAGTTCGTCCAGCCGCTGCCTGCCGCGTCTGATCAGCGCGATCGCCTCGTCCGGATCGCGGCGCCGGCCGAACTCCGCCGCCTTCTCGCCTCGCGACTTGTCCTGAAAATTGCGGTGCTCGTAGCCATGCTGCAGGACGGACGCGAAGCGCTCGCCGGCGAGCCGCCCGGCAAGGGCTTCGGTCGCATTCGCCGGAATGACGGCAAGCGCGACCTCGATCTCGCAGGTGTTGGCGATCCGGAGCAACCGCTCCAGCGCCGGCGTCGGCTCCACCGCATCATCGTCGCGCCACCAGACGGGCACCGCCAGGCCGCGCTCCGCGAACCAATCGAGATGGCGATTGAGACTGTCGCGATAGGCCGGAAAGTCGGGATCGTCGCCCATGGCAGCCCCCCTCATCCGCGTGCCTCGAGGGCCTGCGCCAGGATGTCGGCTGCCGCCTCGGCGCCCCCGAAGCGAACCGCGATGTCACGGCGGGGCAGGGTGATCGCCTCGTCGGCCGCTTGTGCCAGTGCGGCCGGCGTCAGCGTTTTTTCGGGAATGGCAACGGCGCGGCCATGCCGCACCAGGGCGTCGGCCCGCTGCTGCTGCTCGGTCTCCTTGATCTGCGCGAACGGCACGAGGACGCTGGGCACCCCGGCCCGGAGAATGTCGAGCACGGTGTTGTAGCCGGCCTGGCTGATCGAGAGGCGCGCCCGCGAAAGCAGCGAGGGGAAGTCCCTGCGCGCCCGTTCGACCACTATCCCGTCGCCGGCCTGGCCGGCGAGGGCGGCGAGGGTGGTCGTGTCGATGTCGTGGCCGGCGAGCAGCCGCCAGCGGCAGTCGCCCGCGCATCGGGAAAGGGTGCGCGCCGCAAGCGCCGCCTTGAGAAGCTCGATCCCCACGGCGCCGCCGCCGCAGGAGACGATGACCTCGTCCCGGCCGTCGTCGCCGGGTGCTTGCGGGCTGTCGGAACCGGTCTCGGCGAAGCCGGTGTAGCGCAGCAGATGCGCGACGCGATCGGTGAAGGGAAAGCTGTCCTCCAGCCGGATGAAGGCCGGATCGGAATGGACGAGGACGAGATCGTAGGCAGCCAGCGCCCGCTCGGCCATCTCCTCCTCCTTCCAGATCTCCTGCTTGCGCACGAGAATATCGCGGACCGACGCGACAATCAGCGGAGGGCGCGGCAGCGCCCTGGCGGCATCGACCAGATTTTGCATCTCGAATGCGAAGGGGCGCCGTCCGAAGGGCCAGGTTTCGGTCAGCAGCAGGTCGAACGGCCGGGCCCGAAAGGCGTCCAGCGTCGCCTTTGTGCGGGCCTCCTTCCACTCCTGGTCAATTTCCTGCCCATCCGGCGTCAGGAAGGTCTTGAAGCGGGCATCGAGCGCCCGGACAGGGGGCAGTTGGACGATCTTCAGACCGGACGTGTCCAGCAGCGGCGGCAGGTGATTGCCGGTGGCCAGCGTCACCGATATGTCGCGCGCGGCAAGGGCGCGGCCGATGGCTGCGGCACGCAGCGCATGGCCGGTGCCGAGCAGGTGCTGGACATGGATGAAGGCGGATCGTGTCATTGCGGCGAAGCGGTAGCGCGGCCGGCGAAGTTGCGCAAGGCTCGGCTCAGGAGGGCGTCGAGACGTCCGGCGCCGCTTGCCAGGTCGTGATCGGCGCGGATGTGGCCTCGCGCCGCCGCCCCCATTGCCGCCGCGCGTTCTGGGTGGGAGAGCAGAGCGGCGAGGTTGGCGGCAAAGGCGACAGCGTCTCCCTCGGCAGACAGCAGGCCCGTTCGGCCATGAGTGACGATGTCGGGCACCCCGAACGTATCACCGCCGACGATGGCAAGGCCGGCCGCCTGCGCTTCCAGGAAGACGAGGCCGAAAGCCTCGCGGATCGCCGGCCAGACGAAGATGTCATGTGCGGCGCAAAGAGCGGGAATGTCCTCCGGTGCAAGGGTGCCCGTGAAGGTGACCGGATGGCGGGAGAGAAGCGCCTCGACCTCGGCACGGCCCGGGCCGTCGCCGGCAATGGTGAGGGTGAAGCGGAGGCTGGCCGGGAGCCGGTCCAGCGCTTCGGCGAGCACACGATAGGAGGCGAGCTTTGCCCCCTCGCGCATCATGCCGATGGCGAGCAGTCGCAGCGGCTCGCCGGTGTGCCGGGGCTTGCGCTCGGCTCGCAGGAAGGGGGCGGCATCGATGAAGGGGGCAAGCACGGCAAGCCGGTGCGGAGGAACGACGTCGGCGAGGCACTGGCGATCCGCCCGGTGCAGCGCCGCCACCATGTCGGCGCGGGCGAGCGCCGTGTCGGCGGCGGCAAAGCCGTGGGCCCACTCGCCGGTCCTGCGCTTCGGCGCGCGGCTTGCCTCGACGACGACATAGGGAATGCCGAACTCTGCCGCGATGGCCGGCCCGATCCAGTCGGGGGCCTTGTGGTAAAGGTGATAGGTCAGGAACAGGTCGGGCCGGTAACCGCGCGATCGCCAGGCGCCCGCCAAGTGCTCGGCTTCGGCAAGGGCGGCCCGCTCCACCTCCTTTTGTGTGTCGACGCCGCCGGTCGCCCGCCAGGCGCGGAATCGGGTGGCGGTCTCGACCTCGTGCCCGGCCGCCTCGAGTGCCTTCACGATCAACCGCCCCATAGTCCGGTCGCCGGAGGGCACCGGATCGTCGAGAGGCTTCATCGGGGCGGTGAAGGCGATGCGCATGGCGGTCTTCCTTCCACCTTACGAGGCGCGGGCCCGATCCTGGAGCAGGGGAGCAAAGCGAGCCGCCAGCCGGTCGATGCCCGGATCTGTGGAAAAACGCCGACGGACGTCGCTCGACGCCGCCCGTCCGAGACGCTCCCGTCTCGCGGGATCTCCGATCAGCTCCGCCAGCGCCGCGCTGAGGGCCGCGACATCTCCCGGCGGCACCAGGGCTCCCGTCTCGCCATCGCGGATGAGTTCGGGGATCGCCGAGACGTCGGTGGCGAGGCAGCACAGGCCCATCGCCTGTGCTTCCATCAGGACGTTGGGCAGGCCGTCCCGGTCGCCGGACTTCGCCACTTTCGAGGCGAGGACGAAAAGGTCCGCGCGCCCTGCCGCCGCGATCACATCCTCGCGTGGCCGCGCCCCGTGCCAGGTGACACGGTCCGACACGCCGAGGCTCTGCGCCAGTTCGGCCAGGCGCTTTGCCTGTTCGCCGCCGCCGATATGCTCGAAATGCCAATCGAGCCCCGCCGGCAACCGGGCGAGCGCCTTCAGCAGGTCGTCATATCCCTTCTTTTCCACCGCCCGGCCGACGGAGAGGATGCGGACCGGGTCGCCTTGTGCGCCATCGCCGGTGCCGTAGGCCTGCCGGCTTGGGAAGGGTGAGAAATCAAGCCCGTGATAGACCAGGTCCAGCTTGTCCGGCCGCGCGGACAAGGACCTCAGATAGTCCAGATTGACGCGGGTGCAGGTGACACCCCAGGCGGCGTCGTCCAGCTTCACCCTGAGATCCCACTCCTCGCTGGTCCAGATGTCCTTGGCATGGGCGGAGAACGACCAACCGCGTCCCGAAAGATGAGCCGCATAGCGTGAGACCGAACAGGGCGTATGCAGGTAGTGGGTATGGATCCAGACGACGTCCTGGGGGAGTTCATGCGCAAAGACGCAGGCCTGGGCCCAACGGCGCTGGCGGTTGGCGTTCGGCTCGCGGGCAAAGTCCGCCATGAACAGGGCGTGGGCGGCCTCGTAGGTCGGCTGCCGCGCCGCCCAGCGTTTCGCCCTGGCGACACGTGCGGGGTCGTCCTTCACATATTCGGGAAGATACAGGACTTCCGCGGAAATCTGCCGGTGCACCTCATGAATGAAGGGGTCGTAGGGCTGGCGCAGCGCCACGATCAACTGGCCGATGCCCCGGCGCTCGAGGCCGAGGATCTCCTGCGCGATGAAGGTCTCCGACAGACGTGGATAGCCTTTGACGACGACGGCGATACGAGACATGCGTGGCAAGAGTCCTGAAAGCAGGGCGCGACTGATAGGCGTGCCGTGGCGGGTTGCTGGCCGGGGCGTCAGGCGCGGACGGCCGCCAGTTCCCTGAGGGGGGCGGCGCGTTCCGCGAGGATCCGCTCGACCCGGTCGCCGATCACGTCGAGCCCGCCGAGCAGATTGTCTATTCCGGCGGTCGAGGGAGGCGCAAGCCAGGGCAGTTCGACCAGGGCATCGATCATCTTGTCGACATCCGGATAGTCGTCGATCGGCAGAACCCGCAGCAGGCCGATGGTTTCGGCTCGGGTGGCCCGGATCGACTGCTCGCGGCGGGGAACCACGCGAGGTACGAGCAGCGTCGGCTTGTCGAAGGACAGGATCTCACAGAACGTGTTGTAGCCGCCCATCCCGACAATTGCCTTGGCTCCGGCCATATAGGGTTCGATCGTCGGCAGGAAGCGCAGGATGTGAACGTCGCGCAGGTTCTCGGCACGGGCCTGGAATTCCGCTGCCGCCTGGGCGGGCATGAAGGGGCCGAGCACGATCAGCGCCGGGAACAGGGGTTGAGCGCGCGACTCGTAGGCCCGCATGACCCAGTCGACCAGTTCGACACCGTCGCCGCCGCCACCTGGCGTGACCAGAATATAGGGCTCGTCGTCGAAGGGGAGGGGCTCGGTGATGCGGGCATCGGCAGGCACATCGCGCCGCAGGTAGCCGGTGTTCACTGCCTTGGCATGGACATTGGGAGACAGGCCCATGCCGGCCAGCGGATCGTGCAGGTCCGGCGGGCCATAGATCCAGATCTCGTCGTAAAGGCGCTCCAGCGCCGGATCGACATTCTTGCGCGTCCACTCCTCGCGCAGCACCGTCGGATCGTCCATCACGTCGCGCAGGCCGAGGATCAGGCGGGTGTTGCCGCGCTCCTTCAGCATTTCGAGCGTGCCGAGGATCTCGCCGCGCAGCCCCAAGGGCTCCTTGTCGACGATCAGGATGTCCGGATCGAAGACGTTCGCCGTATGCTCGATGATGGAGGTCCGGATCGCCAGGATATGCTCGATATTGAGCGACAGCGACAGCGGCGTGTATTCCCCGTTGCGCAACTTGATGACGCCGGGAATCCGGACGAAGTCGACGCGGGAGCGGAATTCGAAGCTGCCGATGATCGGAGAGCCGGACAGAATCAGCACCGACATGTCGGTAAACCGGCGGGTGAGGGCGTGTGCTATTGTCCGGCACCGTCGCAGGTGACCGAGCCCGAAGGAGTCATGGCTGTAGATCAGCACTTTCGGGGCGCTATTGGTCATGCCTACCCATTCGGTCAGCGCGTCGGTACTGCGGCACGACCACGCTCCCCCATCGTCCGTCCTTCTCTAGCTTCCGATTGGTGAGGATGCAAGGGCGGGGGCTCTTGTTACTTGTGGCGGTTTTGGCGCTCCACGTTATGATGCGCGGGAAACGCGCCGGATGTTGAAACAGGCCCGCGACACGATACCGCGATTGATCATGGAAAAAAGCCTTTTCAAATTCATCTGGCGATACAGTGCCCCTCAGCAGATGACGATCCTGCTGATCACGGTGATAGCTTATCCGGTCACCTATGTGCTGCTGGAACTGCCCAAGCTCATCGTCAACGACGCCATCCAGGGAGAGAATTTTCCCCGAGATCTGTGGGGCTTGGAATTCGACCAGTTGTCCTATCTGGTCATTCTCTGCCTCGCGTTTCTTGGACTGGTGGTGCTGTCGAATGGCATCAAGCTCGCCCTGAATGTCTACAAGGGGCGACTGGGCGAGCGCATGCTGCGCCGGCTGCGCTTCGAACTGTTCCAGCGCGTCCTTCGGTTTCGTCTGCCGCACTTCAAGAAGGTCAGTTCCGGCGAGATCATTCCGATGATCACCTCGGAAGTGGAGGATGTCGGCGGTTTCATCGGCGAAGCCGTGGCCCTGCCCGCCTATCAGGGCGGCATGCTGGCGGTCCAGATCGGCTTCATCTTCATGCAGGACCCGCTGCTCGGATTGGCCGCAGTCTCCTCCTATCCCATGCAGGCCTATGTGATCCCGAAGCTGCAGCGCAAGGTCATCGTGCTGTCGCGCAAGCGCGTGCGCAATGTTCGGGTGATCGCCGACAAGATCGGTGAGAGCATTGGCGGTGTTTCCGAAATCCATGCCAATGATGCATCCGCCTGGCACTCGGCGGATCTGTCAGACAGGCTCTACGCAAACTACAAGATCAGATTCCAGATCTTCAATTGGAAGTATTTTATCAAGTTTTTGAACAACTTCATGAACCAGTTGACCCCGTTCCTGTTTTACCTGATCGGCGGCTGGCTGGTGATCGAGGGGGATCTGTCCATCGGTGCGCTGCTGGCGGTGATCGCGGCTTACAAGGATCTTGCCGGACCCTGGAAAGAACTGCTGGCCTATTACCAGATGGTCGCCGATGTGGACGTGAAGTACCAGACCGTCGTGGAGAATTTCGATCCCGCGGACATCTATCCGGTGACCCGGCTGACCGGCGAGGCGGAGGGGATGCGTCTGTCCGGAGATCTCGTGATGCGCGGCGTCAGTTTCTCCGGCGGGGCGGCGGGGCAGGAGGTCTTCGACGTGTCGCTGACGGTGCCGGAGGGCGCCCATGCCGCCGTGGTCGGCCCGGACGGATCCGGGCGCTCCGAGGTTCTGCAACTGGCCGCGGGGCTGCTCGGCGCCACGAGCGGGCGCGTGGAGATCGGCGGTCAGAACCTCGACAACTTGAGCGAGGCCGTGCTTGGGCGACAGATCGCCTTCGTCGGACCGTCGGTGCATGTATGGACCGGCACGGTGCGCGACAACATCGTCTACGGTCTGCGTCATCGCCCCTTGCGCCCGCCCGAGCGGACAGGAAGCGAGAAGGCACAACACGCCCGCAGGCTGGTGGAGGCGCAAGCCACCCAGAACCCGGACTATGACGTGGAGGCCGAGTGGGAGGACCTGGAGGCGGCGGGCGTCGAATCGGTCGATGCGCTCGACGCGCGCGCTCTCGAACTGATCGAAATGACGGGCCTTGCCGCGGATGTGTTCCGGATGGGCCTGCAGTCTCCGATCGATCCGGCACGGTATCCGGAGTTCGCCGAGCGGGTGCTGATGGTCCGCCGGGCGCTCGCCGATCGGGTGGCCGGCGACGGTCGGCTGGCTGCCATGGTCGAGCTTTGGGATGTCGGCAAGTTCAACAATTCGGCTACGGTGGCCGAGAACCTGCTTTTTGCGATGCCGGTCGATCCGGCTTTGGGGATCGACACCCTGGCTGCCGATCCCGACGTCGCCGCGGCGCTTCGGGAGACCGGATTGCGGGATCGGCTGGTCGAGATCGGTCTGAAGATCGCCGGCACCATGGTCGAACTCTTCGCCAATGTCAGCGACGATTCGGGCCTGCTCGGGGACTACTCGTTCATCACACCCGACGAGTTGCCGGAGTTCGATCGCATCGTGCGTGCCGCCCGCTCGGAAACGGGCAAGGGCCAGTTGCGCGATCCGGACAAGGAGCGGCTGATCGGCCTGGCATTCAAGCTGATCCCGGCGCGGCATCGCCTCGGTGTGGTCGACGATGATATTCGAGCGGAGATCGTTGCCGCACGTGCCGCCTTCCACACGCGTCTCAATGGCGACCAGAGTCGCTTCGTGGTGTTCGACAGGGACAAGTTCATCGCTCCCATGTCGATCGAGGACAATCTGCTGTTCGGTCGCCCGCGTGTCGACCGGCGCGATGCCCGCGAAAAGATCGACGGCCTGATCCGCACCATTGTCGATGAGATGGATCTGCGCCGGCCGATCGTGCGCGCGGGCCTCGATTTCCATGTCGGCGTCGCCGGGTCGCGCCTCTCCACCGGGCAGCGGCGCCGCGTCGCGCTGGTGCGGGCGCTGATGAAGAACGCTGCCATCACCATTCTCGACGATACCGTGAGCAGCGGCAGCGAAGATGACCGGGCCCTGCGCGCATCCCTTCGCAAGGCGCTCGATGGGCGAATGCTGCTGTTCGGGGCGCCGAATTTGAACGTGGCGGCGGAATTCCCCCATAGTATCGTCATGCAACAGGGACGTATCGTCGACGAGGAAGGTGCGTCATGAAGCACCGATATCCTTGCGCGAAATTCCCGAACCTGAATGCGGAGGCGCCCGGCGTACAGCCGGTCGAACTCCCGAAGGAGGACACGTGACCCTTGACGCGGAAGTCGATGCGTTGCGGCGCGTGCCGCTGTTTCGCGGCATCGATGCAACCAAGCTGAGGCTCCTGGCCTTCATCTCCGATCGCTCCCGCTTCGCGCCCGGCGAGCATCTGTGCGACCAGGGGGATGACGGCGATTCTGCCTTCATCATCCTGGAAGGAGAGGTGGAAGTGCGGGTGAACACGCCTGACGGCGAGCGCACGGTCGCCAGGCTCGGCGAGAATTCCATAGTTGGCGAGATCGCGATCCTGTGCGACGTTCCCCGCACGGCCACGGTCGTAGCCATCAGGGAGATGGACGTCCTGACCGTCTCGAAGGACGATTTCCTCCGTCTCCTCAAGGAGTTCCCGGATATGTCGCTTGAAGTGATGCGAACGCTTGCGAAACGCCTGGACCGCACCACGCAGGATCTTGTCGCATTGCAGTCCTCGGGTGCTACGGCGTGAAGACGGGGATGGCCTTTCTGTGACCCTTTCGCTGAAGCTGTGGGGCGTGCGCGGTTCGACGCCGACGCCGGGCCCCTCGACGCTCCGCTACGGCGGCGAGACGACCTGTTTCGAGATCCATGCCGGCGATGACACCTTCCTGATCGACTGCGGCTCCGGTGCGCGCAATCTGGGTCTGGAAATGCATGCCCGTCCGCCTGCCGAGTATGATCTTTTCTTCACACATACCCATCTCGATCATATCTGCGGACTGCCCTTCTTTACCCCTGCCTATGACGACCGGTTCTCCATCAATGCCTGGGCCGGGCACTTCGCCGACAGTTCCGGACTGATGGACATCATCTGCCGGATCATGTCGCCACCGATCTTTCCCGTTGCCGCCAATACGTTGCGCGCCGTGACGTTTCGCAATTTCCGGGCCGGCGGCGAGGTCGAGCGCAAGGGGGCGGCCCGCCTGACGACGATTGCCCTCAACCATCCGGGCGGAGCGACAGGTTATCGGATCGCCTACGGCGGCAAGACGATCTGCGTGATCACCGACCACGAGCATGGCGATGCGGAGATCGATCGCGCCGTGCGCCGTTTCGTCGAGGGCGCGGACGTCATGATCTACGACGCCATGTATACGGATGAGGAATATCCCCGTTACGTCGGCTGGGGACACTCCACCTGGCAGAAGGGAGTGGAACTGGCCCTGGAGGCCGGGGTCTCGCAGCTTGTTCTGCATCACCACGACCCGCGACGGTCGGACGATGCTCTGGATGCGATCGGCGAGCAGGCCGCGCACCGGCATCCGGGCGTCGTGGTCGGGCGGGAAGGCATGGTGATCACTCCCTGACGGGCGAACGATCCTCCGGGGTCGACGTGACGTTAGGTCATGGTTTTCAGGCGCTTGACCGCCCGTCTGCTTCCTGCCACCTGTTGCTCACCAAAACGGTCAGGGAGTGCGCGGCGCTCCGATGCAATCAGGGAGTGAACATGAAGCTTGGGCAGGGAATTGCCGCCGTCGTAACGGGTGGTGCGTCGGGGCTCGGGGCTGCAACCGCTCGCCGTCTGGCGGCTGCCGGTGTCAACGTCACGCTGTTCGACATGAATGTGGAGCAGGGCGAGGCGATCGCCAAGGAGATCGGCGGCGCCTTCGTCGCGGTGGACGTGACCAGCAACGACAGCGTCAAGGCCGGCTTTGCCGCCGCTCGCGGGCATTTCGGTGTCGAGCGTATTCTCGTCAACTGCGCGGGCATCGCACCGGTGGCCAAGACCACGTCGCGCGGCGAACCGCACCCGCTGGACATGTTCGAGAAGGTGATCGCCGTCAATCTGGTCGGTACCTTCCGCTGCATCGCCCATTCGTCGACGGCAATGGTGGAACTCGATCCGATCACGGCCGATGGCGAGCGCGGCGTCATCGTCTCCACGGCCTCGGTGGCAGCATTCGACGGCCAGATCGGCCAAGTCGCTTACGCCGCCTCCAAGGGCGGTGTCGCAGCCTCTACGTTGCCGATTGCCCGTGACCTGTCGAAGTCCGGTATTCGCGTCATGACCATCGCACCGGGCATCTTCGAGACGCCGATGCTGCTGGGCCTTTCTCAGGACGTGCAGGACTCGCTCGGCCAGCAGGTACCGTTCCCCTCGCGCCTCGGTCGTCCGTCGGAATATGCCGACCTCGTTGCGGCGATCTGCGAGAACCCGATGCTGAACGGCGAGACGATCCGTCTCGATGGTGCAATCCGCATGGCACCGCGCTGATGCGCAGGTGCCAGCAAGGAGCCGCACCGCGCTGATGCGCAGGTGCCAGCAAGATGCACCGCGCTGATGCGCAAGTGCCTTAGATGGTTGGCACCGTATTCATGCGCACAAAATAAAATCGGCCGCCCAATGGGCGGCCGGTTTTTTGGTATTCAGCAACTGGCGGCTCAGTCGATCCGGCGCACAGCGCCCTCTGCGGCGGAGGTCGCAAGCATTGCATAGGCCTTCAGCGCCGTGGAGATCTTGCGCGTACGCTTCTCTCTCGGCTTCCAGGCATCCGCGCCCCTGGCTTCCATCTCCGCCCGTCGACGCGCCATCTCCTCGTCCGAGACGGCGAGGTGGATCGTCCGGTTCGGGATGTCGATCTCGAGCGTGTCGCCTTCCTGCGCCAGGCCGATTTCGCCGCCCTCCGCCGCTTCCGGCGAAACGTGGCCGATCGACAGGCCGGACGTGCCGCCGGAGAAGCGTCCGTCGGTAACGAGGGCGCACTTCTTGCCGAGGCCTTTCGACTTCAGGTAGCTGGTCGGGTAGAGCATCTCCTGCATGCCGGGGCCGCCGCGCGGTCCTTCGTAGACGATCAGCACCACGTCTCCGGCCTCGATCTTGCCCGTCAGGATGGCGTTCACGGCGCTGTCCTGGCTCTCGAAAATGCGGACGCGGCCGGTGAACTTGAGGATCGAGTCGTCGACGCCGGCGGTCTTCACGATGCAGCCGTCGCGAGCGATGTTGCCGTAGAGAACCGCAAGGCCGCCGTCCTGGGAATAGGCATGCTCCTTTGAGCGGATGACGCCCGTCTCGCGGTCGGTGTCGACACTGTCATAGCGGCAATCTTGCGAGAAGGCGGTCTGGCTCGGGATACCCGCCGGACCGGCTCGGAAGAAGTCGTGGACGCTCTGGCTGGTGGTGCGCTTCACGTCCCAGCGTTCAAGGGCGTCGGCGACGCTCGCCGCATGGACCATCGGCAGCGAGGTATCGATCAGACCGGCCCGGTCGAGTTCGCCGAGAATTCCCATGATGCCGCCGGCCCGGTGCACGTCCTCCATATGGACATGCGATACGGACGGGGCGACCTTGCAGAGTACGGGAACCTTGCGCGACAGCTTGTCGATATCGGCCATGGTGAAGTCGATCTCGCCCTCGCGGGCGGCCGCCAGCAGATGCAGCACCGTGTTGGTCGAACCGCCCATGGCGATGTCCAGCGACATGGCGTTGTGGAACGCCTGACGGTTGGCGATGGAACGCGGCAGCACGCTGGCATCGTCCTGCTCGTAGTGACGGCGGGTGATGTCGACGATCAGGTGGCCGGCTTCGACGAACAGGCGCTTGCGATCCGCGTGGGTGGCAAGGGTCGAGCCGTTGCCGGGCAGCGACAGGCCGAGCGCCTCGGTGAGGCAGTTCATCGAGTTGGCGGTGAACATGCCGGAGCAGGAGCCGCAGGTCGGACAGGCCGAGCGCTCGATGACCTGGACGTCCTCGTCCGAAACACTGTCGTCGGCGGCGGCCACCATGGCATCGATAAGGTCGAGACGGCGTTCCTTGCCGTCGGCAAGCCGCACCTTGCCGGCCTCCATCGGTCCGCCCGAGACGAACACCGCCGGGATGTTGAGCCGCATGGCGGCCATCAGCATGCCGGGGGTGATCTTGTCGCAGTTGGAGATGCAGACCATGGCATCGGCACAATGCGCATTGACCATATATTCGACGCTGTCGGCGATGATCTCGCGCGAGGGCAGCGAATAGAGCATGCCGTCATGGCCCATGGCGATGCCGTCGTCGACGGCGATCGTATTGAACTCCTTGGCGACACCGCCGGCTGCCTCGATCTCGCGGGCAACGAGCTGGCCGAGGTCCTTCAGATGCACATGGCCGGGAACGAACTGAGTGAAGGAGTTGACCACGGCAATGATCGGCTTGCCGAAATCTCCGTCCTTCATGCCGGTGGCGCGCCAAAGGCCGCGCGCGCCCGCCATGTTGCGTCCGTGGGTGGTGGTTCTGGACCGGTAAGTCGGCATGCTCGCCTCGATCAGTTCGTATGACTATTCGTTCGGAAGGATGGGGTACGGGATCGGGACCGCCGACGCAAGGAAATTGCGGGACGGGCTTGCGATGCGGCCATGCATTGCGCGCAAGGGTGCCGGATGGGACGCCCTGATCTCTCGCATTGGCTGAAGTCTGCGATTTTCACACGCTGAGATAGCGCTCCCGGATCGTCGGATCGGCCTTCAGCTCGGCGCTCGTGCCGCTCCAGGCGACCTGGCCCTTCTCGACCACCACATGCCGGTCGGCGAGTGACTCCAGCGCCTCGACATTCTTGTCGACGACGAGGATCGACTGTCCCTCGCTCTTGAGCCGCTCGAGGCAACTCCAGATCTCGGCGCGGATCAGCGGCGCCAGTCCCTCGGTCGCCTCGTCGAGAATGAGGAGCTTCGGGTTTGTCATCAGCGCCCGGCCGATGGCCAGCATCTGCTGCTCGCCGCCGGAGAGCTGGTTGCCCATGTTGGCGCGCCGCTCCTTCAATCGGGGAAAGAACTCGTAGACCCGCGACAGGGACCAGCCAGGCGCCGCGCCGAAGCGGTTTGCGGCGGTGGCAACCAGGTTCTCCTCGACCGAAAGCGTCGGAAACACCTGCCGGCCTTCCGGAACCAGACCCAGCCCGCACTGCGCGATACGGTAGGATGGCGCGCCGGTCACGTCCTTACCCTCAAAGCGGATCTTTCCGCTGCTCGCCGCCATCATCCCCATAAGCGTGCGGATGGTCGTCGTCTTGCCCATGCCGTTGCGGCCCATGAGGGTGACGACCTCGCCGGTGCCGACGGTGAAGCTCATGCCGAACAGCACCTTTGCCGCGCCATAGGCGGCCTCGATGCCGTCCAGTTCCAGCAGATCGGTCATCAGGCGGCCTCCTCGCCGAGATAGGCTTCCCGCACCTTGGCGCTGGCGCGGATCTGCTCCGGGGTGCCCGTCTCGATGATCTGTCCATAGACGAGGACCGAGATCCGGTCGGCCAGCGCGAAGACGGCGCTCATGTCATGTTCGACCAGGAGCATGGCGTATCGCCCCTTGAGCTGGCCGAGCACCTCGACCAGACGGTCTGTCTCCTCGCGTCCCGTGCCGGCCATCGGCTCGTCGAGAAGCAGCAGCTTCGGTTCGCAGGCCATGGCGATGGCAAGCTCCAGCGCTCGCTTCTCGCCATGCGACAGGATGCCGGCGGGCAGGTCCGCGCGTTGGGAAAGGCCGAGCTCGGCAAGGCAGGCGAGGGCCCGCTCGTTGAGGTCGCGGTCGCGCGAGACATTGCGCAGGAAGCGGAAGGAGTGGCCCTGGCGCGCCTGCAGCGCCAGCGCCACGTTCTCGCGGGCCGTGAAGGCGGGCAGAATCTCGGTGATCTGGAACGAGCGGGCGAGACCCGCGCGCGCCCTCGCATGCATCGGCAGATGGGTGACATCCTCGCCGGCGAAGCGGATGCTGCCGCCGTCGGGGCGCAGCGAACCGGAGATCTGGCCGATCAGTGTCGTCTTGCCGGCACCGTTCGGGCCGATCACCGCGTGGATCTCGCCGGGCAGCACGTCGAGCGAGACGTGATCGGTGACCTTGAGCGCACCATAGGCCTTGGTCAGGTCCTGAAGCTGCAGGATCGGGTCAGCCATTCTTGCGTCCTCCCCCGAGCATTGCCGTCAGACCGCCCTTGCCGAACAGCACGACCAGCACGAGCAGCGGCCCGAAGATCAGCCGCCAGTGTTCGGTGAAATGCGCCAGCACCTCCTCCAGCACGAGGAAGGTCGCCGCGCCGACGATGGAGCCCGCAAGTGAGCCGAGGCCGCCCAGCACAACCATGACGATGAGTTCGCCCGACCGGTGCCACGACATGTAGGCCGGCGACACGAACTCCGCCGCGTTGGCAAGCAGCGCGCCGGCGAGGCCGGCCATCATCCCGGCGATCACATAGGCGACGAGCCGGTACCAGTAGGGATCGATGCCGATGGCGCGCAGGCGCATCTCGCTCTGCTTGGCGCCCTGCAGCACGCGGCCGAAGCGCGATGCGACGATCATCCGGGCAACCACGTAGCTGAGCAAAAGGACGCCGAGCACGACATAATAGAAAGTCGTCCTGTCACCGAGGACGGAGGATCCGAAGATCTCCGTGCGTCCCCACATGGTCAGCCCGTCGTCGCCGCCATAGGCGGAGAGCGATGTCGCCGTGTAATAGGCCATCTGCCCGAAGGCGAGGGTGATCATGATGAAGTAGACGCCGCGGGTCTTCAGGCTGATCGCGCCGGTGACGGCAGCGAAGAGGCCGCAGACAAGCAGCGTCACCGGCAGGGATATCGTCACGTCCCAATAGCCGTGCTCGGCCAGGATCGCGACCGAATAGGCGCCGAGGCCGAGATAGGCCGCATGACCGAAGCTGACCAGGGCGCCGAAGCCGAGGATCAGCGAGAGGCTGACGGCGGCGATCGCGAACACCATCACTCGGATCGCGAAGAAGACGAGGAAGGTGTCGTTCATCGCGCTCGCCACCGGCGGCAGCGCCGCGAAGAGCAGGAAGGCGATGGCGGCGATCAGCGTCTCGCGGGAGCGCCGCGGCGCTGGGGACAGAGCAGCCATTGCGGCCTCGGCGGAGGAGCTTGCGGTCATCGGGTCAGCCTCCACGCGCCGGGAACAGGCCGGTCGGCCGGAAGAACAGGACGGCGGCCATCAGGACATAGATCAGCATCGATGCAATGGCCGGCCCGACGCCATTGGCGGCCGAGGGAGACATCACCAGTCTGGCGATATCGGTCGCGAACCCGCGCCCCAGCGTGTCGACGAGGCCGACGATCAGAGCGGCGATAAAGGCGCCACGGATCGAGCCGATGCCGCCGATGACGATGACGACGAAAGCAAGGATCAGCAGATTGTCGCCCATGCCCGGTTCGACGACGAGGATCGGCGCGGCGAGAATGCCGGCGAAACCGGCGAGCATCGTGCCGAAGCCGAAGACCAGCATGAACAGGCGGCGGATGTCGACGCCGAGCGCGGCAACCATCGGTGCGTTGGTGGCACCTGCGCGCACCAGCATGCCGGCGCGGGTATGGGTCACGAGCACGTAGAGCACGGCGGCCACCAGCAGGCCGGCGGCGATGAGCGCGATGCGGTAGACCGGATAGCGCAGACCGTCCATCAGCTCGAAGGACCCGCTCAGGAGATCCGGCATCGGCAGGGTCAGCGGTGTCGAGCCCCAGATGGCGCGAACCGCCTCGTTGAGAAACAGGATAATGCCGAAGGTCGCCAGCACCTGGTCGAGGTGATCCCGGTCGTAGAGATGCCGAAAAACCAGCAGTTCAAGGACCAGCCCGACAATGAGTGCGCCCAGCAGGCCCAGCAGCAGCGCCCCCCAGAACGTTCCGGTGATGCCATAGCCGGCAACCGCCAGATAGGCGCCGAGCATGTATTGCACTCCATGCGCCAGATTGATGAAGTCCATGACACCGAAGACCAGTGTCAGGCCCGCGGCGATCAGGAACAACAGGATACCGAGTTGCAGGCCGTTCAGCGTCTGGACGGCAAGAAGGGTGGCGCTCAACGGACCGGCCTCGTCGGTTGCGCAAGCATTGCGATGGGAGGTTATGGGGCGAAGGTCCCGCCGGGGCGTGCACGGGCCCCGGCGGGAAGGGCGTCAGTTCATTGCGCACTCGCCGACATAGGCATCGACCTTGTCGTCGAAGACCTTTTCGACGGTTTCGGTCGCATACTTGCCGTCCTCGCGCTTGACGGCCTTCACCACATACACATCCTGGATCGGGAAGTTGTTGGTGTTGAAGCTGAAGTCACCGCGCACGCTTTCGAACGGAGCATCCTTCATGGCGGCCATCAGCTTGGCCTTGTCGGCCTTGCCGCCGGCCTGCTTGAGAGCGCCGTCGATGAGGCGCGCTGCGTCATAGCCCTGCGAGGCATAGATGGACGGCACATAGCCGAATTCCTGCTCGAAGGCCGCGACGAAGGCCTTATTGGCCTCGTTGTCGAGGTTCGGTGCCCACTGAGCTCCAGACAAGAGGCCGAGCGCGGTGTCCTGGGTCGCCGGCAGCGTCGTCTCGTCGACGGTGAAGGCGGAGAGGAACGGCACCTGACCGGCCAGACCGGCCTGAGCATATTGCTTGACGAGGTTGACGCCCATGCCGCCCGGCATGAACACGAAAACGGCGTCCGGCTTGGCGGCGGCGATCTTCGTCAGCTCCGACGAGAAGTCGAGCTGGCCGAGCTGGGTGTAGATCTCATCGACGACCTCGCCCTTGAAGTAGCGCTTGAAGCCCGCCAGCGAGTCCTTGCCGGCCTGATAGTTCGGCGCCATGATGATCATGCGCTTGTAGCCGGCATCCTCGGCATACTTGCCCATCGCCTCATGGTTCTGGTCGTTCTGATAGGACGTGGTGAAGAAGTAGGGCGAGCAGGCCTTGCCGGCGATCGGAGACGGGCCAGCGTTGCTGCCGACGAAGATCGTCTCGGAATCGATGATCGGCTTGTAGACGGCCATCATCACGTTGGAGAACACGATGCCGGCGAGGATGTCGACCTGGTCGCGTTCGATCAGGCCCCGCACCTTGGTCAGCGCCGCGTCGGGCTTCAACTCATCGTCGACGACGAGGACCTCGGTGTCGAGGCCGCCAAGCTTGCCACCGGCCTGCTTCACGCCAAGCAGGAAGCCGTCGCGCATGTGTTCGCCGAGGGCAGCCGGCGGTCCGGACAAGGTGGCGAGGAATCCGATTTTCAGGCTTTCGGCCTGGGCGGCCAGACCGGTCAGGCCAAGAGCCGCAGCGGCGACTGCCGCCGTCAACATACGCTTCATCATAGTCTCCCCTCAGGACCGCCCGCAGCCAGACCGTCTGGTCCGTGCGTGCATCTGGATGGCATATCGTCGTTATCGCGGCGGGTTTGCCGCTTCCGCTCTCCCGGCGGCTGGAAATATTTTAAGCCTAAAATATTTCCTCTGTGAAGCCCCGTCTTGCACGGACGGTGAAGTTAAGCATGTGGAAAGCGGAAACCGAATAGGTTGAGGGGAGTTTTCCGGCGGCGATGGGCGCGCTGCGCGCGATCGGCCTGCTCGGAATGGGAGGGCGCGATGACGCGAACGGGATCGGTCTGGCTGGAAACACCTGGACGGTGTGCCGTCGCCCTGTGCGTCTGCGGGCTGCTGGTAGCGTTCGAGACGCGGGCCGATTCCGGTCCCGAGCCTGTCGACACATCGCGGTCGCAGGCCTGTGTCGAGATTGCTTCGGATTTTGCCGACCGAGACACGCCGAGAGGCCCCCATGCAGGCGACGTGGCGGCTGCCGGCATCGAGGGCGCCATCGTCGGCGGGCTTGCCGGGCGGGACCGGCGCGGCACCGGCTGGAGCCCGGACGGCGCCGCGCGCGGTGCGCGCACCGCTGCGGGCATTGCCGCGCTCGAAGGGGTGGGGCATGTCGATGCCGCAGCCTGGCAGGCCGCGTTCGACAGGGCCTACGCGGCCTGCATGGCCGGCGAAGCCCGGCCGCTGACCCGCCGGGAGCGATGCCGCTCCACTGGCGTCGTCACCGGAAGCGGGCAGTCGGGCGGCCCTGCCGTCTCATCGCGCCGCGACTGCGACTGACCGCCCCCGTCTGTCAGCCCCGTCTGTCAGCCCCTGTGCTCGGGTCCCGCGTCGGTGGGAGGAACCGGCCCCTTCTGGGTCAGCCAGCGCAGCAGCCATTCCATCGGTCCCTGCCGGCCGCTGCGCTGCCAGGCAAGGGCGAAGACGATCTGCGCCGCGTTGATGGCAAGAGCGACCAGAAGCAGTTGGTGATGCTCCATCGACCCGAACAGGCCGAAGCCGAAACCATAGAAGAGCAGCACGCAGATGACCGTCTGGCCGATATAGGTGGTGAGCGGAATGCGCCCGACGGCGACGATGGGAGACAGCAGCGACTGTCCGGCGGCTCGCCGCACGAGCAGGTTGACGAGCCCGATCAGGCCCAGCCCGATCAGCAACCTTCGGAGATTGTAGAGATAGGCGTCCCAGGAGCCGATGGACCAGTTCTCGAAACCGGGAACAGCGCTGGTGCCATGGACAAGGAAGCCGACCAGCGCCCCGCCACACAGGCCCGCGACGGTCATCATCGCATAGTGCGATGATTTCCAGCGGCCCGAAAAGGCTCCGAGACGGTAGAGCGCCATTCCGAAGAACATCATCGCGCCGACATCCAAGATGTGATCGCTGAAGAAAAGCGTGGTCTGTTCCTGGAAGGTTTCGGGAGCAAGGTTGCGCACGACTTCGGTATAGCTGGCGAGGCGCTCGTCCATTTCCGCCAGAGCCATACGCTCAAGCTCGTCGAACATGGCCGCTTCTTCCTCGGCCTCCTGGCGAGCGGCGTCGTCCTGGTCTTCGCCATCCTGGCTTTCGGCAGCCTGGCTTTCGAGCCGGCTGTCTTCCTGCGGTTGCGAGCTCCCGGAGGAATCCGCCGGGGTCTCGGACGTCTCGGTCTCGCTGTGGGAGGCCGCCTGCTCGCTCTGCGCCGCCTCGAAGGCATCGCTTGAGATGCGGTCCAGCGACAGGCCGGTCCCGTCCTTGAGGGAGGAAGCAACGAAGATCACCAGCGCAATGGCGAGGAGCGTCCGGCCCGAGACGTTCCGGAAGACGAACAGGAACATCCCCAGAATGCCGTAAACGTAGAGAACGTCATGTGGCCACAGCAGCAGATAGCCGTGAACGATGCCGAAGACGATCAGCCACATCAGCCGGCGAAAATAGAGATCTGCCGCCAGCAGCCCGCCAGGCGCGCGGGCATGACGCTCCATCAGCAGGATCGCGGTCGCCCCGAAGATCAGCGAGAACAGGCCGCGCATGGTTCCGTCGACGAAGATGACGACGAACAACCACGACGCGACATTGGCGACGACCGTCTCCCCCCACTCTTCCGGCAGGGCGAAGGCGACGGTGGGCATGCCGAAAACGAAGATGTTGCGCCACAGGATGCCGAGGGCCGCAAGGCCGCGCAGGGCGTCCAGCACAACCAGCCTGTTCGACGCGGACGCGCTTGCGACCGTGTCGGCGCTGGTCCGACGGATGCGTTGATCCACGTGTGAATGTCCGGAAAGAAGACGTATTGGCGGAATGCTTACTCCCGGACGCGGAGTCGCACAAGCGCGATTGCACGGGGCGCGTCCTGTCGCAGCAGCACGCGCCCCGGAGAGAGTTGCCGATTTTGCGCCCTATTCCGCGGCTTCGCGATAGGCCGGGTTGTGGGTCTTCGGCTTCGCCTTGAGCTTCAGTTCCTTCAATTCCTCGCGAGCCCGCTCCGCGTTGCGCAGGAGCTGGAACTTGCCCGGCTGGTACTGTTTCGGAGCGAAGATGTCGCCCACGCCGTAGTCGCCCGCCGCGCGCAAGGTGAAGGCGGGGTCGGCGAGATGCGGCCGCCCCAGCGCGATCAGATCGGCGCGGCCGGCGGCCAGGATCGTGTTGGCCTGGTCCGCCGAGGTGATGGCGCCGACCGCCATGGTGGCGATGCCCGCTTCGTTGCGGATCTGGTCGGAGAAGGACGTCTGGTACATGCGGCCGTAGACCGGCGAGCTTTCCGGGCTGGTCTGGCCGGTGGAGACATCGATGAGATCGGCGCCAGCCTGGGCGAAGGCGCGGGCGATCACCACACTGTCGTCGCCGGTGATGCCACCCTCGATCCAGTCGGTCGCCGAGACGCGCACGGACATCGGCTTGTGCTTCGGCCAGGCCGCACGCATCGCCTCGAACACCTCGAGCGGGTAACGCAACCGGTTCTCGATGGAGCCGCCATAGGCGTCGTCACGCTGGTTGGTGACCGGCGACAGGAAGCTTGCCAGCAGATAGCCATGGGCGCAGTGCAGCTCGATCATGTCGAAGCCGCAGGCAATCGCCCGCTCGACGGCGGCAACGAAATCCGCCTTCACCGCATCCATGTCGGCCCGGTCCATCGCCTTCGGCGTCTGGCTCTCGGGATAATAGGGCAGGGCGGACGCCGACAGGATCGGCCAGGCCTCGGTCGCGGGCAGCGGCCGGTCCATGCCCTCCCACATCAGCTTCGAGGCACCCTTGCGCCCGGCATGGCCGAGCTGCAGGCAGATCTTCGCATCCGACTGCGCATGGACGAAGTCGACGATGCGCGTCCATGCGACCTGTTGCTCGTCGGTCCAAAGGCCGGCGCAGCCCGGAGTGATCCGCGCGGTTGGCGACACGCAGGTCATCTCGGTGAAGACGAGGCCGGCACCGCCCATGGCGCGCGAGCCGTAGTGGACGAGGTGGAAGTCCTGGGGCATGCCGTCGACGGCGGAATACATGCACATCGGCGAGACGACGAAGCGGTTCGAGACCTGCATCTCGCGCAGGCGCAGCGGTTGGAAGGCGGGAACCGTCGGGCGCTGCGTGTCGACGTCGAGCCCGGACGCCTTGACCTTCTCCGCAAAGGCGCGAGCCGCGGCGTCGACGAAGTCAGGCGCGCGCAGTTCCAGATTGTCATAGGTGATCGCCTTGGAGCGGGTCATCACGCCGAAGGCGAAGGTGACCGGATCCATGTGCCAGTAGCGCTTCACATGCTCGAACCAGACGAGCGACACGTCCGCCGCATGCTGGGTCTTCTCCACCTCCTCGCGGCGCGTGTCCTCGAAATCGGCAAGCGCGTCCGCAATGGTCGGCTTGCGCATCACGCTCTCGTAGAGCGCGATGGCGTCTTCCATGGCAAGCTTGGTGCCGGACCCGATGGAGAAATGCGCCGTCGACTTGGCATCGCCCAGCAGAACCACATTGTCCATCGTCGTGCGGGCGTTGCGGATCATCGGAAAGTTGCGCCACATCGACCGGTTGATCAGCAGCTTGTGGCCATCGAGCTCTTGCGCGAACACGCCTTCGAGAAAGTCGGCCGACTCCTGCTCCGACATCGCTCCGATGCCGGCCCTCCCGAACGTCTCCGGATCGGTCTCCAGGACCCAGGTCGAGCGGCCCGGCTCGTACTGATAGGTGTGGGCGATGAAGATGCCGTGCTCGGTCTCCTTGAAATAGAAGGTGAAGGCGTCGAGCGGCTTGGTGGAGCCCATCCAGGTGAACTTGTTCGGGCGCAGGTCGACCGAGGGGCGGAAGTGGTCGCGATGGGCTTCGCGCACTGCCGAGTTGATGCCGTCCGCGGCGACGATCAGGTCTGCGTCGGGGAATTGCTCGATGCCCGGAACCTCGGCCTGGAAGTGCATCTCGACGCCGAGTTCGCGGGCGCGCTCCTGCAGCAGCAGCAGCAGCGTGCGCCGGGAGCAGCCGCAGAACCCGTTGCCGCCGATCCGGAAGCTCGCATCCTTGTAGTGGATCGCGATGTCATCCCAATAGGCGAAGTTCTCGGTGATGGCGCGATAGCTCTCGCGATCGTATTTCTCGAAGGTCTCAAGGGTCTGATCGGAAAACACGACGCCGAAGCCGAACGTGTCGTCTGGCCTGTTGCGTTCATGCACGGTGATGCGGGCCGACGGGCGCGCCTTCTTCATGAGGATGGCGAAATAGAGCCCCGCCGGGCCGCCGCCGATGACCTCGATACGCATGACCAGATCCTTCCCTGTCGTGTTCGGTTTGCGGGACATCGCCGCCGGCCAAGCCTCGCAGGCCTCCCGACAGGCCGGCGTGCCGCCGATCTCGGGTCGCCGCATCGATGCGCTTGCGTCCCCCTCGCAGATATTTTAAGCTTAAAATAATTCGCGACGCAACGCCGTTCTGGTGGCGCGGCGCCGACCGGAGAAAGGTTCGGGGAGAGGCATGGCGAAAGAGGCTCCGTTGCACGGCCGTCACGCCCTAGTGACCGGGGGAACGCGCGGGATCGGGCTTGCGATCGCCCGCCGGCTGATCGCCGACGGCGCAACCGTCACCATCCTCGGGCGAAATGCCGTGCGGGCGGAGCAGACGGCGCGCGAGATCGGAGCGGCCGGTTTTGCTGTCGCCGACGTCACCGACCGGGACGCGCTGATCGCGGCGCTGCGCGCGTGCGAGGAGATGCACGGCAGCGTTGCGATCCTCGTCAACAATGCCGGGCAGGCGGAAAGCTCTCCCTTCCTGAAGACGCCGCCCGAGCGTTTCGAGCGGATGTTCTCGGTCAATCTGATGAGCATTGTGAACGCCTGCCACGCCGTGCTGCCTGGCATGATCGCGGTCGGCGACGGGCGCATCGTCAATGTCGCCTCGACGGCGGGGCTCAAGGGCTATCGTTACGTCTCGGCCTATGTGGCCGCCAAGCATGCGGTGATCGGTCTGACGCGGTCGCTGGCGCTGGAAACGGCGGAAACCGGGGTGACCGTCAACGCGGTCTGTCCGGGCTTTGCCGACACCGATCTGGTGCGCGAGAGCGTTGCGCGGATCCGCGCAAAGACCGGCCGTGAGGAGGCGGACATTGTCGCCGACATGGTGCGCGACAATCCGCAGAAACGGCTGATCGATCCGAACGAGGTGGCCGACGCGGTTGCCTGGCTGGCGGGCGATGCGGCCCGTTCCGTGACCGGCCAGGCGATCGCGGTCGCCGGCGGCGAGGTGATGTGAGGGAAGAGGGATGGACGAGGGCGCTAGCAAGGACATTGGCGACAGCGAGGCGGAGGCTCCTGCCGTCCTGCTCGATGCGGAGACCCGCCTGCATGGCGACGATCACCGCGCGGAGCTGCGCCTTTGGCTGCGGCTGCTGACCCTGACAAACCTGATCGAGAGCGAGATCCGCTCCCGGTTGCGCGGCGCGTTCGATGTCACCCTGCCGCGCTTCGATCTGATGGCGCAATTGGAAAAGGCGCCGGAAGGACTGACCCTCGGCGATCTTTCGCGGCGCATGATGGTCTCGGCCGGCAATGTCACCGGCCTTGTCGAGCGCCTGGTCCAGGACGGGCTCGTCGAGCGGCGCCCGGCTCCCGGCGACCGGCGCTCCGCCCTGGTCACCCTGACACCCGAGGGACGGGCCGGTTTCGAGGCCATGGCACATGCCCATGGCGACTGGGTCGGCGATCTCTTCGCCGGGCTTTCGGACGCCGACATCGAGCAGCTCATGGCGCTGCTTGCACGGGCCAAGGCTTCGGCGCGAGCGGCCTCGGAGGCCGCTCGCAACGCGCCATCTATCCACAAGGAGCCGTCCAATGGCTGATGCCACCGTTTCCGCCCCGATCGTCGGCGCACAGGAGACCTATCCGATCGCGCTGCCCGTGCGGGACTATCGGCCGACCCATTTCCGTCTCGAGGTGGACGGCAAGACGGCGGTGATCACGCTGAACCGGCCGGAGCGCAAGAACCCGCTGACCTTCCATTCCTACGCCGAATTGCGCGACCTGTTCCGCGCCCTGCAGTTTGACGACGAGGTGAAGACGGTGGTCGTCACCGGTGCCGGCGGCAATTTCTGCTCCGGCGGCGACGTCTTCGAGATCATCGAGCCATTGTTGTCGCGCGACATGCCGGGCCTGCTGCAGTTCACCCGGATGACCGGCGAGCTGGTCAAGGCGATGCGCGCCTGCCCGCAGCCGATCGTCGCCGCCATCGACGGAATCTGCGTCGGTGCGGGGGCAATCGTCGCCATGGCGTCGGATCTGCGCGTGGGAACGGCCGGCGCCAAGGTCGCCTTCCTGTTCAACCGGGTCGGTCTTGCCGGCTGCGACATGGGCGCCTGCGCCATCCTGCCGAGGATCATTGGACAGGGGCGTGCCTCGGAACTTCTTTATACCGGCCGCGTGATGAGCGGCGAGGAGGCCGAGCGCTGGGGCTTCTTCAACCGTCTGGCGTCGCCCGAGGCGGTTCTCGAAGAGGCGAAGTCGCTGGCCGACGGCCTCTCCGCCGGTCCGACCTTCGCCAATGCCATGACCAAGCGCATGCTCCACATGGAGTGGGACATGTCGATCGACCAGGCCATCGAAGCCGAGGCGCTGGCGCAGGCGGTCTGCATGAAGACCGAGGACTATCGCCGCGCCTTCGAGGCCTTCGCGGCGAAGCAGAAGCCCGTCTTCGAGGGCAATTGACGCGCTGTCGTCGAGGAGGATGCGATGACCGACCTGAGCTTTCTCGACTGGCCGTTCTTCGACGACGGACACCGCGCCTTTGCCGCGCGGGTGGAGGCCTTCGCCGCCGCCGAGGTCGAGCGGCTTGCCGACCATCATGACGTCGATGGTTCCTGTCGCAGGCTGGTCGCCGCGCTCGGCAAGGCCGGTCTGCTGCGTGCCGCCGTTCCGGCGTCCCATGGCGGCTTGCATGAGCGGCTGGACGTTCGCAGCCTGTGCATCGCCCGCGAAACGCTCGCCCGCTACAACGGTCTCGCCGACTTCGCCTTCGCCATGCAGGGGCTGGGCACCGGCTCCATCACGCTTGCCGGCTCGAACGAGCTGAAGGATCGCTACCTGCCTCCGGTCATGCGCGGCGAGAAGATCGCGGCCTTCGCCTTGTCAGAGCCGGAGGCCGGCTCCGACGTGGCGGCGCTGGCCACCGTCGCGGACGCCGACGGGCTGGACCATGTCCGCATCTCCGGCGAGAAGACCTGGATCTCCAACGGCGGCATTGCCGATCACTACGTGGTTTTCGCCCGCACCGGCGAGGCGCCGGGCGCGAGGGGGCTCTCGGCCTTCGTGGTCGACGCCGACACGGCCGGGTTCTCGGTCAAGGAGCGCATCGACACGGTCGCTCCGCATCCGCTGGCGACCCTGTCCTTCGACGGTGTCCGGGTGCCCGTCTCCGCTCGCCTTGGCCGGCCGGGGGAGGGGTTCAAGGTCGCCATGGCGACGCTCGACATCTTCCGTTCCACGGTCGGGGCGGCGGCGCTCGGCTTCGCGCGCCGGGCCCTTGCCGATACGCTGGAGCACACCACCAGTCGCCAGCTTTTCGGGGCACCGCTTGCCGATCTGCAAATGACGCAAGGCGCGCTGGCCGACATGGTCGCGGATGTCGATGCAGCGGCACTGCTGGTCTATCGCGCCGCCTGGACCAAGGACATGGGCGCCCCGCGCGTCACGCGAGAAGCGGCGCTCGCCAAGATGGTCGCAACGGAGAATGCCCAGAAAGTGGTGGACCGTGCGGTCCAGCTTCATGGCGGCCATGGCGTGCGCGTCGGCTGCAAGGTGGAAGAGCTCTACCGCGATGTCCGCGCGCTGCGCATCTACGAGGGCGCAACAGAAATCCAGAAGATCGTGATCGCGCGTCAGGCGATCGCCGACCATGCCGCCCGCCGCTCCTCGGCGGCGGCGGCCGAATGACGACCATAGAACGCGCCGGAAACCGGCCGCCCCAACCTTCCACAGGAGTGCCGAATGGCCCGCTCAGCCCATACCGACACTTTCGCGGCGGACAATCTGCCACCGCGTGAGCTCTGGCCCGACTTCATCAACCTGAAAAAGCTCGGCTATCCCGAGCGCATGAACTGTGCCGTCGAGCTGATCGACCGCAGCGTCGCGCAAGGGCGCGGCGACAAGCTGGCGCTGGTTTCCCCGACCGAGCGCTGGACCTATGCGGAACTCGCCGAAAAGGTGAACCGCATCGCCAATGTCCTTGTCGCCGATTTCGGCTTGCAGCCGGGCCACCGGGTGCTGCTGCGCTTTCCCAATACGCCGATGATGACCGCGGTTTACTTCGCGATTCTGAAAGCCGGCGGCATTGTCGTTGCCACCATGCCCCTGCTGCGCGCCAAGGAGCTTGCCGTCATCGTCGACAAGTCGGAGCTCTCGCTCGCCGTCTGCGACCACCGCCTTGCCGAGGAGATGGAACTGACGCGCGGCCGTACCGGCCGGCTGGCGACGATCCTCTATGCCGGCAGTGGCGACGACGCTTCGCTGGAGCGCCGCATGGAGGCCGCTTCGCCGGACTTCGCGGCCTGCGATACCGCTGCCGACGACGTCTGTCTGCTCGGCTTCACCTCCGGCACCACCGGCGTGCCCAAGGCAACGATGCACTTTCACCGCGACATGCTGGCGATCTGCGATTGCTACGCGCGCGAAGTCCTGCGGCCGCAGGAAAGCGACGTGTTCATCGGCTCGCCGCCGCTTGCCTTCACCTTCGGCCTCGGCGGGCTGGTGCTGTTCCCCTTCCGCGTCGGTGCGACCGCCATCCTGCTGGAGCGGGCCGGTCCCGACGATCTGTTGAAGGCGATCCCTCAGATGCGCCCCACTGTGCTCTTCACCGCGCCGACCGCCTATCGCGCGATCCTCGCCAAGAAGGGCGAGGCGGATCTCTCGTCCTTGCGCAAATGCGTTTCGGCTGGTGAGGCCCTGCCCAAGGCGACCTGGGACGAATGGCTGGCGGCAACCGGCATCCGCATTCTCGATGGCATCGGCGCGACCGAAATGCTGCATATCTTTATCGCCGCGCGCGAGGAGGACGTGCGTCCCGGAGCCACCGGCAAGCCCGTGCCGGGCTACGAGGCGAAGGTGATCGGCCCCGACGGTGAGGAAGTGCCGGACGGCTCGCCCGGCCGGCTCGCCGTGCGCGGTCCCACCGGTTGCAGGTATCTCGCCGACGACCGCCAGGCCAGCTATGTGATCAACGGCTGGAACGTCACGGGCGACACCTATATCCGCGACGCTGACGGCTATTTCTGGTATCAGGCGCGCTCCGACGACATGATCGTGTCGTCCGGCTACAACATTGCCGGTCCGGAGGTCGAAGGAACGCTGCTGGCCCATCCGGCCGTGGCGGAGTGCGGAGTGGTCGGTGCCCCGGATCCGGATCGTGGCCGCATCGTCAAGGCCTATGTGGTGCTGAAACCCGGCGTCACGGGGGATGCGGCGCTGGTGAAGGAACTGCAGGACTACATCAAGGCTGAACTCGCTCCCTACAAGTATCCGCGTGCCATCGAATTCGTCTCCGCGCTGCCGCGCACCGAGACGGGCAAGCTGCAGCGTTTTGCGCTGCGTGAACTGGCGGCGGGAGAGAGCGAGCCGCCGGCCGCAAGATCCGCCGCGTCGTAAACGCGAACCGTTGAAGATCGGGACCTGGAAGACCCTATGAGCAAGACTGCCGACACCGCCACCGCGATGCCTGCGCGTGCCGCCGTTCCCTCGCCGCTTGCGGCCCTGCAGCCCGATGGCTGGCCGATCCCGAAAGGCTATGCCAACGGCATGGCCGGGGAGGGACGGATGGTGCTGACCGGTGGTCAGATCGGCTGGACTCCGGACGGGGTCTTCGCGTCCGATTTCCTCGGCCAGATCCGCCAGACGCTGGAGAACGTTGTCGCCGTCGTCGCCGCTGCCGGCGGCGGTCCCGAGCACATTGCCCGCCTGACCTGGTATGTCACCGACATCGACGCCTATCGCGAGTGCCTGAAGGAACTCGGGCCCGTCTACCGCTCGGTAATGGGACGCAACTATCCGGCGATGGCCGTCGTCCAGGTGGTGGCGCTGGTCGAGCCGGAGGCGATGGTGGAGATCGAGGGGACTGCGATCCTGCCGGTGTAACCGCTCGGGCAACGACAAGCCCTGCGGGCTGCGCATGCTCAGCCCGCTTGTGCAGCCCGGCGCCTTATGGAATAGACAGCCGCACCATCGAACAGGGCCTGTCGACCACGTGACCTCTCCTGCCTACCGACCGGATATCGACGGCCTGCGCGCCGTGGCCGTCCTGTCCGTGGTGGTGTTCCATCTCGATGCGAACTGGCTGCCGGGCGGCTTTGCCGGTGTCGACATCTTCTTCGTCATCTCCGGTTACCTCATCACCGGCATCGTCTGGTCGGAGCTTGCAGCCGGACGCTTCACGCTGAAGGGCTTCTACCAGCGGCGCATCCTGCGCATCGTGCCCGCCTATTACCTGGTGCTCGCGGCAAGCTTCCTGGTGGCAGCGCTGGTGCTGATGCCGATGGAGTTCGAGGCGTTCTCCATGTCGGCGCGGGCCTCCGTGCTGTTCGCCGCCAATTTCTGGTTCGCCCAGCGGATCGACTATTTCGACCAGGCGTCGGAACAGGATCATCTGCTGCACCTGTGGTCGCTCGCGGTCGAGGAGCAGTTCTACGTCGTCTTCCCGCTGCTCCTGATGCTGCTGGTGCGCCCTGCCGGCGCGTCGACCCGCAAGGCGCTGTTGCTCGTGCTCGTCCTCGGGGCGGTGTCGCTTGCGGCGAGCATTGCCATGGCGGTGTTTGCACCGCGCGCCGGGTTTTTCATGCCGCACACGCGGGCCTTCGAACTGATGATCGGTGCGCTGCTCGCCCTGTCGGGCGCCGGGAGAGCGCTCTCGCCCATCCGGCGCGAACTCGCCGGAGCGCTGGGGCTTGTCCTGATCGCCGCGTCCTTCGTCCTGCTGTCGGATCGTCTGGCCTATCCTGGGGGCTGGGCACTGCTGCCGTGCCTTGGCGCCGGGCTCGTCATCATCTCCGGCACCGGTGGGCAACCCCACGCCACGTCCGTGCTGCGCTGGCGGGTCAGCATCGCCGTCGGCCTCGTTTCCTACTCCTTGTATCTCTGGCATTGGCCGGTGATCGCCTTTGCCCGCACGCTTGGATTCGATCCTGCCTCGCCGGCAACCACCGCCTCGCTCTTGCTGCTGATGGCGGCGCTCTCTGCGGCGACATGGCGCTTCGTCGAGCAGCCGGCGCGCGGCTGGCGCTCCGCGGGGGCCGCGCGCGCCTTCGGTCTTTTCGCCGGTCTGTCGCTGGCAACGCTCGCGGTCACCGCCGTGGTGGAGGCGACCGACGGCCTGCCGCAGCGCATCCCGCCACGGGTTGCCGGTCTGATGTCTGCGAATGAGGAATGGCGGGCAAGCGACAGGCTCGCCTGCATGAGCCGCTGGCGCGACGAGGGTTTCTCGTTTGCGGAGAGAGGCGTGCCGGAGAGTCCCTGCCGGTTGGGCGCTCACGAGGGGGCTGCCCGGGTGGTTCTGTGGGGCGATTCTCACGCGGCTGCCCTGGCGCCGGGCGTCGACGCTGCCCTGGCCGAGCTCGGGATTGGCGGGCTTCTCATCGCCAAGGCCGGCTGCCCGCCGCTGGTCGATCCCCGCATTTCGGGCTCCGAACGCGATGGCACCTGCCAGCAGTTCACGGAGCAGGTTCTGGACGAGATCCTCGCTGCCCGCCCGGATGCGGTGATCCTTGCCGCCCGCTGGACACTCATTGCGGAGGGCGGCACGGGCGTCGACCTGCGCTTCGCGCCGCCCCCTTCCGCATCGGTGCGCCGCGCGCGCCTGATGGAACTGACGCAGGCTTCCGCGGCTCTCGCTGCGCGGCTTGCAGACACCGGCATTCCGGTGATCCTGGTTCACACGGTTCCCGAACCCGGCATCAACGTGCCCTCGGCAATCGCCGTGTCGGATCGCTTCGGCCTGGCCGAGCCTGCGGGCCCCGGACGCCAGGCCGCACTGACACGCCAGCAAGCCACCCGTGCGGCGCTCGATCAGGCGGCAACCGGCCACGGCTGGCGTGTGGTCGACCCGCTGGATGCGCTATGCGGCGCGGGGGCCGCCTGCCGGATCGTGGCTGCGGGCGAGCCGCTCTATTTCGATTCCAACCACCTGACGGTGCGCGGCGCCGAACTGCTCTCGCCCGGCCTTGTCGAGGCCCTGTCTCCACTGCTTGGCAGGAAATAGCAGGCGCCCGCTGTCACTCCTGTGCGGCGGCCTTCTTCCGGGCGCGAAAGACATCGGTCTGCACACCGGCAATTCCCCAGTTTTCCAGTTCGACTTCATCGATCACGACAAACGTCGTCTCCGGGTCCTTGTTCAGCACATCGACCAGGAGATCGGTGACGCCGGCGATCAGCCGGGCCTTCTGCTCGCGGGTGACGCCTTCGCGTGTCACCTTGATGTTCACATATGGCATGGGTGTCCTTGTCCTTGTCCTTGTTCGTGTCAGGCGGCCGCGTTGCGTGGCCGGGTGGTGTAGTCGAAAACCTTGGCGGCGATCAGCCAGCGTCCGTCGATCTTCACCAGCGACAGGAAGTCGGTGAAGAACCGCTCGCCGATCGAGCTGCGAACCTGCGCCAGCGCTGCATTGGGGCCTGCGAAGGTGATGGCGACAACTTCGCCGTCCGCCGGTTCACCGCGCGAGGCGGGTGAGGGGCGGGCAGCGACGATCGGCAGATAATGGTCCATCGACCAGAAGCGGATGTCGCCGTCGGTCGTCGCCGCGTAAAGCGCGCGGTCGTGGAACAGGCTGCCGAGCAGTACGGCGTCGCTTCGGTGCAGGGCGTCATGATAGCGCCCGCAAAGATCAAGAATGGCGGCGAAGCCCGCCCGATCACTGAAGGTCATCGCGCTTGTCCGTTCTTTCAGGAGCGGCGGACGCAATACCCGCCCGCCGTCCTGGTGTCGGTCCGGTCGGATGGCTGATCAGGCCGCCTTGCGCAGACCCTCGGCCTCCAGCGCCTGTTGGGTGGCCTTTCGCTCGGCGATCCGAGCCACGAAGGCCTTTGCCTGCGGGTACTCATCCAGCGAGAGACCGATGAAGTTGGTCCAGTTCAGCACAGTGAAGAGATAGGCGTCGGCCACCGAGAACGTGTCGCCCATCAGGTAGGGACGACCGTCCGCGAAGATCGGTTCGAAATGCGCGATCCGCTTGCGAACCTTGTCGATCGCCGCCTCGCGGGCAGCGCCTTCTGCTCCCTGGAACAGCGGCGAGAAGGACTTGTGCAACTCGGCTGCGATGAAGTTCAGGTGCCGGTGAAGCTGGGTCCGCTCCCAGGAGCCGGGCACAGGTGCGAGGCGGGACGACGGATGCTGGTCGGCGAGATATTGCAGGATCGCGGCGCCCTCCGTCAGGACGTTGCCGTTCTCCAGTTCCAGCGCTGGGACGTAGCCGTCCGGGTTGATCTCCAGGAAGTCGCGCCCGCCGGCTGTCGTCTTCGCGCTCGTGTCGACGCTTTCGATGTCGAAGGACAGGCCCAACTCGTTGAGGACGATATGGGTGGCGAGCGAGCAGGCGCCCGGCTTGTAGTAGAGCTTCATCGTGTCTGCGTCCCTATGGCTGTAGGTCCGGTTGCATCCGGCCCCGGGGTGTTGCTGCGGCTGTCCGCCGCGTCCCCGGCATCTAGGAAGCTTCGGTTACCTTTGTAAACCAGCAAACCTTGTGTTACGGGATAATGAGATTTCCGATCGGTAACCCCTCCCGGCCGCCCAGGGCTGGCTCCATTGGTGAGGGCTGGATCGACGAGGCTCAGGAGGCAGGCATGGCTTTGAAAATACGCAAGAATCACAGTCCGCCGCCGCCGGAAGGTTGCCCCTTGAGCCATTGCATGGAGATCCTGAAGGGAGCCTGGACGCCGAACGTGATCTGGTGCCTGGCCGCCGGCCCGCGCCGCTTCTCCGAGCTGCGGCTCGACATACCGGCGGTCTCGGCCAAGGTGCTGACGGCCCGCCTCAGGGATCTGGAGAGGAAGGGGGTGGTGGCACGCACCGTTCGCCCGACATCGCCGCCCTCGGTCGAATATTGCCTCACCGATCTCGGCGCGGAACTGCTGCCGGCGATCCGCGCCATTGTCGACGTGTCGCACAAGCTGAAGACGCGCAACAGGCCGGCCGGCGCTGGCCGGGAAGCTGCCGAGTAGGGCCGGGCGCGGTCTGATCCGCACCCGGCTGTTGGCGTACTTCTGTCGTTCAGACGGCAGCGGCCATCGCTTGCCACGTCTGGCGGGCGAGGCGGATGACCACGTTCTGGATGATGCGGTGGCCGGCATCCTGATCGAGCGACATGATCGACTCGGGATGGAACTGCACTGCCGCGACCGGTTCGCTTTCGTGCTCGACGGCCATGATCACCCCGTCCTCGGTCTCGGATGTCACTCGGAACCCGGCCGGCAGCTTGTCCCGCCGCGCGTGCAGCGAGTGATACCGACCGACCGTCACGGGCGAAGCGAGCCCTTCGAACAGCATCGATCCTTCGATGAACGAAACGGGTGAGGGCTTGCCGTGCATCGGGATGGCTAGCTGCGCCAGTTCGCCGCCATAGGCTTCCGCCAAGGCCTGCAGTCCGAGGCAGACGCCAAAGATCGGCAATCTGCGCGCCCGCGCCCGACCGATGGTCGCCGCGCAGTCGAAGTCCTTCGGACTGCCGGGGCCGGGCGACAGAACCACAAGATCCGGCGCAACATCGTGGAACACGCTGTCCGCCACCGGTGAGCGATAGGTGACGACCTCGGCGCCCGTCTGCCGGAAATAGTTGGCGAGCGTGTGGACGAAACTGTCCTCGTGGTCGACGAGCAGGATCTTCAGTCCCTTGCCTGGCTGCGCGGCCAAAGGATCGATCTTGCGTTCGCGGGCAAGCCCGGCCTCGCGCACGGCGGCGCGCATCGCCTCCGCCTTCAACTCCGTCTCCGCCTCTTCCTCCTCCGGCACGCTGTCATAGAGCAGGGTCGCGCCGGCGCGGATCTGGGCGACGCCGTCCTTGATCCGCACGGTGCGCAGGGTCAGGCCCGTGTTCATGTCGCCGTTGAACAGGATCGCGCCGATGGCGCCGCCATACCATGCGCGCGGGCTCTTCTCGTGGCGCTCGATGAACTCCATCGCCCACCGCTTCGGCGCCCCGGTCACGGTTACAGCCCAGGTGTGCGACAGGAAGGCGTCGAGCGCGTCGAGATCGTCGCGCAGGATGCCCTCGATATGGTCGACCGTATGGATCAGGCGGGAATACATCTCGATCTGGCGCCGGCCGATCACCCGCACCGAGCCCGGCACGCAGATGCGGCTCTTGTCGTTGCGATCGACGTCGGAGCACATGGTGAGCTCGGCCTCGTCCTTGGCCGAATTCAACAGCTTGCGGATCTGCGCCTCGTCCTCGATCGCGTTTCGACCGCGCCGGATGGTGCCGGAGATCGGGCAGGTCTCGACCCGCCGGCCGCCGGAGACGCGGACATACATTTCCGGGCTGGCACCGACCAGATATTCGGCGTTGCCCAGGTTGATGAAGAAGCCATAGGGGGAGGGGTTGATTTCCGTCAGCCTTCGGCTGACGGCGGAGGGCGCTGCCGGGCAGGCCTCGTAGAACACCTGGCCGGGAACGGTCTCGAACAGGTCGCCGCGCCGGAAGTAGTCCTTGGCAGCATCCACCAGCCTGGCATATTCGCCGGGCTCATGGTCGCCCCGCCCCGGATCCTCGTTGGCCGGCCGGTAGGCTTCTTTCTTGCCGCCGCGCGGCAGGTCGGCGGTGCTGGTCCCGTCGATCTCGAAGTCGTAGCTTCGCACATGCGCCTTGCGGCCGTAGTGGTCGACCAGCAGGATCTCGTCCGGCAGGTAGAGCACCACGTCGCGCTGGTCGTCGGGGCGCGCGAGGATCAATTCGATCGGCTCGAACTGGAACGCGAGATCGTAGCCGAAAGCGCCGTAGAGGCCGAGATGGCCGTCGTCGCAGGCAAACAGCGCGCTGATCGCCCGGATCACCGAGAAGACGGAGGGCTGGCGCGAGCGCTCCTCCTCGGCAAAAGCGCGGGTGGCCGGCTTGATCCGCAGGGTCAGGAGGTTGCCGTCGCGGGCAAGGCCTTCGACGTCCTCCTGCGCGGCAAGGCAGCGCTCGACCGCCGGCAGCAGCAGAAGCCCGCGCTCGTTCAGCGCCTCGACGCGCACGTCGGAACCCCGGGACTCCAGCGCCATTGGCGGGTTGACCAGCGCCATGTCCCAGCGGGTGTAGCGGCCGGGATATTCGTAAGAAGAAGAGAAGACCGCACCCCGCTCAGCGTCCAGCCGGTCGATCCAGGGCGAGGTGCCCTGGTCGTAGTCGGCGGCCCGCGTCACGACGCTGATGCCGATCCCCCCCTTCGTCACGAAGCTCTCTTCGCGTCCTGTCTGCATGTCCGTCTTCCCTGCCTCCGCTGGCCGCGATCCTCCCGGCCGGACATGACAAAGCCGCCGGCGGGACCCCGCGGCGGCTTTTTGAAACTCCCCGAATGACGTTAAGTCACGCGCTGTCGTTCGCCGCCTGTTACCAGGAGCGCCACCACCAGCCGTTGATCATCGTCGTCATCGTCATGCCAATGTCAGTAGCGCATGCCGGCCCCGTCCGCAACGCCGAAAGTCGCGGGCGGAACGGGCTCACGATCCGGCAATGAGGCGGCCGAGCCGTACGGCGGTCTGGCCTTTCACAGGCCGCCGGTTCGGCATGATCAGCACCGTGCGATCCTCCGGCACCGTCACCGCTACCTCGCCGTCATAGGCGATCACTGTTCCGGCCTTCTCGATCACTTCCTGCCCGACATAGTCCGCCGTAAAGCGGAAGTTGTCGGTCATGATCGTGATCGGCTCGATGATCTCGATAGAGGTCTGCGGCCTGGGGACCGGAAAGCGTGCAAGCTCGTCGGCAAAGGCGTCGGGCGCCACCGCGCCCGTCACTTGCAGGAAGCGCAGGGTGGTCTCAAGGGCCACTTCGGCGCTGGCGGCCTCCCAATGCTGGCCGCATTCCACCAGCAGCGCGTTCTTTTCACTCGCAGGATCGCCGAAACCGCCATAGTCGCGCATCCGCTTGCCGGCCGCATGGCCCTCGTCGCTGACAACCAGCGCCGGCGTTCCGACGGCACGCGCCAGCGCCCGTCCCTTGGCCAGGGGACCGGCGATGTAGAGCGGCGCCGTCGCGTTCTGCATCGAATGCAGGTCGAGCAGGAGATCGACGCTGTCGATGAAGGGGCGCAGCTCCTTCGCGCGTTTGCGCTCCAAGGTCTCGCCGCCGCCGAGCGTTTCCGGCTGCCACAGCCGGTTCATGTCCTCGTCCGCCCAGCGCGAGGCAAACGGGTCCGCCGGGTCGAAGCGGTCATAGGCATCGAGGTTGACAAAGGCGAGGGACAGCTTGCCGCGCACAGGGCGGACATCGTGGCGGAACAGCCAGTCAAGCGCGATCGGACCGCAGAGCTCGTTGCCATGCACCACGGCTGTGACAGCCACATGCGGGCCGGCGATGCCGCTGTCGAAGGTGGTGACGCCCTCGATACCGGTATTGCCGGCGCGATAGGAGGAGATGTCCGTCTTGAGCAGTTCGACAGGAGGCTGTCCGGTGGTCATGGCGTTTTTCTCGGCGAAGTTGAGCGGGAAACGGTGGTTTAGCGGGTGGCTTCCTCGATCAGCCGGTCGAGGAAGGTCTCGCACTTGACGAGTTCGGAAACGGCGATGAACTCGTCCGCCTTGTGCGCCTGCTCGATGGAGCCGGGGCCGATCACCACGGTGGGGATGGCGGCGATCTCGACGAAGCGGCCGCCTTCCGTGCCGTAGGCGACCTTGGCGTGGTCGTTGCGCCCGGCAAGCCGTTTGGCGAGCCGGGTGACGTCGGCATCCGCCGCCGTGTCGAGGCCGGGGAAGCTGGAGATCTGCTCGAAGGCGATGCCCGTCTCCGGTGCGCGTGACTTCATCTCCGGCTCGATCTCCTCACGGGCGAAGCGCATCACCTCGTCGACGAGCGCGTCCGCATCCTCGCCGGGCAGAACCCGGAACTCGAAGGCGAAGTCGCAGCGGTCGGGGACGATGTTGAGAGCCGTGCCTCCGGCAACGGTGCCTGTATGCGACGTCGTCACCGGCACATCGTAGAGCGGGTCGCTGGGGCCATCGGCAAGCTTAACTCCCATCTCGCGCACCTTGAGGATCAGCCGCGCGGCATGGTCGATGGCATTGACGCCCTGCGGAGCCAGCGAGGAGTGGCAGGTTCGGCCCGTGACGATCGCTCGGTAGGAGCGCTTGGCCTTGTGGCCGATCACCACCTGCATCTCCGTCGGCTCGCCGACAAAGCAGGCTTCCGGCAGGGCCACCGTCTCCACCAGCCGCTCGATCAGGCTTGGGACGCCCTTGCAGCCGACTTCCTCGTCATAGGAAAAGGCGAAATGGATCGGCTTGACGAGATCGCGCGCCAGCATCTCGTCGACCTTGGCAAGGCAGCAGGCGAGAAATCCCTTCATGTCGCAGGCGCCGCGCCCGTAGAGCAGGCCGCTGCGCTCGGTCAAGGTGAAGGGATCGCTGGCCCATGTCTGGCTATCCACCGGCACCACGTCCGTGTGGCCGGACAGCACGTAGCCCGGGATGTCTTTCGGTCCGATGGTGGCGATCAGGTTGGCTTTCTCGCCGGTCTCGTCCGGCACCCGCGTCGTGGCGACGCCGCGCGCGGCGAAGAAGGCCTCCACATGCGAGATCAGCGCCAGGTTGGAGTTCCGGCTCGTGGTGTCGAAGCCGACGAGGTCCTTCAGGATGCCGACCGAGCGCGGAGCAGCAAGCTGGAGCATGCGGTGTCCTTTCCTTGCGGCCGAATCAGGCCGGATGCGAGTAGGCGTCGGCCGGCACGGCCCGGCGCGCATATTCGATGAAGCGCTGGGCGATCGGCGAGACGCGCCCGGCGGGAACGAAGAACTGGGTGAGATAGTCGACACGCGGCGAGAAGCGCCGGAAGACCACGCCCTCAAGCGGCCGCAGACTCACGGGGAAGGGGTTGACCAGGCCGACGCCCATGCCCTCGCGCACCAACTCGCAGATCGCGATGCTGGTCGCTGTTTCCGCCCGGATCTTCCGCTCGATGCCGCGTTCGGCGAAGATCCGGTCATAGACATTGCGCTGGTGGAAGCGGCGGGTCAGCGCGATGAAGGATTCTCCCGCCAGATCTTCCGGCAGGATCTCTTCACGGCTCGCCAGCCGGTGATCCGCCGGGATCGCCGCATGGGCGATCGCGTGGCGGAAGGGATAGATCCGCAGACCATCGTGGCGCAACCGCCCGTCGCTGATGCCGAGGTCGGCGTTCTCGTCGGCGACCGCCGCAGTCACGGTGGTCGACATGCCGATTTCCAGATGCACAGACGCTTCCGGATTGTCGGCCAGAAACCCTGGAACGAGCTTGGTCATCAGGCGGTGGGCCAGCGTCGGCGGGGCGGCGATCCGCAACCGTTTCGGGTTGAGGTCCTCCGCCTCGGCCGCATCGAGCCGCGCCAGCGTGGCGAAGATCGGCTCGATCTGCTCGTTGAAGGCAAGCCCCTCGGATGTCGGCAGGATCTTGTTGCCGTTGCGGTGGAACAGTTGCCGGTTGAGCCGGGTTTCCAACTGGGCGATGGCACGGCTCACCGCCGGCTGCGAGATGCCGAGCCGGTGGGCGGCGGCCGTCGTCTTGCCTTCCGAAATAACCGCCCGCAGCACTTCCAGCTCGCGAAGCGTCAGGCCGCTGCGGTTGACGGTGCTCGTGGCTTGCCGAGCCGGCGGCTCGTCCGTAACCTCTGTATTTGTCATGGGAATACAATTATGCGTTCGAGTTATCGTTTTTCGTTTGTCGATCATATAAACGCATAATAGCCTTCCCCACAAGCCGGCGAGGCGTCAACCTCGACACGGGACAGCAGACGGGGACCAGTCGATCCCGCCCCGTCTGGACAAGACCAGAGGGGATCCAGAGGGGAGCTACCTGATGAAGTCTGCAAGGACGCCGCTCGCGCGCGCGCTCATGGGGGCGGCGTGCGCCATTGTCGCTTTCGCCACACCGGCCGCGGCCGAGGATCTCGTGATCGGCCTCGATTCGGAGTCGACCTCGATCGATCCGCATTTCCACAATCTGGGGCCGAACAACCAGCTCGGCTTCATGATGTTCGACCGCCTCGCCAATCCGGACGAGCGCCAGAACTTCCAGCCCGGTCTTGCCGTATCCTGGAAGCCGGTCGACAGCACCACCTGGGAGTTCAAGCTGCGCGAGGGCGTGAAGTTCCACGACGGCACGGACTTCAACGCCGACGACGTCATCTGCACGTTCGAACGCGCCCCCAGCGTGCCGAATTCGCCAGCGAGCTTCGACACCTATATCAAGGGCAAAACCTTCATCAAGATCGATGACTATACGATCCATGTGAAGACCGCCGAGCCCTATCCGGTCATGGTCAATGACCTCGGCAACGTCGCGATCATCTCCAACGAGGGTGGCTGCCAGGGCACGACCGAGGAGTTCAACTCCGGCAAGGCGGCGGCCGGCACGGGGCCCTTCAAGTTCGTCGAATACGTGCCCGGTGACCGCATCGTGCTTGCCGCGAACGAAGACTACTGGGGCGGCAAGCCGATCTGGGACAAGGTGACGCTGAAGCCGATCAAGTCGGCTCCCTCGCGCGTTGCCGCGCTTCTGGCCGGCGATGTCGATGTCATCAACGGTGTTCCGACCACCGACATCGAGACGCTGAAGAGCCGGGACAATGTCGTGCTTTCGCAGGGCGTGTCCAACCGCGTCATCTACCTGCATCTCGACCATTTCCGCGAGGCCTCGCCTTTCGTGAAGGCCAATGGCGGCGGCGACATCAAGAACCCGTTGATGGACGTCAAGGTTCGCAAGGCCCTCTCGAAGGCGATCTCGCGCGAGCTGATCCGCGACCGCGTCATGGAAGGGCAGGCGATCCCGGCCGGCCAGCTCCTGCCGGAGGGCTTCTTCGGCGTGTCGGAGAACCTGAAGGCGGAACCCTATGATCTGGAGGGCGCCAAGGCGCTGCTTGCCGAGGCCGGACTGCCGGACGGGTTCGAGCTGACCATCCACGCGCCCAACAACCGCTATCTCAACGACGCCAAGATCGCCGAGGCGATCGCGCAGATGCTGACGCGCGCCGGCATCAAGACGCAGGTGGAGACCATGCCGAGCTCGGTCTACTTCACCCGCGCCTCCACCGGTGCCGACGGCCTGCCGGAATTCTCGCTGATCCTGGTCGGCTGGGGAGCGGGCTCGGGCGAGGCGTCCTCGCCGCTGCGCGCCCTTATCGCCACCGCCGACAAGGACAAGGGCATGGGCTCGGCCAATCGCGGCCGCTACTCAAACCCGGAGGTCGACCGGCTGATCGAGGCGGCGCTCTCGGAAGTTGACGACGAGAAGCGCGCCGGCCTGCTTGCGGAAGCAACGGAGATCGCAATCGGCGAACTCGCGATCGTCCCGATCCACTATCAGGTGAACACCTGGGCGACCCGCAAGGGGCTGAACTACATCCCGCGCACCGACGAATACACCGTCGCCTATGGTGTGCTCAAAGACTGAGGCTCGCCTCGTTCCGCCTCCGGCTCCGTGCCGGAGGCGGAGTGTCCGGGACGCTCCGTCGCGATGACAGGCAGTGCCGGCGGAGACGCCCGCAAGGACTCTCCGCCGCACCTTGCGGCGGCTCCGCCGGACTGTCCCGCCCCCTCCATGCCGCTTTGCCGGGAAACCGCTTCATGAGCGTCTTTATTCTCCGCCGCCTCCTGCAGAGCGTGCTGGTCATCGTCGCCATGGCCATGATCGTCTTCTTCGGCGTTCATCTGGTCGGCGACCCGGTCTACATGTTCATTACGCCTGACATGGACCAGCAGGACATCGAGAACGTCACCCGCGCGCTCGGCCTCGACCGACCGATCTGGGAGCAGTTCTGGCTGTTCATCGTCAATGCCTTGAGCGGCAATCTCGGCCAGTCCTTCATCTTCGGCGAGCCGGCGTTGGGGCTGATCATCCAGCGCATGCCGGCGACGCTTGAACTGGCCTTCGCCGCCCTGCTGATGGCCGTTGTCATCGGCATTCCTTTAGGCCTCTATGCCGGGCTCTATCCGGACAGTGTCGGCGCTAAGACCATCATGGCCGGCTCGATCCTCGGCTTCTCCCTGCCCACCTTCTGGGTCGGCATCATGATGATCATGGTCTTTGCCGTGATGCTTGGCTGGCTGCCCTCGACCGGGCGCGGCAGCACGGTCGATGTCTTCGGCATCCGCGTGTCCTTCCTGACACTCGATGGGCTGCGCCATCTCGCCTTGCCGGCCCTCAATCTTGCGCTTCTCAAGATTTCGCTGGTCATCCGTCTGACCCGCGCCGGCGCCCGCGAGGCGATGCTGCAGGATTACATCAAGTTCGCCCGCGCCAAGGGCCTGTCGCGCTCGCGCATCGTCGGCGTTCATCTGATGAAGAACATCCTCATTCCGGTCGTCACGGTTCTTGGACTGGAGTTCGGCTCGCTCATCGCTTTCTCGGTGGTCACTGAGACGATCTTCGCCTGGCCGGGGATGGGCAAGCTGCTCATCGAGTCGATCCAGCAGCTCGACCGGCCGATCATCGTCGCCTACCTCATGATGATCGTCTTCCTCTTCGTGGTCATCAACCTGGTGGTCGACATTCTCTATTCGATCCTTGATCCGCGCGTGCGGCTCGGCAACCGTGGCCAGTGAGGACATACCCATGGCATCCACCGAGACCCCCATCGCAGGCATTGCCGCCTCCCGCCGCGCGGACACGCCCTTTCGCCGTTTCCTCTCGGACTTCACCGATAGCCGGCTGGCCGTTCTTGCCGCCATCGGGCTTGCCATCGTTGTCCTGGCGGCGTTGCTGGCGCCCTGGATCTCGCCGCAGAACCCTTACGATCTGGCCGTGGTGTCGGTCTTCGACGCCCGCCTGCCGCCGGGCTCGCAGAGCATGGACGGCGTCACCTTCTGGCTTGGTACGGATGGTTCGGGGCGGGACCTGCTCTCCGCGATTCTTTACGGGCTGCGTATCTCGCTGTCGGTGGGCGTTGCCTCCGCAGCGATTGCACTGACGATCGGCATGATCGTCGGACTGGTCGCCGCTTATGCCGGCGGGCGGACGGAAGGGGTGATCATGCGCATCGTCGACATCCAGTTGTCGTTGCCGGCCGTGCTCATCGCGCTGATCCTGCTGGCCATTCTCGGCAAGGGCATCGACAAGATCATCATCGCCCTGGTCATCGCCCAATGGGCCTATTATGCCCGCACCGTGCGGGCCTCGGCGCTGGTCGAGCGCCGCCGCGAATATGTCGAGGCCGCCGCCTGCCTCGGCCTGTCGCATGCCCGCATCGTTTTTCGCCACATCCTGCCGAACTGCATCGCCCCGCTGATTGTTGTCGGCACCGTGCAGACGGCTCATGCCATCGCGCTGGAGGCGACGCTGTCCTTCCTGGGCGTCGGCCTGCCGCAGACGGAGCCGTCCCTCGGCCTGCTGATCGCCAATGGTTTCGACTACATGCTCTCCGGCAAGTACTGGATCTCCGTCTTTCCCGGAGTGGCGCTGCTGATCACCATCGTCACCATTAACATTGTCGGCGACCAGCTCCGTGACGCGCTGAACCCGCGGCTGCAGAAGTGAGGGCCGCATGAGCCGCGAAACCATTCTCGAGGTCCGGGACCTGCGGACCCATTTCTTCACCAAGGCCGGCGTTGCGCGCGCTGTCGACGGTGTTTCCTTCTCGCTCGCGCGCGGCGAGGTTCTCGGCCTCGTCGGCGAGAGCGGATCGGGCAAGACCGTCACCGGCTTCTCGCTGATGGGGCTGGTCGACCCGCCCGGCCGCCTCGTTTCCGGCTCGATCCGTCTCGGCAACGAGGAACTCGCCGGACTGTCGGAGGAGGGCTGGCGCCGGTTGCGCGGCCGGCGCATTGCCATGATCTTCCAGGACCCGATGATGACGCTCAATCCGGTCCTGCGCATCGACACGCAGATGATCGAGGCGATCCGTGCCCATGCCGACATTTCCCGCTCGGCAGCGCGGGAGCGGGCGCGCGAGGCGCTTGCCCGTGTCGGCATTCCCTCGCCGGACGAACGGCTTGCCGCCTATCCTCACCAGTTCTCCGGCGGCATGCGCCAGCGGGTGGCGATCGCGATTGCCTTGCTCAACGAGCCGGACGTGATCGTCGCCGACGAGCCGACCACCGCGCTCGATGTCACTATCCAGGCGCAGATTCTCTACGAGGTGCAGAAACTATGCGCCGAAACGGGCCTTGCGATGATCTGGATCACCCATGACCTTGCCGTCGTCGGCGGGCTCGCCGACCGCGTGGCGGTGATGTATGCCGGCCGCATCGTCGAGCAGGGACCGGTCGATGCCGTTCTCGATGCGCCCTATCATCCCTATACCCACGGCCTCATCGGCTCGGTACCGAGCCAGAACCGCCGCGGTACGCGCCTCACCCAGATCCCCGGCATGGCGCCGTCGCTGCTGGCCCTGCCGGAAGGGTGCAGCTTCGCCGCCCGCTGTCCGCGCGCCGATGCAGCCTGCAACGTCTTGCCCGACCTGTCGGAACTCTCCGCCGGCCGCACCGCGCGCTGCCATCATCCGCACGGGCTCGTCGAAACCACTGTCGGAGAGGACGCATGAGCGCCGCACCGCTGCTTGCCCTCGACGCCGTCTCCAAGCGCTTCGTGCGTCGTCTCGATGCGGCCGAGAAGATCGTCAATCTCTTCGGCGGCAAACGCCGTGAGGAGGTCGTCCACGCAGTCGACAGCGTGTCCTTGCAGATCGCGGAAGGCGAGGTGGTCGGCCTTGTCGGGGAATCCGGTTGCGGCAAGTCGACCCTCGGGCGTGTCGTCGCCGGCGTCCATGCGCCGAGCGAGGGGCGGGTGCTGTGGCGCGGGCGCGACGTGGAGAGCCTGTCGGGCGCCGAGCGGCGCGAGGCGACGCTGAAGATCCAGATGATCTTCCAGGACCCCATGTCCTCGCTCAACCCGCGTATGCGGGTGCGCGATATCGTCGGCGAGGCGCCGCGCGTTCACGGGCTCGTCTCGGGCGACGAGATCGCCGACTATGTCGACCGGATGCTGCTGCGCGTCGGCCTCGATCCCAGCTACAAGAGCCGCTATCCGCACCAGTTTTCCGGCGGCCAGCGCCAGCGCATCGGCATTGCCCGGGCCCTTGCCGTACAGCCGGATTTCCTGGTCTGCGACGAGAGCATCGCCGCTCTCGACGTGTCGATCCAGGCGCAGGTCCTCAATCTCTTCATGGATCTGCGCGAGGATCTCGGCCTCACCTATCTGTTCATCTCCCACGATCTCGGCGTTGTCGAGCATCTCGCCGACCGGGTGGTGATCATGTATCTCGGCCGGGTCGTGGAAAGCGCGCCGGCGGTCGAGCTTTTCGCCGATCCGAACCACCCCTACGCGCGCGCGCTCCTGGCCGAGGTGCCGCGCATCGACACGCGCAAGCGGGTGTTCCAGCCGGTGAAGGGCGAGATCCCGTCGCCGCTCGCTCCGCCGTCCGGCTGTCATTTTCATCCGCGCTGCCCGCATGCGAAGCCCCGTTGTCGCGAGCAGGCGCCTGCCCTTCGCGAGATCGCGCCGGGCCGCATGTCGGCCTGTCACTTGAACGATGGCTGAGGCCATGCCGGGGGCAGGGGAGGCGACCCTTTTCGAGGTGTTGCGGCCGGACCGGCTTGCCGCGCCGCTCGTCCTCGACAGCCCGCATTCCGGAACGATCTATCCGTCGGACTTTGCCCCTGTCCAGCCTTCGGAGCGCTATCGCCGGGCGGAGGATATGTATGTCGACGAGCTTTTTTCCGCCGCGCCCGCCCTCGGCCTGCCGCTGCTGAAGGCACTCTTCGGTCGCATCTATTGCGATGTGAACCGCGCCTTCGACGATCTCGATCCGGCCGTTCTCGATGACGCGCAGGGGCTGGATCTTGCTCCCTCCGGCAAGGCGCGGCTGGGCAAGGGGGTCGTCTGGACCGCGACCCCGCCCGATGGCGCGCCGCTTCTGGCCGGTCCCTTGCTTCGAACCGACTACCTGGCGCGGCTGGAGCGGTGCTGGCACCCCTATCATGCGACGCTGGCAGAGCTGCTCGGCGAGATCCGCGCAGCGCATGGCCGGGTCTTCCACCTCGATCTCCATTCGATGCAACCTGTCGCCAATGCCATGCACGAAGATGCGACCGGCTCGCTGCGTCCCGATATCGTGCTGTCGGACCGGGAGGGAACCAGCGCCACCGCCGGTTATCTGGAGGTGGCCCGCGATCTGCTGCTCGGCCTCGGCTTTTCCGTGAAGGTCAACGATCCCTTCAAGGGTGCGGAGATCCTGCGCCGTCATGGCGACCCGGCGCGCGGCGTGCATTCGCTGCAGATCGAGATCAACCGCGCGCTCTACATGAACGTTGAGCACTACGGCAAAACCGCGCGGTTCGACGACACGAGGCAACGGCTTTCGGCCTTTCTCACTTCCTTGCGGGACTGGGCTGCAAAAAGCAGCGGTTGAATTTTTCCGGCAGACAGGGCACCAGAGCGCAGCGGTGGCTCCGCCGCACTCCCTCACGTCCCGCACACGGAACGCCGTTTCATGAAGACCGGCCTGTCGCGCCCGAAGCATCAAATTCGCTGGCTCCTGCTGGAAGGCATCAGCCCGACCGCTCCCGCCCTGCTCGATCAGGCCGGCTACACCAATGTCACCCAGCTCAAGGCGGCGCTCGATCGCGAGGCGTTGATCGAGGCGCTGCAGGGCGTTCATATCGTCGGCATCCGCTCGCGGACCCAGATCGACGAGGCGATTCTCAGGGAAGCCGGCACGCTGGTCGCGGTCGGTTGTTTCTCCGTGGGAACCAACCAGGTCGATCTGGTCGGCAGCAACCGTCGCGGCATCCCGGTCTTCAACGCGCCGTTTTCCAACACCCGCAGCGTGGCCGAACTGACCATCGCCGAGATCGTCATGCTGATGCGCGGCGCCTTCGCCAAGTCGATGGCCGCGCATAACGGGCGGTGGCTGAAGACGGCCGCTGGCAGCAACGAAGTGCGCGGCAAGACCCTCGGCATCGTCGGATACGGCAATATCGGCTCGCAACTGGCGGTGCTCGCCGAGGCGATGGGCATGCGCGTGGTCTATTACGATCACGCCGACAAGCTGCGCCACGGCAATGTCGAGCCGACTGCCTCACTCGGGGAACTGCTCGCCGTCGCCGATGTCGTGTCCCTGCACCTGCCGCAGACACCCGAGACCCGTGGCATGATCGGCGCAGCCGAGATCGCCGCGATGAAGAAGGGCGCCTATCTCATCAACAACGCCCGTGGCACGGTGCTGGACATCGACGCGCTGGCGCAGGCCCTGCGCTCCGGTCATCTGGCCGGCGCCGCCGTCGACGTGTTCCCGAGCGAGCCCAAGTCGAACGACGAGGAGTTCGTGTCTCCCTTGCGCGGGCTCGACAACGTCATCCTGACGCCGCATGTCGGCGGCTCGACGGAGGAGGCGCAGGAACGCATCGGCGAGGAGGTTGCCCGTCGTCTCATCGAATATTCGGACGTCGGCTCAACGATCGGTGCGGTGAACTTTCCGCAGGTGCAACTGCCGAAGGGCACCCGCAACACCCGCTTCATTCAGGTGCAGCGCAATCTTCCGGGCGAACTCGGCAAGCTCAATGACCTCTTCGCCCGCTACGAGATCAACATCGCGGCCCAGCATTATCAGACCGACGGCGAGATCGGTTATGTGGTGCTCGACGCCGACGGGCCGGTGGAAAACGCCGTGGAGATCCTCGAAGAGATCCGCCGCCTGTCCGGCACCATCCGCGCACGGCTGCTGAACCGGGTGTGAACGCGCAAGGCGGCCGGAACCGACCGGCCGCTGTTGTTCTTCAATGAAAAATTGCTAGGCTTGCGACAACAGGGCGGCGGCTTCGCGCTGCCGGCCTTTCGCCGCCGCCTGCCTCAATTCCGACGCAGGCCCACAGGATAGGTTGGGAGTTGGGCTCGTTCCCGCCCCCTGTGACTGCAGGCACTCCCGTTCCGCCAGCCAGCCGACCCGCATGACCCACATTCTTCCCATCGCTGCGTTGCTCGTCGGTTCTGCGCTTCTGCTGCTTGCGGGCGGCCTTCAGGGGCTGCTTCTGCCTCTGCGTGGCTCCTTCGAGGGCTTTTCCGACAATTCGCTCGGTCTGCTCGGCACCGGCTGGGCGGTGGGCTATATTGCCGGGTGCCTGCTGACCCCGATCATCGTCAGCCGGGTCGGCCACATCCGGGCGTTTGGCGTGTTCTGCTCGCTCGCCTCCATCGTCGTGCTGCTGAATCTCGTCTTCATGACACCCTGGGCCTGGATCCCGCTCAGGGCGCTCTCCGGCTTCTGTTTCGCCGGCGCCGCGATGGTGGTGGAAAGCTGGCTGAACGAGCGGGCCAACCCGGCCACGCGCGGCCGCATCTTCGGCATCTACACGATGATCAATCTGGGCGCGACCACCGCCGGCCAGATGCTGCTGACCCTGGGCGATCCGGCCGGCTACCTGTTCTTCGTGATCGGAGCCATGGTCTATTCCTGCGCGCTGCTGCCGACCGCGCTGTCGACCGCCGCTGCCCCGCAGCCGCTCTCCCAGGTCCGCCTCGACATCCGTTCGCTGTGGCGCAACTCGCCGGTGGCGGTGATCGGCGTCTTTCTCGTCGGCATCTCCAACAGCGCGTTCGGGACGCTCGGCGCCGTCTATGGTCGCCAGGTCGAATTGTCCGTGTCCTCGATCGCCACCATGATGTCGGTGGCGCTGCTCGCCGGTGCGCTCATACAGGTCCCCGTCGGCATGCTGTCCGACCGTATCGACCGGCGCATCGTGCTGATCGGCATCGCCATTGCCGGGTTTCTCGTGGGCATGGCGCTGACATTCGGCGAGGCGCTGTCGCCTCTCGCCATCATTTCCCTCGTCGCGGCGTTCGGCGGCATGATCTATTCGATGTACCCGGTCATCGTCGCTCATGCCAACGACCACTCGCCGCCGGGGGAGTTCCTCAAGACCAGCGGCGGCCTGCTGCTCCTGTTCGGCGTCGGTTCGATCGTCGGCCCGCTGCTGGCGTCGGTGATGATGACCATGACGCGGCCGCAGGGCCTGTTTGCCGTCACCTCCGCGGCCCATGCGCTGATCATCGGCTTTTCGATCTGGCGCATGACCCAGCGCGCGCCGCTGGCGCCGGAGGAGAAGGAGGAGTTCGTCGCCATGGCGTCGGGCGTGCGCTTCTCCACCCCCGAGACGCTGGCTCTCGATCCCCGCGCCGAGGACGACGAGGGCACCTCCCGCGACGCCGCTTAAGGTCACGAGGATGCTTGCCTCTTGCGAAAGAGCCCGCCGCGTGGCATAGAACGCCCGTCATCAAGAGAAGGGCTGGCGCCCTCGCCAACCTGCCCGACCGGGCAAGGTGGTCTCCCTGACACTGAAGACCGGGTCAACCGGTCCGCGTTTTGGGGATGTGGCCGCATCATGCGGCAACCAAACGGTCGTTTGATCCGCGCCAGTCCTCCTCGGGAAACCGATGGAGGATTTTTTATGTCCAGAGCAACGTCCGGTGCCTCGCTGATTGGGCGCCCGCCCGCCGATCCGGCTGCCTCGTGCCGTGCCGCCAAGCGGCACGCCCCGTTCGCGGCAACCCTGAAACTGGCGGAGATCCGCGTTCTGGCGGCCGGATTGAAGATGCGCGCCACGTGCCTGGGGCTCGACCGGGATTGCAGACAGCCCGGCCTTGATGATGCGGAGCGGGCTCGCCGGCTTGCGGATCTCGAACGCTTGTGGGCGGGCGGATGCCGCAAGGCGGTCGACGAAGTGCTGTTCCGCGACATCGCCGCCCGCCATCCGGATCTCGCCATGGCGCTACGGGCGCGGCTGCGCCGCCGTCAGTCCTCGTCTTCCGCCGGCACCGGGATCGGACGTCCCTGATCGTCCACGGCGACGAAGGTGAAGGTCGCATCCGTCACCTTCTCGCGTCGTCCGTGGCGATGGCGCAGCGCCCATGCCTCGATGCCGATCTTCATCGAGGTGCGGCCGACGCCGGTCACCCGGCAATAGACGCAGAGGACGTCGCCGACATGCACCGGGCGGATGAAGGTCATCCGCTCGACGGAGATTGTCACCACGCGCCGGCGCGCCCGCTGTCCGGCGGCGATGCCCCCGGCAAGGTCCATCTGCGACAGCACCCAGCCGCCGAAAATGTCGCCGGCCGCGTTGGTGTCGGCGGGCATGGCCATCGTCCGCAGCGTCAACTCGCCTGTCGGGGTTTCGATGGTCTCCTGGTCGTTCACGGGCGAGATCTCCTGTCTGGTCGCGGAATCGCGGGATGGACCCTCGACAGCCTATCGCTGCTTTGCCTCCTTGCGAAAGAAAAAGCCCCCGGTCCGCGAGGCGGGCCGGGGGCTGGGATGCTGCCTGGCAGGGTCGGTGGCGGTTCCGTCTCAGGCGGCTGCGACCTCATGCAGGAACCTGTCGATTTCATGCCTAAGGGCGTCGGTGTTGCGGCTCATGGCGCCTGAGGCGTCGAGGACGTTGTCGGCGGCTGAGGAGGTGCTGTCGACGGTATTGGCGAGCAACTCCATGTTGCGGGTGACGGCGCCGGTGCCCTCGGCCGCCTGCTGGACCGAGCGGGAGATGTCGCTGGTGGCGGCGCCCTGCTGCTCGACGGCGGAGGCGATCGATGCGGTGTAGCCGTTGACGTCCTGCATGATCTGGGCGATCTCGCCGATGGCGGCGACGGCCTCGCCGGTCGAGCCCTGGATGGCGGCGATCTGGGCACCGATCTCCTCGGTCGCCTTGGAGGTCTGGGTGGCGAGCTCCTTGACCTCGGCGGCGACGACGGCGAAGCCCTTGCCGGCCTCGCCCGCCCGCGCCGCCTCGATGGTGGCATTGAGGGCGAGAAGGTTGGTCTGTTCGGCGATCGCCTGGATCAAGGAGACGACCTCGCCGATCTTGTTGGCGGCGGCGGCAAGACCGGCGACCTTCTCGTTGGTCTGACGGGTGCCCTGGGTGGCCTGATCGACGACCTGGGTGGTCTGGCCGACCTGCCGGGAGATCTCGGCGATGGAGGCGGAGAGTTCCTCGGCGGCGCTGGCGACGGTCTGGACGCTGTCGGTGGCGATCGAGCTTGCCTGGGTGGTCTCGCTGGCGCGCTCGGCGCTTTCCTGGGCCGAGGAGGAGAGCGCCCGCGCGGTCTCGTCCAGCCCGTTCGCCGTCGCGCTCACCGTCCCGATCAGCGCCTGCACCTTGTCCCGGAAATCCGCGATCAGGGCTTCCGTGCGGGCCTGGCGGGCGGCGCGGGCCTGTGCCTCCTCCGATTGCGCACCTTCCAGCCGCTGGCGTTCGATGGCGTTGTCGCGGAAGGTCTCGACGGCACGCGCCATGTCGCCGATCTCATCGCGCCGCTCGTCCATGCCGGCATCGACCGAGGTGTCGCCGGCGGCAAGACGGGCCATGACGTCGGTCAGGCGGGCCACCGGACGGGCGAGAGCTCCGGCGCCGAGCCAGACCACCGCCAGCACCGCCAGCAACAGGCCGAAGCCGATGGCCAGCATAGTGTTGCGTGCCGCCACGGCGCCGGCAATCATTGCCGAATAGGGCACGTCGAGGGTGACGTACCAGCGTTCCTCGACGCCGGGGAACGTCACCGGCACGGCAGTGAGGAAGCGGTCTCCGACAAGGCTCTCCGACTGGCCGGCATCCGCGGCGCGCAGCAGCTTCAGCACCTCGCCATCCTCGACCTTCTTGCCGAGCAGGTTTGTATCCGACGTCGAGACCCAGAGATCGTCACCGCCGATGAGCTTGACTTCACCCTGGCCGAAAGGCCGGTTGGCGGACATCTTTTCCACGATGTCGGCCAGCGACAGATCGGAGGTGGCGATGCCGACGGCCTTGTCACCCTTGCGCACCACCCAACTGATGGTGGTCATCAGCACGTCCTTGCCGTCGATCGGATAGGTATAGGGCGGGGTGATCAGGGAGCGGTTCTCGCGGACCGGCATGTCGTACCAGCCTTCGGTTCCGGCCTCCTTGGTCATGATCAACTGCTCGACCGCCACCTTCTTGTCCGCGCCGAAGTAGAAATACGGAACGAACCGCCCGTTGGCGTCGGAATACTTGTGGTCCTTGAACTCGGCATCACGGCCGTCGAGGCCGTTCGGCTCGAAGGCGAGCGTCATGCCCACCAGGTTGGGATTGCTCTCGACCGTGCGGATCATCAGATCGCCGAGCCGGTCCCGGTCGGTCATGCCATTGGCGATGAGCCCCTCGACCGCGGCGGCGGCTGTCTTGGCGACGGTCAGCGAGCGCGACACATCGCCTGACACATCTGCCGCATAGCCCGACAGCAGCGCCTGGGCTTCCCGTCTCGCATCTCCCTCGGCCGTTGACGACATCACCATGGAGCCGGCAAGGCTGACGCCGATGATCGAGACGGAAAACAGAATACCGGCGCTCACCAGCAGCTTGTTGCGGATCGACAGGTCGGAAAAGCGCATTACGAAACCCCCAGCAGGCCCCTCGGGAATAGTTCTGGCCTTATGCCTAGCGGAGGCTGCGTTACTATCGGCTTAATTCCTGAGTAGTGATGGATTAATGTGACAATTGCGGTCAAGTTGATTCGGCGCTGACCCTAAGTGCGCGAAGCAGGTCTTCGCTATCCATTCAGAGCGCCGGCTCACATCAAAGTCGTTGGGACGAGTGGAGAATTCCACGGCACACCTGGCCGGCCGCGGCTCTATTGCCGGACAGCTTCAAGGTCGATGCGGATGTCTACCTCGTCGCCGACGAAGCCGTTCTCGACCGCATAAATCATGCCGAAGTCGGAGCGGCGCAAAACCGTTCTGGCGCTGATGCCGACAACATGGGTGTCGCCGAACGGGTAGGGGCCGATCTTGTTGAGCGTGACATTGAGCGTCACCGGCCGGGTCACGCCCCGCAGGGTGAGGTCGCCGATGACGGTCCCGGTCGCCTCGGTCTCGGCGCGCGCGTCCGTCATCCGGAAGGTGATGCGCGGATGCGCGTCCGCGCTCAGGAAGTCGTCGGAGCGCAGGTGTCCGTCGCGCCGCTCGTCGTTGGAAAAGACGCTTGCCGTCTCGATGGCGACCGACAGGTCGGAGAGTTCCCGCGTGTTCTCGTCATAGGTGAAGCTGCCCTCGCCCTTGAGGAACAGGCCCCAGGTCGGCGCGTAACCGATATGCATGGCGTTAAAGACGATGGAGAAGTGGCTCGGATCGATGACATAGGTTCGCGGTTCGGCCCGGGCGGGCAGGGCTGCGGTCAGGGCTGCGGTCAGGGCTGCAAATGCGACAGCGCAAGCGGCGATGCGGGCAGGCTTGAACAGGGACACGTGCGGCCTCCTCCCTTGTGGTCCTGCCGGATCATATAGGCGCGCGGCCGACAACAGCGAGGGCAAGGGCGAACGGATCTTGCCGGCTCAGGCGTTCCACAGCCAGGCGGCGCCGCGAACGCCGGAACTGTCGCCATGCACCGCCTTGCGGATCGGTACGTCATACTGGTCGGAGAAGACGTGCCGGCCGATTTCCCGCGGCAGCAGGTCGTAAAGTTCCTCGATATTCGACATGCCGCCACCGAGCACGAAGACATCCGGGTCAAGGATATTGGCGACCATCGCCATCGCACGCGCCAGTCGCGACGCGTAGCGGTCGAGAGTGGCGGCCGCGGCGGCCTCGCCGGCGCGTGCCCGTTCGATGATCTCGTGACCCGTCAGCTTCACTCCGCTCGCCTGCTCATGGTCCCACTGGAAGCCCGTGCCTGAGCACCACCGGTCGATGGTGCCGCGCTTGCCGGTCCAGCAGTCGGGACCGGGAAACTCCTCGTCGGTCATCCAGGGCACCGGGATGTTGCCCCATTCGCCGCCGATGCCGTTGCGGCCGCGATGCGCCCGTCCGTCGATGGCGATCCCTGAGCCGCAGCCGGTGCCGATGATGATCGCATGCACCACATGCGCGCCCTTGCCGGCGCCGTCGGTGGCCTCCGAGACCGCCAGGCAGTTGGCGTCGTTCTCGATGCGAACGGGCCGTGCCAGCGCCGCTTCCAGGTCGCGGTCGAGCGGCATGCCGTTCATCCAGGTGGAATTGGCGTTCTTGACGAGGCCGGTCGCCGGCGACAGCGAACCGGGGATGCCGAGCCCGATGGTGCCCCTCCGGCCCGTTGCCGCCTCGGCGGCTTCGACCAGCCCGACGACGGCACGGATGCAGCCGTCATAGTCGTCGCGCGGCGTCGGCACGCGCAGGCGAAAACGCTCCGAACCGTCCGCCTCCAGCGCGATGATCTCCATCTTGGTCCCGCCCCAGTCGATGCCGAGGCGAAGTGGCGCGGTGTGCGGATCTGTCATGAAGGCTGTCCGGTCGCGGGTGTGTGGGGCACGGCGGGACTTTCGCCCCGCCCGAGTCGCGCCGCGATCATAGCAAGGTGGGACCCGTGCGCCCAAGGTGGCGTCTGGCACCGGCTGCGCCGGGGAACGTGTTCCGTGCTCGGGCCGGCGCCCCGGCGCAGCCTCAGCCGGTCAGGGCGGCAGGTTCCTTCAGCGAGAAGCGGGCGACAACCTGGCCATGATCGGAGGCGTCGCGGTTTTCGCGTACGCCGGGAGCGCTGCTGTCGACCAGGTGGTCGTTGAATACCTGCACATAGTCGAGATCGCCGAGGGCGGCGCGGTTGCGATAGTAGAATTCCTGGCTGAAGAAGATGTGGTCGAGCGTGCCGTATGCGCCGTTGTAGATGTGGGTCGTCATATCGCCGTGCTCGCTGCGGCGCAGGTGCACGCGCGCCGCATGGTAGAGTTCCACGTCCCAGAAGGCGCGCTTGACCGCCATGTCGCGTTCGTTGCGCCAGGGCGCCTCGCCGGCAACGACTTGGGTGGTCACAGCGTCGGTTTCGTCATTGAGATCGCCGACGACGAAGACCGGGCGGCTGTTGTCGCGCATGGCGCGCAGAAGCTCCCGGCGCAGGGCGAGTGCCTCGCCCGCCCGCAGCACCTGCGATGCGATCTCGCCGCTGGCACGCTCGAGGAACAGAAGGTTGGCCGCATCCGCCGCAGGCGATCCCTCCGGCAGGAGCGGTCGCTTCGACTTGAGGTGGGTATTGAAGAGCAGTGCCGGCACCCCGTCCGCAAGGGCGATCTCGACGATGGCGATCGGTCGGCTCGTTGCGGTCAGACGGTAGGAAAAGCCCAGTTCCCTGCCGAGTTCGATGGGGTCGGCCGAGAGGTCCTGCAGCCGGCGGTGCGCCAACGGAACGGTACGGCCGAGATAGCCGAGCCCGGGGCTCGGATCGTCCGGCCGGGATTTGTCATTGGGAAAGTGGAGCACGCTGGCAAACGGCGGCTGGGAAAGACCACGCACCGCGACCAGGGCGGCATGGCGCTCGGCGACCGCCTGCAGCGCCTCGGCATGGAACACCTCCTGAAGGCAGACATGGTCGGCGTCGAGCCGAACGAGTTGCTCGGCCAGCCACTCGACCTTGCGCGCGAAGGCGGCGCGGGAATAGCGATTCCAACTGCCGTCCGGTTTGCGGTAGTAGTTGGTCTCCGGATTGACCAGATTGCGCGCATTGAGCGTGGCGACCGAGAAGCGCGTGCGGGCCATTTAGCACCTCCTGATTGCGCGGGCGGACCTTCGCACTTTGAGCGGGCGCTGCCGCTGCGTCAATGGCAGAGGTAGGCTTGCGCAGGCCATGTCGACAAACGATCCCCGCCCCGGGTTTGGGGTGCGCACTCCTGTCATTTTCCGCGATTTCAGGGATGCATGGCGCGCGCGGGCGGACTAATCTCTGCCTCCCGATCCGCTTGCCGGCCCGGTCGCCTTGTCGCAGGCGCCCCGCCCGAAAACACTGCAACAAACAATCCCCTGGGAGGATACATGACGATCTGGAGCAAACTCGCCATTGCCGGCCTTGCCGCGCTCGTGCCGCTGTCCGCGTCCGCCGAGACGCGGGTGACCTACAAGTCGGCCTCCGCCGGCACGTCCTACTACCAGATGGGCGTGCAGATCGCCGAGGCGATCAAGGCCGGTACCGATGGCGGCATCATCGTCACGCTGGAGGAGAGCCAGGGTTCGGTGCAGAACGTGATGGAAGCGGCGGTGCGCCCCGGCAACTACGTCTTCACCACGCCTCCGGGCCTCGTCGGCCAGGCGCAGGGCGCCAAGGGACCGTTCGACGGCAAGGGCAATCCGAAGTTCGATGAGATCCGTGCGCTCTTTCCGATCCCCTCGCTGACCATGCATTTCGTCATGTCGGCGGACAGCGGCGTCACCGACTTCGCCGGCATGGAAGGCAAGAGCATCCTGATCGGCAAGGGTACGTTCGGCGCCACGGAAGGCGCCAAGTATCTCGAACTCTTCGGCCTCAAGGACAAGGTCAAACTGGCCGACGTGGAACTGTCCAACGCTGGTGCTGCGCTCAAGAACGGCCAGATCGACGGCTTCGTCACGGCCAGTTCCTGGCCGGCGCCGAATGTCATCGAGGCGGCGGCCGGCACCGGCGTCACGCTGCTGTCCCTGTCCGACGAGCAGGTCGCCGAGACCAAGCGGACGAAAACGGTGATCCCGGCCGGCACCTATGCGGGCCAGGACCAGGACGTCGTCACCACCTCGCTGGACGTGGTCGCCTACACGACCACCGCGATGGACGACGATACCGCCTATCAGTTGACCAAGACCTTCTGGGAGCAGAAGGAGAAGATGAGCGCCGACGCGCCGTGGTGGGCGGGTGTGACGACGGATATGCTGGCCAGCATTTCCGGCAAGATCCATCCGGGCGCGCAGCGCTATTACGCAGAACAGGGCGTGGCCCTGACCGACGCGCAGAAATAAGGCGCAGGCGGCCGCCATACGCTCGGCTGGCCTTTGGCACGGTTGCGGCCCGGACACCCGTCCGGGCCGATGGTTTTTGATCCTGCCGCACCGTTTTCGGCGCGGTCGGGCAGTTCACCAGGACGGCGTTCATGTCTCTTTCGGCCCGGCTGTTCTGGGCAGCGCTCGGTGCGCTGTCCATCGGCTTTCACCTGTGGCTGGTCTTCACCGGCCTGGTGCCCAATCTCGTCAGCCGGCCGTTGCACATGGCGCTTGCCGTCCCCTTTGTCTTCGTGCTGATGGCGCGCACCCCGTTCCAGCGCTGGACAGGCCTGCCGCTGGCAGTCATCGGCGTTGCCGCCTGCCTGTGGGTTGCGTGGAACCATCGCGCGCTTGGCGATCAGTACGGCTTCCTCGTAGACAACGGCCAGTTCGCGATTGCCCTGGTCCTGCTTGGCGTCACGCTGGAGATGGCCCGCCGGGCCATCGGCTGGCCGCTGCCGCTGGTGGCGGCCCTCGCGCTCGCCTATGCGGTCTGGGGCGAGGCCATCCCCGGCGAGTTCGGCCATCCGGGCCTGCCGCTGGCGAGCCTGTTCAGCACGCTGACGATCGCGGAAGGCGCCCTGTGGGGCAAGCTCACAGGGGTCTCCGTCTCGGTCGTCGCCATCTTCGTCATCTTTGGCGCGGTGCTGAATGCCGGCGAGGCGGGGCAGGGCTTCATGAATGTCGCGGCCGCCGCCGCCGGCCGCCTGCGCGGCGGCGCGGCCAAGGTCTCGGTGATTTCCTCCGCGCTGTTCGGCTCGATTTCGGGCTCGGCCTCGGCCAATGTCGCCTCCACCGGCGCCATCACCCTGCCGGCGATGACCCGGCTCGGCTATCCGCGTTCGCTCGCCGGGGCGGTCGAGGCGGTTGCCTCCTCCGGCGGCCAGATCATGCCGCCTTTGATGGGCGCGGGCGCCTTCGTGATGGTCGAACTGACCGGCACGCCCTATTCGGACATCATGATGGCCGCGCTGCTGCCGGCCGGCCTTTATTTTCTCGCGGTGTGGGTCGGTATCGACGCCTTCTCCTTCCGCCATGTGCTGAAGGGGATCGCGCCGGAGGACCGACCGGCTCTGCGCGCGGTCGTCATCACCTCGGCCTTCTTCCTCGTGCCGTTCTCGGTCCTGCTGTGGGGCATGTTCGGCCTCAAGGTGACGCCGCAATATGCCGCCTCGCTGGCGATCCTCACTGGTGCGCTGCTCTTGGCGTTTGATGCCCGCCTCAGCTTCGACGCACGCCGCACCTTGCTGCGGTTGGAGGAAGCGGCGGTGAATTCCGGCCGGCAGATCGCCACCATCGCGGCGATCATCCTGTGCGCCTCGATCATCATCGGCGTGCTCGGGCTGACCGGCCTCGGGGTCAAGATCACCTCGCTGATCCTGTCCGGCTCCGGCGGCTTGTTGTGGCCGGCGCTGCTGCTCACCGCGCTCGCCTGCCTGATCCTCGGCATGGAGGTGCCGACCACGGCGGCCTATGTCATCTGCGTCTCGGTCGCCGGACCCGCGCTCACCGCGCTCGGCGTGCCGGTGCTGCAGGCGCATCTCTTCGTGTTCTGGTACGCGCTGCTGTCGACCATCACGCCGCCGGTCTGCGGCGCGGTCTTCATCGCCGCCGGCATGGTCGGGGAGAACTGGCTGAAGGTCGCGGCCTCGGCGATGGCGCTCGGCCTCGGGCTCTATCTCGTGCCGCTAGGCATGATCGCCAATCCGGACCTGATCGCGCTGGCGGCGGAGCCGGCCATGGCGCTGCTTGCGGCGCTCAAGGTCGGCGCGGCCCTCTCCGCCATCTCCTTCGGCGTCATCGCCCCGCTCAATCCGCTGTTGCGGGCCGGCCTCGTCGCCGGCGGCGGCGTGCTGCTCTTCGTCTGACCCTGCAGGGCCGGCCGGATCGCCCTCAGCGGGTCCGTCCCAGCAGCGCCATCGTCGCCTGCGCCATCACCTTGGCGCTGTCGACCATGTCGTCGATGCCGACGAACTCGTCCGGCCGATGGGCCATGTCGAGAATGCCGGGGCCATAGGCGATGCAGTCGTGCAGGTGGCCGATGCGGGCGATGTGCTTCTGGTCGTAGGAACCGGGCGAGATGACATAGTCCGGGTTCTTCGCCAGCACCTCGCGAATGCCATCGGCCACCGCCCGCACCACCGGCGCGTCGCGGTCGGTCATGGTCGGGATCACCTCCATCAGGTCGCGGATGCGGTAGTCGAAGTTCCGGCGGGTGCGGGCGAGATCGTCGAGGATCGACATGACCTCGTCCTTCACCTCGTCGAGGCTCTCCTCGATCAGGTAACGCCGGTCGATCACCATGCGGCAACTGTCGGGCACGCAAGGCGAAGGCAATCCATCGAAGCCTTCCGGCTGGCCGCCATGGACGGAGTTGATGTTCAGCGTCGAGGAGCGCGCGCCCTCCGGCACCACCGGCATGTCCGTGTGCTTGGCCGCGAGCTTGGGAAACAGCTCGCTCTCGAACCGGTCGAGCACCGCCCCCATGTGGCGCACGGCGCAGTCGCCCAGGAACGGCATCGACCCGTGCGCGATGGAGCCCTTGGTCTCGATCTCCGCCCACCACACGCCGCGATGGCCGAGGCAGATGCGGTCCTTGTTCAACGGCTCGGGGATGATCACGTGGTCGACGCGCGGCTTGGAGAACATGCCGAGCCGGGCGAGATAGGCAACGCCGCCGAAGCCGCCGGACTCCTCGTCCACCGTGCCGGAAATCTCGATGGCGCCGGGAAAGTCCGGCATCGCCTCCAGCAAGGCCTCCACGGCGATGATCGAGGCGGCGAGCCCGCCCTTCATGTCGCAGGCGCCCCGTCCATAGACCTTGCCGTCCTTCACCTCGCCGCCGAAGGGATCGAAGGTCCAGCCGTGGCCGGCCTCCACCACGTCGATATGCGAGTTGAAATGCACGCAAGGACCCGGCCGGCGTCCCTCGATACGGGCCACCACATTGGTGCGCGGATAGCGGGCGCTGTCGCCGGGCGTGTCCTCTCCCCGGATGTAGCGCACCTGGAAGCCGCGCCGCGCCAGCCGGTTGCCGATCAACTCGGCACAGGGCGTATAGGCCTCGCCCGGCGGGTTGATCGTCGGAATGCGGATGAGATCCCGGGTCAGTGCGACGACATCGTCCCGCTTGTCCTCGACACGTCTAAAAAGCGCCTCCAGCATGTGGTCTCCCGTGTTAGGACATGAAATGCGCGACCGGTGACGTCAGACGGGCATGGTGCCCCAGGCAGAACCCGGTTTCCAGCGCATCCGCGGTGCATATCCTGCGGGTTTTCCGGGCAGTTTGCCCGGCGGGAGCGGCAATGGCGAAAGACGCGGCGTCACGCGGTGGGGCCCAGCCGGGAAAATCGATCCTGCCCGCGCTCGTGCGCGAGGCACAGGGGCCGGGCGCGCCCGTGCTTGCCGCCATGAACCGTCGCCGGCTCACCGTCAGGGTGCTGATTCTGTTGGCAATCGCCAGCGGCATCCTGGCTTCGGCGCTGGTCTTCCTGCGACCGCCGGTGGAGCAGGCGTCGCCCCCGGCCGAGGTCGTCCTGTCCGACCCTTTCGCGAACCTTGCCCCGACGGCGCGCGCCCACCTTCTCAATGAGGTGCCGGATGCAGGGCTGGAGCGCGCCGCCGCGTTCAAGCGGGTCTTCGGCGGCGATCCGGCCGACCTGTGCGAGGCGATCTCCGCCCTCGGCGTGCCGATGTCGGAGTGGCGGCTCGACCCCTTCGTGGCCGGCTTCTGGTATTGCGTCAGCGATCTGGCGATCATCGGGCGCGCGGGGCCGGACGGCGCCCGGTCGTCGCTCTTCGTCAATCTGCGCGGCCAGTCGGAAGGCACGCTCAACACCGTGCGGATCAAGCTCAACGGCGACAACCCGCAAACCGCGCCGGCCGCCCGTGCCGCCCTGCTGCGGGTGCTGGAGGCGGTGGGCGCGCGTTACGGCTGGCCCTGGCCGACGGCCTTCCGGGCCGCCATCGAACGGGGACAGCCGGTGGATCTGGAGCAGTTCGGCATGCGGCTCAGGGTATTGCCGGAGGATCCTGGGCTGACCGACGACGATGCCGCGGTCATTCGCTTCAACGTCATTCTCGACTTTCCGGTCGTCGATCTTGTCGCCCCGGCGGAGCTGTTTGCGCCCTTCTCCTGGGAGGCTGCGCCGGCGCGTCGCCGCAACCGACCGGTCGGCGGGGCAACCCTGCGCGCCCCGCCATCGGGCGACATCATCTTCAGCAGCCCGGATGACGACGAGGCCAGATGACGACGAGGTCAGCGGCCGGGTAGGGGAATGAACTCGTCCGCGTCGCCCGGCACCGTGTCGAAGCGCATCTGCCTCCAGTCTTCCTTGGCCTGGTCGATGCGCTCCTTCGAGGAGGAGACGAAGTTCCACCAGATGTGGCGCGGCCCGTCCATCGGCTCGCCGCCGAGCACCAGGAAGCGCGCCGGCACACTGCCCGTCGCCCGCACGGTGATGGCGTCTCCGGGCCTGAAGACCAGCAACTGACCGTCCTCGAAGCTCTCGCCGGCGATTTCCACCGTTCCGCCGACGGTGTAGAGCGCCCGCTCCTCGTGGCCGGCATCGATCGGCATTGATCGGCCCGGCTCCAGCGTCACGTCGGCATAGATCGTTTCGGAGGCCGTCTTCACCGGCGAGCGGGCGCCGAACATCTCGCCGGCGATGACCCGCACGTTGATGCCGTGGTCCTCCAGGAAGGGCAGCGCCTCGCGCCCGACATGCTCGAAGGCCGGGTCGGCCTCCTCCGCGTGTTTCGGCAGCGCCACCCAGCTCTGGATGCCGAACAGCGTGCGCTTGTGGCCCTTCATCTGCGGGTCTTCGCGCTCGGAATGGACGATGCCGCGCCCGGCGGTCATCCAGTTGAGTTCGCCCGGACGGATGGCAAGGTCCGAGCCGAGACTGTCGCGATGGTGGATCTCGCCCTCGAACAGATAAGTCACCGTGGCGAGGCCGATATGCGGATGCGGCCGGACATCGATCCCGCCGGTCTCCAGGAACTCGGCCGGGCCCATCTGATCGAAGAAGATGAAGGGGCCGACCATCTGCCGCTTCGGCGAGGGGAGGGCGCGCCGCACCTCGAAGCCGCCAATGTCGCGGGCACGCGGGACGATCACGGTGTCGATGAGATCGCAGGCACCGGCATCGCCGGGCGCGGGGTCGAGATCGGGCATCCAGGTCATTGGCGGGTCTCCCTCTGGCGGACTTGCCCCTCGCAGGGCAAAGCGGCTGGTCACGGACAGGCGGCACGCTGCATCGGGCTTGCGTCGTTCCTCTGTCATCCGCTACCAACATAATGCGCCGTCGCCGGCGTTGGGGCAAATGCCGGGCGACGCTCTGTTTCCCGCGCCAGACCGGTTTCCGGTCTTTGCGGGGTCGTCTCCGCTTGAAGTCTCTCCCATCAGGTCGCCAGACCGCTGCCGCCTTTCAGGTTCCCGCCGCCATGCTCAACGTTCTCCTCATCACCGCCGACCAGTGGCGCGGCGATTGCCTCGGCCTCGCCGGGCATCCCGTCGTGCGCACGCCCAATATCGACGCCCTGGCGCGGGAGGCGGTGTATTTCTCCCGCCACTATTGCCAGGCGGCGCCTTGCGCGCCGGCCCGCGCCAGCCTCTACACCGGCCTCTATCAGATGACCAACCGGGTGGTGCGCAACGGCACGCCGCTCGACGCGCGGCACGACACCATCGCGCTTGCCGCCCGCCGCGCCGGCTACGATCCGACCCTGTTCGGCTATACCGACCAGTCCGTCGATCCGCGCACGGTCACCGGCGACGATCCCTGGCTGCGGACCTATGAGGGCATCCTGCCGGGCATGAGCGTGCGGGTGCGCGTGCCGGAGGATCACGGCCCCTGGCTGTCCTGGCTGGCGTCTCGCGGGCACGAGCTGCCCGATCCGCCGCAGGACATGTGGCTTCCGGTTGGCGGGCCCGCCGATCCGCCCTCGGGCCGCCCGGTCCGCTATTCGGCCGAGGAGACCGAGACCGCGTTCCTGGTCGAGGAGTTCCTGCGCTGGCTCGGCGAGGTGGAGAGCGCGCCGCCGGCTCGCGCCAAGGCCGGCGGCCGGCCCTGGTTCGCGCATCTCAGCTTCATTCGCCCGCATCCGCCCTTCATCGTGCCGGAGCCCTATGCCTCCATGTACGATCCCGCAGAGGGACCGGCCTTTCGCGGCGCCGCGACTCCCGACGAGGCCGCTCGCCTCCATCCCTTCCTCGACTATGCGATCGGCCAGCAGGAAAAGTCGGATTTCGTCTGGGGCGCGCGGGGCAAGGTGCGCGACTGGGACGAGGCCGTCCGCCGACAGATGCGCGCCACCTATTGGGGCATGGTCTCGGAGGTCGATGCCCAGATCGGCCGCCTCGTCGCCGAACTGAAGGCGCGCGGCGAGTGGGACAACACGCTGGTCGTGCTCACTGCCGACCACGGCGAGATGATGGGCGACCACCAGCTCTTCTCCAAGCTCGGCTTCTACGATCAGGCCTATCACATCCCGCTGATCGTCCGCGATCCGCGCAAGACTGCCGGCCATGGCCGCACGGTCGAGGCCTTCACCGAGTCCGTCGACATCATGCCGACGGTGCTGGAGGCGATCGGCGCGGATTGCCCGCCCTGGCTCGATGGGGCGCCGCTGACCGCCTTCCTGGAGGGCGGTACGCCGGCTGACTGGCGCGATGCGGCGCATTGGGAGTATGATTTCCGCGAGGTTGCGACCGGCGAGGCGCAGACCGCGCTCGGCCTGCCGCTCGATGCCTGTGTGATGAGCGTCATTCGCGACGCGGATGTGAAATACGTCCACTTCGCCGGCCTGCCGCCGCTGCTCTTCGACCTTGCCGCCGATCCGCACGAGACCCGCAATGTCGCCGAGGACCCGGCCTATGCCTCGCTGCGACTGCGCTATGCGGAGAAGATGCTGTCCTGGCGCGCCCGCCATCTCGACCGGCGGCTGACCGGTATCGAGTTGACCGAGAACGGGCCGGTCGACGCACGCAAGCCCTGATGCGGGCGGCTCAGGCGGAGGCGGGCATTCGCTCGTCCTCTGCCGGCTGCTCCTGTACCGCCGCCGTGTCCGCTGCCGGGATGTTCGCCCGGCAGGGGCCGAGCAGCGTCTGGCAGATCGGCCAGCGATCGGTGTCGTCGAAGGTCGTTACCTCGCGCACCACGTCTGCCACGGTCTCGCGCAGCCAGCGATGCGCCGGCTCGGCGTCGTCGCGCCCGTGCCAGATCAGCGACACGGTGAAGTCGTCCAGTTCTACCGGCGGCTCGAAGATCTCCAGGTCCAGCATCTCCGCCTTGGCCAGCGCGATGCGCGCCGGCAGGCAGGCGACGAGATCGGCCTTGGCGACCGCATAGGGCGCCATGATGAATTGCGGCAGCGTCAGGAACACCCGCCGCGACAGTCCGCGATTGGCCAGTTCCCGGTCCAGCGTGCCGCCGGTTCCGCTGCGCGGCGTCACCAGCACGTGTTCTGCCGCCACGAACTGTTCCAGGGTCGGCCCCTGCGGCCCGAAGCGCCCGCGCCGCGCGACCCCCACCAGCCGGTCCGAATAGAGCGGCATCGCCCGGTGGCGCGCCTCCAACTCGCCGGCAACGCCGATGGCCATGTCGATCTCGCCATCGTCCAGCATCGGCGTCATGCCGGCGGGGCGGGAGTTCTTGATATGCAGGTCGAGCTTCGGCGCGGCATTGCGGAACCGCAGGATCAGCGATTCCAGCAGCACCGCCATCGAATTGTCGGTCATCGCGATGCGCACCGACCGGTCGAGGTTGCAGGGCTCGAAGTCGAGCGCCGGCGCGATCGCCTCCTCGATCCGCCGCAGCGCCTCCGACACCGGGATCGCCAGCGACTGCGCCCTTGCGGTCGGCTCCATGCCTCTTCCTGAGCGCACGAACAGCTCGTCGTCGAACAGCGCGCGAAGCCGCGACAGCGCGTTCGACATGGCCGGTTGCGATAGGCCGATGCGGCGCGCGGCGCGTGTGACGTTGCGCTCGCTCATGAGCGCGTCGAACGCCACCAGCAGGTTGAGGTCGACCGAGGATATATTCATCTCGTCAATGTTCCCGGATATCCAAAATCAATTGGACGATAGGTAGATCGTGACCCACTTAAGGTCGCGTAGCAATCGCGCAAGTCCCGTCTCCCGGCTTTTGCGTTCTTCGGGCGGAAGAAGGCAGGGAGACGGGACTTGCGCGATCCAGCCAATCCCGTTCATCAGGAGGGACGGATGATCCGTTTGAACATCAATGGCCAGGATCGCGAGATCGATGTCGATCCCGATACGCCGCTGCTCTGGGTCCTGCGCGACGAACTCGGTATGACCGGCACCAAATACGGCTGCGGCATTGCCGCCTGCGGCGCCTGCACCATCCATCTCGACGGCATGGCCGTCCGCTCCTGCCAGACCATGGCGAGCGATGCGGAAGGGATGGCCATCGTCACCATCGAGGGTGTCGACGGCAAGGCCGCCAAGGCCGTCCAGGCTGCCTGGCGCGAGCTGGAGGTGCCGCAATGCGGCTACTGTCAGTCGGGGCAGATCCTCGCCGCCACCGCGCTTCTGGCCGAGACGCCGAAGCCGTCCGACGAGGACATCGACATGGCGATGAGCGGCAATGTCTGTCGCTGTGCCACCTACACCCGTATCCGCGCGGCGATCCATCGCGCTGCCGAGACGATGGAGGGCTGAGCTCATGTTCCATGTCATGAAGCGCATGCAGGACGCCGCCGCGCGTCCCACCCGCCGCAACTTCCTGAAAATGTCGGCGGTCGCCGCCGGCGGTCTCGTCGTCGGGTCCCACCTGACGCTTCCGGGTGTGGCCCGGGCAAACGGTACCGCCACCGAAGATGCCTTCACGCCCTTCATCCGCATCTCGCCGGAGGGCATCGTCACGGTGCTCAACAAGCATCTCGACATGGGCCAGGGCAATGCCACGGGCCTTGCGACGCTCGTCGCCGAGGAGCTTGATGCGGCCCCCGAGCAGATGCGGGCCGAGTTCGCCCCCGCCGATACCGAGCGCTACAAGAACCTCGCCTTCGGCATGCAGGGCACCGGCGGTTCGACCGCCATCGCCAATTCGTTCGAGCAGTATCGCAAGGCCGGCGCCACGGCCCGCGCCATGCTGGTCACCGCCGCTGCGAAGGCCTGGGGCGTTCCGGCTGCCGAGATCTCCGTCTCCGGCGGCACCCTGTCGCATGCTTCCGGCAGGTCCGGCACGTTTGGCGAGTTCGCCGAAGCCGCAGCGAAGATGGAGGCTCCGGCCGAGGTGACGCTGAAGTCGCCCGACCAGTGGGTCTATATCGGCAAGTCCTTCCCGCGGCTCGATGTGCCGAACAAGACGGTCGGCGCGCCGAACACCTACGGCATGGACGTCCAGCGCGAGAACATGCTGGTCGCCGTGCTCAACCGTCCGCTGGCTTTCGGAGCGAAGGTGAAGTCCTTCAACGCGGAGGCTGCCAAGGCGGTAAAGGGCGTCGTCGATGTCATCGAGGTGCCGGGCCACGGCGTTGCGGTGCTCGCCACCTCCACCTGGCCGGCGATCAAGGCCAGCGAGGCGCTGGAGATCGAGTGGGACGAGGCGGGCGCCGAAACCCGCTCCAGCGATGCCCTGTTCGCCGAATTCCGCGAATTGGCGGAGACGTCGGGGCCTGTGTTCCGCGACGACGGCGATGCGGAGGCCGCGATTGCCGGTGCCGCGACGGTGGTCGAACAGGTCTTCGAGTTTCCGTATCTCGCCCATGGCATGATGGAGCCGATGGTGCTCACCATCCATGTCGAGGGCGACCGGGCAACGCTTTGGTATCCTTCGCAGTTCCAGACGGTCGACCAGCAGACGGCCGCTGCTGTCCTCGGTATCGCGCCGGAGAATGTCACCATCCACACGCTCTATGGCGGCGGTTCGTTCGGCCGGCGCACCACGCCGGATGCCCGTCATATCGTCGAGGCGGCGACCATCGCCAAGCTCTGGGGCAAGTCTCAGCCGATCAAGCTGATCTACACCCGCGAGGACGACACGCGCGCCGGCTACTACCGGCCGATGGGTGTCCACAAGGTGCGCGCGGGGCTGGATGCGGACGGCAATCTCGTCGGCTGGCATCACCGCATCGTTCAGCAGTCGCTGATGTCCGGCACCTTCTTCGAGCAGTTCATGGTGCATGACGGCATCGATGAGACCTCGGTCGAGGGGGTCAAGGATGCCAGCTACGCGATCCCGGCCTTCCATGCCGAGTTGCACTCGCCAAAGGTCGGCGTGCCGGTGCTGTGGTGGCGCTCGGTCGGCCACACCCAGACGGGCTATGTGGTCGAGGCGATGATGGACAAGGCGGCGCGCGCTGCCGGCGTCGATCCGCTCGAGTTCCGCCGCCGGCATCTAGCGCAACCATCCGGCATTGCCGAGCGCGACAAGGACAATGCCCGCAAGCTCGGCGTCCTGGAAAAGGTCGCGGAAATGTCCGGCTGGTCGGGGTCTGAGAACGGCGACCGCTTCCGGGGCATTGCCGTGCATAAGTCGTTCAACACCTATGTGGCCGAGGTCGCGGAGGTCAGCCGCCGCGACGATGGAACCTTCAGGATCGAGAACGTCTGGTGCGCGGTCGACTGCGGCGTTGCGGTCAACCCGGACAACGTCAAGGCCCAGATGGAAGGCGGCATCGGCTACGGCCTTGCGGCGGTCCTGTTCAGCGAGATCACCCTGACCGACGGTCATGTCGATCAGCTGAACTTCGACACCTACCGTCCGCTGCGCATCGAGGAGATGCCGAAGGTCGAGGTCGAGGTGCTTGCTTCCGCCGAGGCTCCGTCGGGCGCCGGCGAGCCGGGCACCCCGCCGGTCGGCCCGGCCGTGGCAAACGCGATTCTCGCCGCCACCGGCGAACTGCCGGCGGTGCTGCCGCTGACCAAGGCCGGCCTCGCCTGAGGCCGATCGCCTCGGATCCGACATGAACGAACGGGCCGGCGCGCTTTCCTCGTGCCGGCCCGTCTTGCTGCATCTTGCTGCGCGGAGGCTTTCGCCCGGTCTCAAGGACAGGGGGCGCCGAGTTCGATCTCGTAGGTCATCTTGCCGACGCCCTGCGGCGGCACCGGCTTCAGATAGACCGTCAGATCGCACTCCTGGGTTCTCACTTGCCATTCGCGCGCGCCGTCCGCGCGCGTGCCGGTGTTGGCGACATGGCCTATCGGCGCCTGGCGCAGGGCATCGGCGACCGCCGCGCTGGACAGGATGGTGCCGATCTGCTCGGCGCTGTCGTAAAAACCCGACACTGCCGCCTGTGCGGGCGCGGCGGCGAGTGTCAGGGCGAAGGCGGTGGCGAGGAATTTCATGGCTCGGCATCCTGAAATGGCATGTCCGACGATGCGACCAGCATCGCCAACTTCCCAGTCCTATCTTGTCAGCCATATGCGGTCCATCGTTCCGACACGGCTCCAGGCCGCGCCGACATGCCGCGCCCGAGATAATCTCATTGGCCGATGGCTTTTTTGCATTTCCGCCGAAGGCCCTCTCGGCCCTAGCATTTTTCCGGTCCAGTCCGCTCGCGCGTTGGGTGCGGGGCCCGAACCGGGGAGGGGAGATTGCAGCCTTTCACCACCAACCAGGTGCCGCGCATCGTTGCCGGGCCGGGGCGCAGCGCCGAGATCGGCGCCATCGTCGCCGAGCTTGCCGGCCCGGGCGCCTGCGTTCTGCTGGTCGCCGACAACGGCCTGACCGGCATCGGTCTCACCTCCCGCATCGCCGGTTTTCTCAAGGATGGCGGCCACCGGGTCGTCACCCATGACGCGATCCTCAGCGACCCGAAGGAGCCGGCCGTCGCCGAGGCGGTGCGGATCGCCCGCCAGGAGGGGGCCGGTGCCGTCGTCTGTCTCGGCGGCGGCTCGGCGCTCGATGCCGGCAAGCTCGTCGCCGCGATGATCGGCGCCCACGGCAACCTCGAGGACTACCGGCTTGCCGCCGCCGCGCTACCGGTGGCGCGCGTGCCGCTGGTCTGTGTGCCGACCACCGCCGGCACCGGCTCGGAGGCAACCGCCGTTTCCGTCATCTCGGATGCCGGCGGCACCAAATACTGGTACTGGGCGCCGGCGCTGAAGCCCGATGTCGCCCTGCTCGACGCGCGCCTGACCATCGGCCTGCCGCCGCAGCTCACCGCGGCCTGCGGCGTCGACGCCATCGTCCATGCCATGGAGGCGGCGACGGGCCGGGCCGCCTTCACTGAGAATTCCCGCATCTGCCACGAGGCGATCCGTCTCGCCACGGCCAATATCGACCGCGCCGTCGCCGAGCCGAACGACCTGGAGGCGCGCGGCGCCATGTTGCTGGCCGCCACTTGGGCCGGCATCGGCATCGACAATGCCGGCACCGGCCTGGCCCACAACATCGCCCATGCGCTGGCAAGCCTCGTGCCGATCCATCACGGCCGCGCCGTCGCCATCGGCATGGCCGCCTCGCTCGGCTGGTCGATGGAGGGGGAGGAGGAGGCTTATACGGAGGTCGCCCGCGCCTTCGGCTGTGCCCATTACGGCGAGCTGCCGATGGCGTTTTCCGGCCTTGTTCGCCGCCTCGGCATTCGCCTGTCGCTGGCCGCCGACATCAATCGTCTGCCGCCGGAGCGTCTTGCTGCCCGCATGGCCGCGCCCGAGAACGCGCCGATGCGCAATGCCAGCCGCCGCCTCGTTACCGACGATGACCTGCTGCTGCTGGCCGAGCGCGCGCTCGGCTTCGGTTGACCATCCGGGGAGGAATGCGGATGAACCCTTTGCAGGCGCCCGCCGCCGTCGTAGCCTTTGCCGAGCGGCGGGACGATGCACGCCGCCCGGGATCCGCAAGCATGACCACAAGCCCGATCGACCGCCGCCGGCTGCCGCTCAATTCGCTGCGCGCCTTCGAGGCCGCCGCACGCCAGATGAGCTTCACCCGTGCGGCCGAAAGCCTCGGCGTCACCCAGAGCGCCATCAGCCGCCATATCCTGAACCTGGAGGAGGTGATCGGCGCCCAACTGTTCGAGCGGCGGGGCTCCTCGCTGGCGCTCACCGCGGCCGGACAGGACCTCATCGCCAATGTCACTCCGGCGCTCGACCGGCTGCAGGCCGGGCTCAACGCCATCTGCGAGATCGATCGCGGCGGCACCCTGCGCCTTGCCCTGCCGCCGTCCTTCGCCATCCGCATGGCCGCGCCGATCATCGAGACCTGCCGGGCGCAAGGCGGCGTCGCCATCGAGATCGACACGCCCTACGTGCTGGAAAGCCTCGACAGCACGGTGCACGATGCGGCCGTTGTTTTCTCCCGCCCGCGCGTCACCGATCAGGTGATGGACCTGTTGTGGATGGAGGAACTCACCCTCCTGTGCCGGCCGGACATGGCGCCGCGCCTGCGCGAAGACGGGATCGCGGCAGCGCTCGCCCGCGAGACCGTCATCCACATCCGCAACGAGGCCGGCCGCCACACCGCCTGGGTGGAACTGCTGCGCGCTGCCGGCGTTGCGGCGACCTTGCCGCAAGGGATCGTCTTTGACACCGCCCACATGGCGCTGGATTTCGCCGCGCGCGAGGGCGGGCTGGTCGCCGCCGACCGCCGGCTTGCCGCGCGCGATATCGCGGAAGGGCGCCTTGCCGCTCCGCTCGCCGTCACCGCCGCCTCCGGCTTCGGCTATTTCATGCTGTTCCGCCCGGACGACCTGCAGCGCGAGGCGGTGCAGATCTTCCGCCGGCGGATGTTGACCGAGTTCGCGCCCTCGCTGGAGCGCCTGCCCTCGGAGGCCGAGCGGGCGCAAGGGGCTGCCTGACCGCCGGTTCCCGGCGCGGGTCGCAAATGCGACAGCGCCGGGACGGATTTCAGCCATTGGGCCTTTGTCGCCGGCAGGTTAGGCTGGCATCCACCCTCCGTTTCCGACCGGACCCGCCTACCAGGCCCTCTCAGCAGGAAGGACCTCTCGCCCTTGCAGAAATATTCGGCCCTCTCGCTGCTGCGCAACGCCCTGTCGGGACATCGCGACTGGCAGCCCGCCTGGCGCAAGCCCGATCCCAAGCCCGCCTATGACGCCATCATCGTCGGCGGCGGCGGTCATGGGCTTTCGACCGCCTATTATCTTGCCAAGGAACACGGCCTCACCAATATCGCCGTGCTGGAAAAGGGCTGGCTCGGCTCCGGCAATATCGGCCGCAACACCACCATCGTGCGATCGAACTACATGCTTCCGGGCAACAACCGCTTCTACGAGTGGTCGATGAAGCTGTGGGAGGGCCTGTCGCTCGACCTCAACTACAACGTGATGTTCTCCCAGCGCGGCGTTCTCAACCTGGCGCACACCCCGTCCCAGCTCGACGACTACGCCCGGCGCGGCAATTCCATGCGGCTGGAGGGCATCGACGCCGAACTGCTCGGCCGCGAGGAGGTGGCGCGCAGGGTGCCCGGCCTCGACATGTCGCCGACAGCCCGCTTTCCGGTGCTCGGCGGCCTGCTGCAGCCGCGCGCCGGCACCGCCCGCCACGACGCGGTCGCCTGGGGCTATGCGCGGGCGGCAGACGCGCGCGGCGTCGACATCATCGAGAATTGCGAGGTCACGGGCTTCCTGCGCGAGGGCGGGCGGATCGTCGGCGTCGAGACGACGCGCGGCGAGATCCGCGCGCCCAAGGTCGGCGTCGCCGTCGCCGGCAGCACTTCGCAGGTGCTGCGTCTTGCCGGCATCGAACGCCTGCCGATCGAAAGCCACGTGCTACAGGCCTTCGTCTCCGAGCCGGTCAAGCCGATCCTCGACTGCGTCGTCACCTTCGGCGCCGGCCACCTCTACATTTCCCAGTCCGACAAGGGCGGACTGGTCTTCGGCGGCGACATCGACAAGTACAATTCCTACGCCCAGCGGGGCAATCTGCCGGTGGTCGAGCACGTCATGTCGGAGGTCAGCGTGATGCTGCCTTTCGTCTCGCGGCTGCGGCTGCTGCGCAACTGGGGCGGCATCATGGACATGAGCATGGACGGCAGCCCGATCATCACCACCGGTCCGCTGCCCGGTCTCTACCTCAATGCCGGCTGGTGCTACGGCGGCTTCAAGGCAACGCCCGCCTCCGGCTGGTGCTTCGCCTGGACCATGGCCAAGGACGAGCCGCACCCGCTCAACGCCCCCTTCACGCTCGACCGGTTCCAGCGCGGCTACGTCCTCGACGAGCGCGGCGCCGGCCCCTACCCGAAGATGCACTGAGAGGACGCCCGCCCATGCGCATCCATTGTCCCTGCTGCGGGCCGCGCGGCGTCGCCGAGTTCTCCTATGGCGGCGACGGCACGATCCGGCGGCCGGATCTCTCCGTGACCGACACCGCCGCCCATGTCGCCTATGTCTTCGAGCGGGAAAACCCGCGCGGCCCCCATGTCGAGCTGTGGCACCATATCGGCGGCTGCCGCCACTGGCTGCTGGTGACGCGCGACACGCTGACCCACGAGATCAGCAGCGTCGAGATGGCCGGGCGCTTTGCCGGCGAGGCCGCGCGCATGTGGGGAGCGGGCGCATGAGCGGCTACCGGCTTCCCCAGGGCGGCAGCCATCTCGACCGCTCGCGGCCGCTCGCCTACCGCTTCGACGGCGAGCCGATGCAGGGCTTTGCCGGCGACACGCTGGCCTCCGCGCTGCTCGCCTCCGGCCGGGTGCTGGTCGGCCGCAGCTTCAAGTACCACCGCCCGCGCGGCGTCATGGGTGCAGGCCCGGAAGAGGCCAACGCGCTGGTCGAGCTGCGCGACGGCGCCCGGCAGGAGCCCAACACCCGCGCCACAATGACCGAGCTCTATGGCGGGCTGGAAGCGGCCAGCCAGAACCGCTGGCCGTCGCTCTCCTTCGACATGATGGCGGTCAACGACCTGCTTTCGCCGCTGTTTTCCGCCGGTTTCTACTACAAGACCTTCATGGGAACCGGTCAGGCGACTTGGCATTTCTGCGAGCGCTTCATCCGCAAGGCGGCGGGCCTCGGCCGCGGCACCCATCTTGCCGATCCCGACCGCTACGAGAAGACCAACGCCTTTTGCGACGTGCTGGTGGTCGGTGCCGGACCCGCCGGCCTGATGGCCGCGCGCGCAGCGACCGCCGCCGGCCTGCGCGTCATCCTGGCCGACGAGAATGCGCGAGCCGGTGGCCGTCTTTTCGAGGACGGCGTGCATCTCGACGGACTGGCGCCGGCCGACTGGATCGACGGCGCCTTGCGCGAGATCGAGGCGGGCGGCGGCCGCATCCTGCCGCGCACCAGCGTCTACGGCTACTTCGACGGCAACGTGCTCGGCGCGGTCGAGCGGGTCGCCGACCACAAGCGCAAGCCGGCGCCCTTCGAGCCGCGCCAGCGCCACTGGACCATCCACGCCCGTCATGTGGTGCTGGCGACCGGCGCCATCGAGCGGCCGCTGGTCTTTTCCGGCAACGACGCGCCCGGCGTCATGCTGGCCTCGGCCGGCCTTGCCCATGCGACGCGCTACGGCGTTGCCGTCGGCGCGTCCGTGGTGGTCTTCGCCAACAATGACGGCGGCGCGCGCACGGCGATCCGACTTGCCGATCTCGGCATGTCGATCAAGGCGGTGGTCGATCCGCGCCGCGAGATCGATCCGGCCCTTGCCGCGGCGCTCGGCGCGCGCGGCATTCGCCTCGAAACCGGCGCGGTCGTTGCCGCGACACGGGGACGCAAGGCCTTGGCCGGCATCGATATTCGCGGCTTCGACCCTGTCTCCGGAGCGCTCGGCGCCAATGTGATGCAGCCCGGCTGCGACGCGCTTCTCGTTTCCGGCGGCTGGACGCCGAGCGTGCATCTGGCGAGCCAGGCCGGCAGTGCGCCGGTCTTTAGCGAGGCGCTGCAGTCCTTCGTGCCGGGAGCCGCCCGCGAGGCCTGGACGGCGGCAGGTGCCTGCGCCGGCACGCTCGACCTTGCCGGCTGCCTTGCCGCGGGCCTCGAAGCCGGCCGGACGGCGGCGAGCACCTGCGGAAAAACGGCGGAAACTGGCGGAATTTCGCTGCCCGCGCTGTCGGGGCAGGTGGCCGGAGCCGAGCTGCCGTTCCCGCTCTTCGACGTGCCGGCGACCGGCCGGGGCAAGCGCTTCGTCGACTTCCAGCACGACGTCACGGCGGACGACGTGGAGCTTGCCAATCGCGAGGGCTTTCGCTCGGTCGAGCACCTGAAGCGCTACACGACGCTCGGCATGGCCGCCGATCAGGGCAAGACCTCCAATGTCAACGCCATCGCCCTGATGGCTCGGGCGCGGGGCTTGAGTGCGCCTGAGGTCGGCACGACCCGCTTCCGCATGCCCTGGACGGCGGTGACCATCGGCGCGCTGGCCGGCCGCGAGACCGGCCACCACTTCGCGCCGGTGCGCCGCACGCCCTTGCACGACTGGCACGTGGCGAAGGGCGCGGAGATGATGACGGCGGGCCTGTGGATGCGCCCGCGCGCCTATATCGGGCCGGGCGAAACTTTACGCGATGCCTATATCCGCGAGGCGACGGCCGTGCGCCAGAGAGTTGGCATCGTTGACGTTTCGACGCTGGGCAAGATCGATGTGCAGGGCCCGGACGCCGGCGAATTCCTCAACCGGCTCTACACCGGGGGCTTTGCCAAGCTGCCGGTCGGCAAGGCGCGCTACGGCGTCATGCTGCGCGAGGACGGCATCATGTTCGACGACGGAACCGCCTGGCGGCTGGCGCCGAACCGCTTCCTCGTGACCACCACGACGGCCAATGCCGGCGCGGTGCTGGCCCATATGGAGCACTATCTGGAAGTGGTCTGGCCGGACCTGCGCGTCCATGTGACCTCGGTGACCGACCGCTTCGCCGGCATGGCGGTGGCCGGGCCGCAGGCGCGCAAGGTGCTGCAGGCCGCGCTCGAGGAGGGCGACGTCTCGACCGAGGCCTGCCCGCATATGGGGATCGTGCGCGGGCGCATCGCCGGGGCGCCGGTGATGATCGCGCGGCTGTCGTTTTCGGGCGAACTGGCCTACGAGGTCTATTGCGACTGGCCGGCCGGCCTTGCCGTCTGGGAAGCGCTGATCGGGGCCGGAAAATCCAATGGAATCATGCCCTACGGTATGGAGGCGCTCGGCACGCTGCGCATCGAGAAGGGGCATATAACCGGCGCTGAAATGGACGGGCGGACGACGCTGGCCGATGTTGGGCTTGGCGGCATGGCGTCGCGGAAGAAGCCGTATGTCGGCTCGACGATGACGCAGCGGCCGGCCTTCGTCGACCCGGACCGGCCGGTTCTGGTCGGGCTGGTGTCGCGGGATGGGCAGGCGATCCGTTCGGGGAGCCACTTGACCCTGCCCGGCGGAGGGGCGAGTCTGGGCCATGTCACCGCAGTGACCTGGTCGCCGGCGCTTGGCGCCAACATCGCGCTCGCCTTCCTGTCCCGTGGCCGCGACCGCCACGGCGAGGTGCTGGAGGCGGCCTTCCCGCTGAAGGACGAGCGGGTGGCGGTGACCGTCGCCGATCCCTGCTTCTATGACCCCGACGGGAGCCGAATGCATGTCTGACGTCAGCAACGAGCAACCCCGAACCGAGCCCCAAACGACGGTCGCAAGACCGGTGGTCGGCCGGCTGGTGCCGGGAGAGGTGGCGGGCGCGGAGCCCCCGGCGCTGACCCTGAGGGAGCTTTCCACTGGGGCGCTTCTGGAGGTCGGCGCATGGCCTAACCATCTGGAAAAAGTAACGAAAACCCTCTCGGATCTGGCCGGAACGACCCTGCCGGGACGGCCCGGCCGCTTCACCGAAAGCCCGTCCGCGCTGGTCTGCTGGATCGCCTTCGGCCGGTTCATCTATCTCGGCGCGGAGGCCGGAGAGACGGGCCGCGTCGACGGCGCGCTCGAGGCGGAAGACGCCGCCGTGGTCGATCTCGCCGGCGCCCGCCGGATCGTCCGGATCGAGGGCGAGGCGGCGTCCGAGGTGCTCAACAAGGCGGTCGCGATCGACTTCGACCCGGCCGCGTTTCCGGCCGGAGCGCTGGCGCAATCGGTGATCCACCAGATCCCGGCGGTGATTCTGCGCCGCAGCGAAACGGTGTTCGACGTGCTGGCGCCGTCGAGCCTCGCCGACGCGCTGATCGACTGGATGACCGACGCGGCGCTGGAATTCGGCTACCGGGTCGGCGAGCCGGGCACGGTGCTGTAACGGCCCGAAAACCGCAGAAAACCGCCGGAAATCGCGCGAAAAACCCTGCAACCCGTTGAGATTGCAGGGGTCTCAATTTTCGAGACGAATTTTGCGAAATTCCGTCTCAATTCGCCCGATTTTTGAGAATGCCGTCTCGAAATCGCCTTTCGGCGGCAAACGGCGCGCGCGAGCGTGGCGCGCGCCCCCGATCCCCCTGCCGGAGGCCCCCAGAGGCTCCTCTCAGACCCTAGACGTTGCTGTCGGGGAACTCGGCCTTGCGGCGGGCCATGAAGCCGATCAGGGCGTCGTCGATCGCCGGGTCGAGCGCGGGCGCCTCGTAGTCGGCGAGCATCTGCTTCCACTTCCGGTTCGCCCGCCAGGCGGCATCCAGCCCGCCATCGGCGCTCCACTGCTCGAAGGAGTTGTTGTCGGCGATCTCCGAGCGATAGAAGGCGGTCTCGAAATTGCGCTGGGTGTGCAAGGCGCCGAGGAAATGCCCGCCCGGCCCGACTTCGGCGAGGGCATCCATCGCCTGCGCTTCCTCCGAGAGGTCGATGCCCTTGGCCAGAACGTGCATCATGCCGAGCTGGTCGGCGTCCATGACGAACTTCTCGTAGGACGAGCACAGGCCGCCCTCCAGCCAGCCGGCAGCGTGCAGGCAGAAGTTCACCCCCGACAGCAGCGTCGCCAGGATGGTCTGTGCGGATTCCTGCGCCGACTGGGCGTCCGGCGTCTTCGACGAGGTGAAGGAGCCGCCGGAGCGGAAGGGCAGGCCGGCGCGGCGCGCCAGCTTCGCCGCGCCGTTGAGCAGCAGGCTGCCCTCCGGCGAGCCGAAGGTGGGCGCGCCGGACTGCATCGAGATCGAGGAGACGAAGGCGCCGAAGACGACCGGCGCGCCGGGGCGCACGAGCTGGGTCAGCGCGCAGCCGGCCAGCGCCTCGGCCAGCACCTGCGACAGGGTGCCGGCGACCGTCACCGGGCTCATCGCGCCGGCAAGGATGAACGGCGAGACGATGCAGGCCTGGTTGGCCGCCGCATAGACCTTGAGCGCGCCGAGCATGGTCGCGTCATAGACCAGCGGCGAATTGGCGTTGATCAGCTGGATCATCACGCAGTTCTGGTCGACGAACTCCTTGCCGAAGACCAGTTCCGCCATGGCGACGGAATCGCGCGCCCGCTCCGGCGCGGTGACCGAGCCCATGAACGGCTTGTCGGAATATTTCAGATGGGCATAGACCATGTCGAAATGCCGCTTGTTGACCGGCAGGTCGACGGGCTCGCACACCGTGCCGCCCGAATGGTGCAGCCAGGGCGAGGCATAGGACAGTTTCACGAAATTGCGGAAGTCCTCGATGGTGCCGTAGCGGCGGCCCTTGTCGAGGTCGGTGACGAAGGGCGGGCCGTAGACCGGCGCGAAGACGGTGTTGTTGCCGCCGATGACGACGTTGCGCTCCGGGTTGCGGGCGTGCTGGACGAATTGCGAGGGCGCGGTCTTGACGAGCTCGCGCAGCATGCCTTTGGGGAAGCGCACGCGCTCGCCGGAAACGTCGGCGCCGGCCGCCTTCCAGATCGCGATGGTCTCGGGATCGTCGCGGAATTCCAGGCCGATCTCGGCCAGCAGCCGGTCGGCATTGGCCTCGATCAGCTCGGCGCCCTCGTCGCTGAGAATGTCGTAGACCGGCAGGTTACGGGAAATATAGGGCAGGGCGCCGGCCGCCTGCGACCCGCGCCGCTTTTCCGTCCTTGCCGCCCGGCCGCGCCGTCCGACGCGCGCTTCCTGGTCACTCATCCGCTGCAAGTCCTCTGCGTAGCTGCCGACTGCCGATTCTGCCCGTCACTGTGCGCCGGGCGCGCGCCCGCCTGCGGCGCGAAAGCGTCGTCGGTTTCTCTAAAAGCGTCATGCAACCGGGAGGGGGAGGCGGGGCTGCGAGGCGGTCGCGACCGGGCATCTTTGGCCCGCGTGTCGTCGCGGGGATGGTGGCATGACGCAATCAGGCCATTGGGGGACGCAAATCGTGGCAATACTGCCGGCGAAGGGGCAGGCCGGCGCGCCGACCCGCCCAGGCCCACAGGCAAAAAGGGTGGACAATGTCGGCGTTTCCGGACAAGGCACAAATCGTCATCGTCGGCCTCGGCGGCATCGTCGGCGCCTCGGTGGCGCATCATCTGCTGGAGCGCGGCTGGACCGATGTCGTCGGCATCGACAAGTCCGGCATCCCGACCGATATCGGCTCCACCGCCCATGCCTCCGACTTCTGCTACACCACCAGCCACGACTACCTGTCGGTCTGGACGACGCAGTATTCCATCGATTTCTTCGAGAAGATGGGCCATTACGCGCGCATCGGCGGGCTGGAAGTGGCGCGCACCGGCGACGACACCTGGATGGAGGAGATCAAGCGCAAGGCAAGCTCCGCCAAGGCTTTCGGCACCCGCGCCCATCTGGTGACGCCCGCCGAGATCAAGCAGAAGTTTCCCCTGATCGAGGAGGAGATGGTCCAGGGCGGGCTGTTCGACCCGGATGCCGGCCTTGTGGTGCCGCGCTCGCAGACGGTCGCCGGCAAGCTGGTCGATGCGGGCGAGAAGACCGGTCGGCTCAGGGCCTTCGCCAACACGCCGGCGCAGTCGCTGATTGTCGAGGACGGGCGGATCGCCGGCGTCGTCACCCATCGCGGCACGATCCGCGCCGACCACGTCATCGTCTGCGCGGGCCTGTGGGGCCGGCTGATCGCCGAGATGGTCGGCGAGGACCTTCCCGTCATGCCGGTCGACCATCCGCTGACCTTCTTCGGGCCGTTCAACGAATTCGCCGGCACCGGCAAGGAAATCGGCTATCCGCTGCTGCGCGACCAGGGCAATTCCGCCTATATGCGCGACACCGGCGACCCGAAGACCACCGAGGGCGGCCAGATCGAGTGGGGCTATTACGAGACCGACGAGCCGCGCCTGTGCCACCCTCGCGATCTGCTGGAAAAGCACGAGGCGCGGCTGTCGCCCTCGCAGCGCGACCTGGAGATGGAGCAGGTGATCGGCCCGCTGGAGCGGGCGATGGAGCTGACGCCGATCCTCGGCGAGCTCGGCTATAACGAGAGCCACTCGTTCAACGGGCTGCTGCAGGTCTCCGCCGCCGGCGGGCCGTCCTGCGGCGAAAGCCAGAAGGTGCGCGGCCTGTGGTACTGCGTCGCGATCTGGGTGAAGGACGGGCCGGGCTATGGCAAGCTGATCGCTGACTGGATCACCGACGGGCGCACCGGCATTGACCATGCCTCGATCGACTATTCCCGCTTCTATCCGCACCAGCTCACCGAGGATTTCATCGAGGGCCGCTGCCGTGAGGCGGCGCAGAAGATCTATTTCCCGGCGATCCATCCGCGCGAGCCCTACGCGACCGGGCGGGGCGTCAAGCGCTCGCCGTTCTACGAGCGCGAGGTGGAGCTCGGCGGCTATTTCATGGAGCTCGGCGGCTGGGAGCGCGCCCATGGCTATGCCGCCAACGAGCACCTGCTGGACAAGTACGGCACCCGCGTGCCCGAGCGGCAGAACGAGTGGGACAACAGGCACTTCTGGCGGGTGTCGAATGCCGAGCACCTCGCCATGAGCGAGGACTGCGCGCTCATCAACCTCTCGCATTTCTACATGTTCGAGGTCGAGGGGCCGGACCATGTGGAGCTGCTGGAATGGCTCTGCGCGGCGAAGATCGGCGGCGACGGCAACATCGGCAGGGGCATCTACACCCATTTCCTCGACGACGAGGGCATGGTGCGGGCCGACCTCACCGTGATCCGCATGGCCGACCGCTGCCGCATCATCGACGGTGCCGATGCCGGCCCGCGCGACTTCCACTATGTCCGCCGGACGGCGCAGGACCGCGGGCTCGAAGTGACGGTGACCGATGTCAGCGAGCACTACACGACCATCGGCATCTGGGGCCCGAATGCGCGCGCCAAGCTGAAGCAGGCGGTGGCGGACCCGGCCGGCCTCGATCCGGAGGCCTTCCCCTTCGCGGCGATCCGCGAGATCGAGATCGCCGGGCGCAAGGTGACGGCGCTGCGTCTCTCCTATGTCGGCGAGCAGGGCTGGGAACTGCATATGGCTTACGAGGACGGGCTCGCCGTCTGGGACGCGCTGCGGGCGCTCGGCATCATGGCGGCGGGCGTCGAGACCTACGCCAATTCGCGGCGGCTGGAGAAGTCGCTGCGCCTGCAGAACGCCGACCTGCTGACCCAGTACAACCTCTATGAGGCCGATCTTGCCCGCCCCAAGGTCAAGGAGGCCGACTTCCGCGGCAAGGCGAAGCACCTGGACTACCGCGCGCGCGACCACCAGCCGGCGATGCTGTGCACGCTGGTGATGACCGACAATGTCGATGCCGGCGGCACGCCGCGCTATCCCGTCGGCACGCTGCCGGTGATCGATCCGGCGACCGGCAAGACCCTGGTCGATGCGCTCGGCCGGCTCTCCTACACGACCTCGATCGCCTATGGCCCGACGGTGGGAAAGAACATCGCGCTGGCCTATCTGCCGCACGCGTTCGCCAAGGTAGGGCAGAAGCTCAGCGTGGAGTATTTCTCGCAAGAGTTTCCGGTGGAGGTCGCCGGCGTCGGCTACGCGCCGCTCTACGACCCGCAGAACCTGAAGCCGCGGAGCTGAGGGGGATTGGGGGCGGGCGTTTCCCGCAGTGCCTGACATTGTGTGTGCTCGCAAGCCCCTCCGTCGTCATCCCGGCCGCAGAGCCGGGATCGGCGAGCCACGGCGGTTGCGGTTTCGTTTCGGAGCGTGCCCCATACGCCCTCGGCTCGCCGATCCCGCATCTCCGCTTCGCTGCGTGCGGGATGACGCAGGGAGAGATCAGCGCGCGCCAACCCCGGCTCTGGCAGCCAATGGGCACCGGGTCGCGCTTACGCTTGCCCGGTGTGACGGCCGAGGGGATGCGAGGTCAGGCCTCCTCCTTGGAGGTCGTCCCGGCCAAGCGTGAGCGCCGAGCCGGGACCCATTGGCACCCTCGGCAGGCGTGAGGCGGGCGGCTTCGCGGGCCGTGCCGGAGGCCTGTTCGGAGGGTCCTCGCCACCGCTCTGGGAACCAATAGCCCCCGGCTCTCCGGCTTCGCCTGCGGCCGGGGTGACCTCGGAGGGTGGGGTGATGGCGCTCGCGCTTGGGCGACGGCCGAAGGTGGGGTGATGGCAGCGGGGTGATGGCAGCGGGGTGATGGCAGCGGGGTGATGGTCTTGGGGGAGAGGGGGGTGCTGGACTGAGCCCAGTCCGTCAGCCTGTGGCTTGCATTTTCCACAACTCGGTACAACCATGGCGGGATGGTATACTTCGTCTACATTCTCGCCAGCCGACGGCGCGGCACGCTCTATGTCGGTGTGACCAATGACCTTGCCCGGAGGATCTTCGAGCATCGGGAGGGGCAAGGCGAGAGTTTCACCCGCCGGCACGGCGTCGGCCGCCTCGTCTACTATGAGGAGTATTCTTCTATCAACGAGGCGATTGCCCAGGAAAAGCGCCTGAAACGCTGGAGGCGAGCATGGAAGATCCAGGCAATCGACGCCTTCAATGCTGAGTGGGAAGACCTTTACGAGCAGCTCAACATGTAGCCGGGCGGGAAGAGATGGTGCGTTCTTGGAGAGGCGCTCCGGTTGCCCTCTCTCAGGCTGTCGTCCCGGCCAAGCGCAGCGCAGAGCCGGGACCCATTGGCGACCCCGGCAGGCGTGAGGCGGGAGGCGTCGCGGGCCGTGCCGGAGGCCTGTTCGGAGGGTCCTCGCCACCGCTCTGGAAACCAATAGCCCCCGGCTCTCCGGCTTCGCCTGCGGCCGGGGTGACCTCGGAGTGGGGGGCGGCGGCGGGATGAAGCGATAGGGCAGCGGCCGGGGCGACTTCCGGGGGGAGAGGAGATTTCGCAAACGAAAGGGCCGCAGGAGTGCCCCGCGGCCCTGATAGTGTGGCGAGTGCTCCAAACGCGTGGCGAGTGCCCCAAACGCGTGGCGAGCAGTCCGATCAGGCCTCGCCGTCCGGAGCGTCGTCGTCCGGAGCGTCGTCCTCGCCGGAGCCGTCATCCGGTCCGCTGTCGCCGCCGGCATCGCCCGGCGCGGCGGAGCCGGACGCCGGGGTCTCGCCGCCGGATGCGGCTGCGGCCTCGTCGAGCGCCGCCTCTTCGGCGTCCTCCTCGTCGGAGACGCGGCCGACCGAGACGACTTCCTCGCCTTCCGCGGTGTTGAAGACGATGACGCCCTGGGTGGCGCGGCCGGCGATGCGGATGCCGTCGACCGGGCAGCGGATCAACTGGCCGCCATTGGTGACGAGCATGATCTGGTCGCTGTCTTCCACCGGGAAGGAGGCGACCAGCGGGCCGTTGCGCTTGGTCACCGCCATGGCGGTGATGCCCTTGCCGCCGCGGCCCGTGACCCGGTACTCGAAGGACGAGGACCGCTTGCCATAGCCGTTTTCCGAGATGGTGAGGATCACCTGCTCGGTGGCGCTCATCGCCGCGTAGCGCTCCTGCGTCAGTTCGCCCGCCGGCACGCCCTCGTCCTCGCCCGTGGCCTCGCCGTTGGTCTCGTCGGCCTCGCCGCGCATCAGCCGGCGCAGGCGCAGATAGGCGCTGCGCTCGTCCGCCGTGCAGTCGAAATGGCGCAGAACCGACATGGAGATGACGCTGTCGCTGTCGGCGAGATTGATGCCGCGCACGCCGACCGAATTGCGGCCGGCGAAGACGCGCACATCGGTGACGGGGAAGCGGATGCACTGGCCGAGCGCCGTGGTCAGCATGATGTCGTCATGCTCGGTGCAGGTGAAGACGCCGACGATGCCGTCGCCCTCGTCCAGCTTCATCGCGATCTTGCCGTTCTTGTTGATCTGCGTGAAGTCGGACAGCTTGTTGCGGCGGACGGTGCCGCGCGTGGTGGCGAACATCACGTCGAGATTGCCCCAGGTCTCCTCGTCCTCCGGCAGCGGCATGATCGAGGTGATCTGCTCGCCCTGCTCGAGCGGCAGCATGTTGACCAGGGCCTTGCCGCGCGAGGTCGGGCCGCCGAGCGGCAGGCGCCAGACCTTCAGCTTGTAGGCGATGCCGCGCGAGGAGAAGAACAGCACCGGCGTGTGCGTGTTGGCGACGAACAGGCGGGTGACAAAATCCTCGTCCTTGGTCGACATGCCCGAGCGGCCCTTGCCGCCGCGCCGCTGCGCCCGGTAGGTGTCGAGCGGAACGCGCTTGATATAGCCGGCATGGCTGACGGTGACGACCATCTCCTCGCGCTGGATCAGGTCCTCGTCCTCAAGGTCGGCGCCGCCGTCCATGATCTCGGTGCGGCGCGGCGTCGCGAACTCCTCGCGGATCGCCGTCAGCTCCTCGCGGATGATGTCGAGGATGCGCGAGCGCGAACGCAGGATGTCGAGATAGTCGCGGATCTCCTCGCCGATCTTGTTGAGCTCGTCGGCGATCTCGTCGCGGCCGAGCGCGGTGAGCCGCTGCAGGCGCAGGTCGAGGATGGCGCGGGCCTGCTCCTCGGAGAGCTTGTAGGTGCCGTCCTCGTTGACCATGTGGCGCGGATCGTCGATCAGGCGGATCAAGGGCTCCACGTCGCGGGCCGGCCAGTTGCGCTCCATCAACTGGGCGCGGGCGGTGGCCGGGTCCGGCGCGGTGCGGATGAGCGCGATGACCTCGTCGATATTGGCAACCGCGATGGCGAGGCCGACGAGGACATGGGCGCGGTCGCGCGCCTTCTTCAACAGGAAGCGGGTGCGCCGGCCGATCACCTCCTCGCGGAAGGCGATGAAGGCGGTCAGCATGTCCTTGAGGCCGAGCTGCTCCGGCCGGCCGCCGTTCAGCGCCACCATGTTGGCACCGAAGGTCGATTGCAGCGCCGAATAGCGGTAGAGCTGGTTCAGCACCACGTCGCCGACCGCATCGCGCTTGAGCTCGACGACGACGCGCATGCCGGAGCGGTCGGACTCGTCGCGGATGTCGGAAATGCCCTCGATGCGCTTTTCGCGCACATGTTCGGCGATCTTCTCGATCATCGCCGCCTTGTTCACCTGATACGGGATCTCGGTGATGACGATGGCGTAGCGGTCCTTGCGGATCTCCTCGATCTCGGCGCGGCCGCGCATGACGATGGAGCCGCGCGCGCTCTCATAGGCCGAGCGGATGCCCGAGCGGCCGAGGATGATGCCGCCGGTCGGGAAGTCGGGACCCGGCACGATCTCCATCAGCTCGGCGGTGGTCATCGCCGGGTTTTCCATCAGGGCGATGGCGGCGTCGATGACCTCGCCGAGATTGTGCGGCGGGATGTTGGTCGCCATGCCGACGGCGATGCCGCCGGCGCCGTTGACCAGCAGGTTCGGGAACTTTGCCGGCAAAACGACCGGCTCGCTCTCCGAATTGTCGTAGTTTTCCTGGAAGTTGACGGTCTCCTTGTCGATGTCGTCAAGGAGGCGCGCGGAGACCTTCTGCAGCCGGCATTCGGTGTAGCGCATGGCCGCGGCCGGATCGCCGTCGACCGAGCCGAAATTGCCCTGGCCGTCGATCAGCGGCAGGCGCAGCGAGAAGGTCTGCGCCATGCGCACCAGCGCGTCGTAGATCGCGCTGTCGCCATGCGGGTGATATTTACCCATCACGTCGCCGACCACGCGGGCCGACTTGCGGTAGGGCTTGTTCCACTCGTAGCCGTTCTCGTGCATCGAGTAGAGGATGCGCCGATGCACCGGCTTCAGCCCGTCGCGCACATCCGGCAGGGCGCGGCTGACGATGACGCTCATGGCGTAATCGAGATAGCTGCGCTTCATCTCGTCGGTGATGGAAACGGGCCGGATGTCGGACGGCAGGCCGCCCGACGGTGCGTTCGTGTCCCGATCGGTCAAGAGATCTCTCTCACTTGTTGAATCTGTCCCGGTCTTATAGCCGATTCCGCGCTGCCAGCCAAATCCGCCAGGGCATTTCGCGCTGCGAAAAGGCAAGATAAAACAGTGGCTTGTCAGTTGCCCAAGGGAAAGTTCGGACACGGGCCGGCGCGCCCGCGTCCACAGGGCGTCTTTTGGCTGATATAAGGGGGCTGGACGAGTCGCGCGGGGGGCTTGCGCAATGCTGGCGGACTATCTCATCAATGCCTTCGCGACGCTGTTCGTGACCATCGATCCGGTGGGGCTGGCGCCGATGTTCCTGGCGGTGACGGCGGGCGCCACGGCGGCGACGCGCCGACGCATCGCCCTGCGCGCGACGCTGATCGGCGGCGCCATCCTGTTCCTGTTCCTGGTGGCCGGACGCGGCGTTCTCGGCGTGCTCGGTATCTCCGTGCCGGCCTTCCAGATCGCCGGTGGGCTGCTGCTGCTGATCATCGCCATCGAGATGGTGTTCGACAAGCGCAACCGGCGCAAATCCGAGACGGCGGAAAAGGCGGTGTCGCAGCACGCCGCACACCAGGAAGAGCTGCATGACGTCGCCGTGTTTCCGCTCGGCATCCCGCTGATCGCCGGGCCGGCGGCGATCTCCGCCGTCATCCTGCTGTCGTCGCAGGCGGCCGACACGGTGTCCTATCTCGGCCTGGCGCTGGTGATCCTGGTGATCATCGGCAGTTGCTTCGTCGCCTTCCTGCTGGCCGACCGCATCGAGCGGATGATGGGCGACACCGCCGCCATGGTGGTGACGCGGCTGCTCGGCGTGCTGCTGGCGGCGCTGTCGATCCAGTTCATCGCCGACGGCATCCGCGCGATGATCGCCGCCGGCTAGAGCCCGTCCCAGGGTTACTGCAGCAGGCGGTAGACGGTCGGATTGTCCGGGCAGGCTTCGAAGCCGCATTCGAGGAGCGTGCTGACGCCATTCGCCGCCGCCATCGCCAGCACCAGCAGCACCGCAATGAGCGGCAGGCCGGCAAGGCGGACGGGCGCGCTGCCGGCGGCACGCGGCTCCTCGCCGGGCGCGCGCAGCACCAGCATCAGGGCACAGGCGGCAATCGCGACGACGAAGACGACGAAGGCCCAGGTGTAGAAATGCAGCCCGAGAAAGGGCGCGCCATAGCCGGCATCGCCCGGCTGGATATGCAGCAGCACCTGGCGCATGGCAAAGCCGGCGCCAATGAGGCCGGCAAGGATCGTCACGCCGTAATGGGCGGGGCGGGGGCCGCGCGCGACATTCAGCACCGGGCCGATGGCGAGCAGCAGGAAGCCGGCGCGCTGCAGCAGGCAGAGCGGGCAGGGCAGCTCGCCCTTGGCGAACTGGTCGAGGAAGGCGACGCCGAGCACCGCCGAGATGGCGAGAAGGGCGAGGGCGTTGAGGGTCGTCTCGAGAGAGCGGGAGATCATGGCGCGCCCCTTCAGAACGACAGCGGCAGCGGGTCGGTGGCGTGGTGCAGGTAGACCAGCACGGCGGCGACGAAGCTCGCCGCGGTCAACAGGCCGGCAAGGCGCATGGGGCCGAAGGCGGCGGCGGCAAGGGCCGCGAAGAGCAGGGCGAAGAGGGCGGCGAGATACATCGGGCAGAGCCTTTGGGGATCCGGGACCTTGGATGTCCGGGTGGGGAACCGGGTGCGAGCTCCGGGGAGATTAGACGATTCTCGCCCGCGCGCCGACCGGCGCCGAAACGGTCTCCAGAACGGCAAAGGCGACGCCTGCGGGGTGCAGCGCGTCGCCTTTTGCGGTGTCGGCTCGCCGGCATGCGGCGCCCGATGCAGTGTCGGATCGCCGGCATGCGGCGCCCGTTTTAGTATCGGCTCGCCGGCAAGCGGCGCCCGGTCAGGAACTGGAGGGGATGCGCTCCAGGACCGAAGTGTTGGCGGCCGGCTGGCGGGTCTCGACGGTGGTGAACTGCACCTGACGCATCGCCCGGTTGCCGCTGAGCGCGGTGGCGCAGTCGGCCGACCAGTTGCCCCAGCTCTGGCCGCGGCACTCGGCGGGCAGCGCGGAGGCGGCGCGGTCGGTCTTGGGCGCCGCCATCTCGCTGCGCACGGCGCCGGCCGAGGCGGTCTGGATGGTGTGGGCGATGCTCACCAGGCCGCCGAAGACGGCCAGCGCGGCAACGGTGGCGATCGCCAGGTCCCGCAGGCGGTGAGCATAGGGCTCGCCATGGTCATGAAGGAAGGTCATTGTCGTCACGTCCCTGCTTATCGTTTCTCGATGACCCCACACTGAGGCAGAAACGGCAAGGAAACCGTGACGCGGATCACGAACCGGAGGGTTGCGCCGGCAGGGCGGGGGTGCCCGTCGCCGGCTCGGCCATCACCGGGTTCTTCTCCGGCGCGGTGCCGGCGAAGCAGTCGGGATCCTCCTCGCGGAAGATGATGCCGCCGCAGACCGCCTCAACGGTGCGCGCGATGGCCCGCTCCTCCTTGCCTGACAGGATAACGTGCTCCTGCGCAAAAGGTTGCAGGGTGGCGACGGACTTCGCCGCGGCGTCGACATCCGAGGCGGCCAGTCCGGCCCCGAGCGTCGCAACCAGCAGCACGACGCCAGCGCCCCACAGGGCGATCGGAGTCGATGGCTGATGAATTTTGTGAATCGTCATCATGCGCTTCATATGGTCTGTTCGCGCTGGCTTGGCAAGACTTCGCCGGATCATCTCCGCGTGAACGGTCTGCACTGTTTTTGTGAACGATTGCAGAAGCTTGCCATTGAGCCGGCCAAGCTTTCGCATGCCAGCCATGCGCCAGGCGCATGCCGGTGCCGTCGGGGTCATGCCTGTACGGAGGCGGACTGGCGAGGGTTGCGCCCTGCTTTTCCTGCACTCCCTGATCTGCAGATGGGACGGGGACGGGCCGACGGCAAGGGGGCGGCGCTTTTGCGGCGCCGCGCGCGAAGGGCTTTTTCGGGGCCGCGCGCGCGAAGGTGATGCGCGACCGGTTTTGGTGACGGATCGCGGCCGGTTCAGCCCCGCTCGGACAGGCCGCGGGCGACCGCCCGCCCCGACAGCACCGCGCCATGCACCGTGCCGAAATGGGCGGCCGAGGCCGCTTCTCCCGCAAACCAGAGCTGCCCGTCCCAATCCGCACCGGCAAGCGCCCGCCGCGTCGCGGGGCTGGTTCCGACCGCATTGAAACTGTAGCTGCCGAGCGCGTATCGATCCTGCCCCCAGCGAGTGACCTGCGCGGCGCGCGGCGCGGGAAAGCGCGCGCCGAACATCGCCCGCAGACTGTCGCGCGCGGCGGCGACGGTGTCGCGGTCGCTCATCCGCTCGATCTCGGCCGCCGGATCGGCGGCATTGAAGCCCAGCAGAACGGGGGCGCGGAGCGCGCGCGCCAGCGACAGCCACTCGCCCCAATAGCCCGCGCGCGGGCCGAGCCAGCCGATCCAGTCCACCTCGCCGGGCCAGCGGACCCGGTCGAAGCGCAGCCAGCACTTGTTCAACAGCCCCAGTCCCAGCCCGTCGATCGCCGCCTGCCGGGCCCGCGCCAGCGGTTCGGCAAAGCGCACGCGGCCCGAGCGCAGCACGCCCAGCGGCAGGGTGCAGACGATCCGCTCCGCCGCGATCCGGCTGCCGTCGGCGAGGCGCACGGAGCCCGGCGCGATCTCGCTCGCCTCGGCGGAGAGGCGAATGTCCAGCCCGCGCGCCAGATGCGCGGCGATCCGGTCGAACCCGTCGGGAAACAGCATGTCGGCCCCGTCGAACGCCTCGCCGTCCCGCCCGTGCCAGGCCGACAGGAGCCGCGCCGGGCCGCCATATTCCTGTTCCAGCGTGCTGTTCACCAGATAGGATACCAGCCGCCGCAGCGGCGCCTCGGCGCCCTGCCAGTCGGCGGAGGCTTCGAGCGCCCGCGCCACCGAGACATCGTCCGGCAGCCGCTCGGCCGCCGCCAGCGCGCGGCGCAGGATGCGCTCGGCCGGCCGCAGGTCCGGGGCGATCTCCGCCCCGTCCGGGCCGAGCAGCAGCGAGGCGTCGTAACGGGTCGCCACCAGCCGCGCCCCGGCCTCGCGCGCCAGAGCGGTCAGCGGGTTGCCGCGCTGGCCGTGGATCCAGCTCGCCCCCAGATCCATCGGCAGATCCGCCCAGAGGCGCGAGGTGACGACACGCCCGCCGATCCGCGCGCGCGCCTCCACAACCGTGACCGCATGTCCGGCCTCCTGCAGGGCCCGCGCCGCCGAGAGCCCGGCCATGCCCGCGCCGAGGACGAGGACGCGCTGCGGCGCCTGCGCGCGCGGGCCGCCGCCGGCCCCCCATGTCGCCACGGCGGCGAGCCCGGCAAGGACCTGTCGTCTGTTCGGCGAACTGCTCATGACCGCACCTCCCGCCTGCCGCCGCCGGATCGCGCGCGTCTCCCCAGGGGAGCGGCCCAGGGGATCGGCCCAGGGGACCGGGTGTCTCCGGCGCGGCCCGCCGGGAGCTTGCACCGGGATGGGCGGGCGCGAAAGCGCAAAGCGCGCGGCGACTGCCGGGCGCGCCAGGACGGGGAAGGGGAAGGGGAAGGGGAAGGGGAAGGGGGGAGAGGGGAGAGGGGAGAGGGAGAGGGAGAGGGGGGAGGCGGACGGGCCGGGAACGCCGGCCGGGAACGACATGCCGCGAACGACAGGCCCCCAACGACAGGCCCCGAACGACATGGCGGCGGGCCGGGGGACCCGCCGCCACGCTCTTCGAGAGTGTCCGAGGTCAGGAGGGCCGGATCACTCTGAAACGCGGGTTCGCGTGAGAATGGTCGTGGTGCCGTCGCGCGCGGCGAGCGTCCGCCAGGGCGGGCCAGAGGCGGGATCGACGCCGCGGGCAAGCTCCGCGCAGCCCTGCGCCGCGTCCTGCATCGTGCTGCCGGCGCAGGCGACCTGCACCGTGCGCGCCATGCGGTCGCCCTTCTTCGCGGTGTTGACCAGATGCCCGGGGCTGAATGTCAGCCCGCCGACGGCGAGGGAGACGGCAATGGCGGCGAGGCCGCCAAGGCCCAAAGCTGCGATGCCACGCATGATGCGCCTCCTATTGCTTGTGGGCAACAGTCTAGCAGAAAAGCGCGGCGAGATACAGAAATTCACAGGAAGTTGCACGGCGGCAACGGGGGGCAATGTGCCGGGATTGGATTTGCGTCCTGGAGTAGGCGGAGTAAGTTGGAAAAAGCCGACGCGCGAGCAACGGCGACCGATAAGAGAGCCGTTGTCCAGACGGGAACGTTTGCGCACCGCATTATCATGTAGCCCGCAAGGAGCATGGGCGTGGAGGCTGACGCGGAAGAGCTCATTGATGCCAAGGAAAAAACCGCCGCCCCGGATTGTCGCAAGGCGTTCGCGGGATAATCCGAACCGACGGTTGAGCGCTGGGGTTCCCGCCATAGCCGCGCGAACCGAACTGGCGGAACGCGTCAGGTATGGCGCCTATTCTAAGCACAAATACAATCCCACAGCCTACAAGCTGGCGCCTTATGCCGGTCGGGATGCCGAGCGAACCTATTGCGATGAACATGCAAAATTCGGCAAGAACGACAGTGATCGGATTCCCCTGCTTCTCAAGCGCGGCGTTATGCTCGGGCTTTGGTCGGACTGCCAAGATGAGGACCTTCCGCCTCTGCTGTGGACTATCGACGAGAGCGGCTGGATCTTCGAACTGCGAGTGACCAATGCCGATCAGTCTCAATTCCATGGCTATCCGGTGCTCCCGGGAGATGCGTTTGCGAGGCATGTCTTGATCAGAGCCAGGGAGGTGGCTTTCGCAACGAATGAGTTTCCGCTAGATCAAGATCCGAATGTGCAAGCCGCGATAGCGGCGGCGGAGGCCTTTTACAGATGAGTGCTGTGAAATATTTCACACTTGCCGCCTCTTGGCCCGCAGCTCGCGACGAGGTGGCGGACATTTCGTTGCGCGTTGGCGACCAAGTCATCTCTAGAATTGCAGACATCGAAAAGCAGACGGTTCGCGATTATTTTCGGGCATCGTCCATCGGCTTGGCGCTTTGGCTCGCAGATAATTGGTGGCGCTTGCGATGGGAGACCATCAGGGATGCCAGACTTCCCTCGGTGGACTGGCGCCTGCGTCACGAGTTGAACTCGGCGAGTGGCGGTGCGCTGTGGCCTCCCGTGATGATATACAGCGTAGGTAACCGTATCGCGTTTGCTCCCAGTGTAGGAAAAAACGTCGTCGGGGGTCCCCAGTCCTATTTCGATTTCAAGATTGGAATGGTGTCTGCCGAAGAATACGAGCGGGAATTGGATGCTTTTTTTGAAAGCGTTCTTGGGCATTGCGCAGGAATGGCGGATGGAGGAACGCTGAAAAACGTAGTCCTGCAGATCGCCACCGAGCGGCAGGACCCGGAGCTGGCCGCCTGGCGGCGGCTGGAAGCGTGCCTGGGCTTCGATCCCGATGACGCGCCTGATGAGGTGATCGATGCCTTTGTCAAACTGGATGCTGTCGCGGGCGAGGACGGCGTTGAAGAGGCTGCGCACGCGCAACCAGGAGCAGATTCGGCTCACTCGTTGAATTTGGCAATAGAAGCCGCCCGCGAGTCGACGGTCGAGATCGATTTGAGTTTGGCAGATGACTTGGGGGGCAACTGGAACCTGCCGAGATATGCCAGTCCGTGGCAGATGGCCGAGGCCGCCGCGGAAGAGCTTCGGGCTCTTATCGGCGTGCCGAGAGGTCTTTTAAAACACGCCGTTTTTGGAGACCTTTTCAAGGCTCGGTGGAGCGACCTGAAGTCGGCCACTGCAACCGCGAGAACGCTGCCTTACGGCGCCAGGATCGGAGATGGGCGCAAATTTCACGCGGCGCTACAAACGACTGCATCGCATGATCGGCGGTTTGAGCTGGCTCGGCAGTTCGGGGATGCCATATGGCGAAAAGACGCCAGCTTCGGCATTGTCAGTCGCTCGAAAACGGACCGTCAGAAATTTCAAAGAGCGTTCGCTCACTCCTTGTTGTGCCCTTTCAGCGACCTTCAGCGCGTTGTCGATGTCAACGATCCCACGGCCGAAGCCATGAAAACGGCGGCCAGGAGGTTTGGCGTTCACCCGTCCGTGGTGCGCAACCAACTGGTTTACAAAGGCTATCTGCCGTTTGAGAACAAAAACGACGAAACGGAAGCCGCTTAGCTTATTCTAGGCTCTACACAGACGATAGCCATCCGACAGTGTCGCGTTGTAAAACGGTGTCGGCGGCACGGGTTCAGGCGGGCATTGGAGCCTGTTCGGTGCGGGGTGTCAGCACCTCGCCTTTCGGTTTTGTGAGCGCGCCGGTGTTTTTAAGGTCTTGGATGAGCTTCTGTCCGGCGCAGGGGTCAGCCAGCCCCACTCCAGCATCCTGCCCAGCAGCGCGGCGTCAGCAAGCGTGTGGTGTCATTGGTAATCCATGGAATTATCGCGTGGCAATTGTAAGATGACGAAGGATTTTTCAAATAAAGCCGAATGAAACTTGGCAGGTCCGGCAGGAACGCCGAGAGGGAGACGGAAGACGTCTCGCCGAAGCGTCACATCAGGCGAAAGGGAATGCCGCTGAGCAGCGCCCGCACATAGCGGCGCTTCTGGTAAAGCCCGTTCAGGGAGACGCGGGGCAGCAGCATCCAGTCCTGGGTTTCCGCAGGATCGACAACCCCGGGCTGGGTGGTGACGCCGACCGTCAAGCCGGCCCGGCGCGCCGCGGCGGCCTCGCGGGCGGTGCAGGCCCGCTTCCACCCGTAGGGATAGGCGATCGTTCGCGGCTGCAGGCCCGTCCAGTTCGTGATCGCTTCGATGGGCTCGACGATCTCCCGCTCGAGACGGGCGGCATCGACGCGGGCGAGGTTGCAGTGCGAGACGGTGTGAACGCCGAAGCGGGCGAGCGGATCGGTCTTGGCGAGCCGGCGCAAGGCATCCGCATCCATCACCTGCTCTTCCACGATCGCGGCAGGGTCGACGCCCTGCGCGGCCGCCACGTCATTCAGCCGCGCCACCGCTGCGTCTTCATCGATCGCTTCGATAAAATCCGCGAGCCGGAGAAAGGCCGCGTGCTTCTGCGCGGTGGTGGCGCAGACAACGGTCTCGATGCCGGCGCCGAAATCGAACGCGAACCGGTCGCAGGTCCGCGTCAGCTCCTCGGCGGTCTCCCACCACATGGTGTGGGTGCGCTCGACCAGCCCCTTGGTGATGAACAGCGTATACGGGACGCCGTGCCTGCGAAACACCGGCGCGGCGTGCTCGGCGTTGTCCCGGCAGCCGTCGTCGAGGGTGAAGGCGACGTAGCGCTCGCCATTCTTCGCGGCGGCAACCGCATCGGGAAGCTCGTCGAGCGCGAGCGGAACGTATCCCCTTTCCCCGGCCTCACGAATGGCCGCGTCGAGGAACTCCGGCGTGATCGAGAGCAGCGCGTTCGGCTCATAGGGCCGGTTGGTGGCCGGGCGCACATGGTGCAGCGTGAAGACCATGCCACGCCCGGCCGCGCCGGGAAGCAGCCTGTCGGCACCTGTCAGCGCGATCGCTTCAAGGCCGGCGGTGATCATCGCCCGCTTGAGGTTCGGGGTCATGGCGGTCCAGGCTCTGGCTCAGGCAAAATCGAAATCGATCAGTTGGAAACGGTAGAAGTCGAGCGGTCCGCGCTCGGGCGCAAAATCGCGCATCTGCAGGAGCATGGGTGAGGGGCGCACGCGGTCGGGCAGGCGAATGCCGGGAGCGGCGGGAAGCGCCCGGTTGAGGCCGGCATAGACGAACAGCGGTCGGCGCCAGAAGGCGCAGGCGGCGCGCGTCACCGCCCTCACATCGGCTCTTGCGGGCGCCGCGCCCGTGGCGCGCAGAAAGGCCGCGGCGAGCGTGTAGGGCAGCTTGCGGCTTTCCCGCGGCGAGGAGATCAGCAACAGCTCGTCGGTGGCATGGACGGCGTAGGTGTATTTGTGACCGCACAGCCGCTCAAAAAGCGAGGGCCCGTCCCATGGCACGCCGGTTTCGCCCGGATCGGTCGCATAGCGGTCGAAGATGCTGACGAAGTGGTCGCGGCGTTGCCTGTCGAAGGGCTCGTGGACGGTCACGCGCTTTGAACGCGCCGGGATGGCAAGGCCCATCCTGAGTTCGAGACGCAGGAAGGCTTTCAGGTTGAAGAACCTTTCGTTGACCGGCAATGCCTTGGCATTCGGCATTCCGAAAGCGAACCTGAAGCCGTGCGCAGCGAATTGCCGCCCGACCTCATCATAGAGCATCTGGATACGCTCGCGCCCGCGCCACCCCTTGAGGATGAACAGATCGACCAGGGCCGCGGCCTTTTCCGGTCGTCCGTTCACCAGCACCGTCTGATGCACCAGGGCGATCTGGCCGATCTTTTTCCCGGTCTCGACCTCGGTCAGGCGGACAACGGTGGTGCCATCGGAGAAACAGTCCTCGTACAGCCACCGCACGTGGTTTGCATCAAAGACGATGTCAGGCGATGCGAATGCTTCTGTCGCAAGCCGTGCCGTCTCTGTATAGTCGGGATTTTCTTCAACAGATACACTGATCACTCAAGTTTATCCTTGCATCATTATAGTCAAGGACAGCCGAGGGCGTCTTGCCATTGACTTAACTGCGCTATGCCTTTTGTGTCATCAGCAAGTCGCTGCGATGTGAGGTCTATACCGTCCGGAATGCGAGGGTCTGGGTGCAGACGATATTCACCTGACAGTGCGGCGTTGTAAAACGGTTTCGGCGGCACGGGTTCAGGCGCGCATCGGCGCCTGTCCGGTGCGGCCGGCGCTGCAGCGGACCCGGTCGGGTCACGTCGTGCCCCGCCAGTCCGGCGGCAGCCGGAAGGCGGCGACGAGGCGGCTTTCTCCCGCGCGGGTCAGGTGCAGGGCACGGCTTTCCGGCGCACGGGTCAGCCAGCCCCGCTCCAGCACCCTGTCCAGAAGCGCGGCGCCGAGCTGCCCGGCGATATGCGGGCGGCGTTCGCTCCAGTCGAGACAGGTCCGGCACAGCGGGCGGCGGGCGCGAAGGGAGGCGACGTCGATGCCGAGCGTGCCGAAGAAGCCGCGCCCGCTCTCGGTGACGAATCCGGCCTCGTCCGACAGGACCAGGTGGCGGTCGCGCACCAGAGCGTCGGCGACGGCCAGCGCCAGGCGGCCGGCCATGTGATCGTAGCAGGTTCGCGCCAGGCGCAGGGCCTCGTCCTTCGGCCCGACCGGGCGATGCCGCTTCGGCCCGCCGGACGCCACCGCCATCAAGGCATGGATCGCCTGGGCAACCTCGGCCGAGGCCAGCCGGTAGTAGCGATGCCGCCCCTGCTTCTCGACGGCAAGCAGCCGCGCCTCCGTCATCCTGGCGAGATGGCCGCTGGTCGTCTGGGGGCTCACCCCGGCATGGCGGGCAAGCTCCCCCGCCGTCAGCGCCTGACCGCCCATCAGCGCGGCCAGCATGTTGGCCCGTGCCGCGTCGCCGATCAGGCTCGCCACCTCCGCGATCGTGTTGCCGGATGCGATGTTCACCATGCCGGCAGGCATAGCATCCCGGCCGGCCGGTGTCAGTCGCCGACAGTTCGGCGCCGGCCGAAACATCCGCCGCGAGAAGCCCGCTAGAACCGGGCATCGGACCTGTGGCGGAAAGGCGGAACATGCCAAGACAAACGAATATGCCAAGACAAACGAACATGACTGTGGAACTGGCGCTGCTGCTGGTGCTGTCGACCGTGTGGGGCGCGTCCTACAGCTTCATCAAGGTGGGGGTCGAAACCATCCCGCCGGTGACGCTGATCGCGGCGCGCACCCTGATCGCCGGGGCGATCCTGCTGGCGGTGATCCGCTGGCGCGGCCTGCGCCTGCCGCGCGACCGGCGGACATGGGGCCGCTTCCTGGTTCAGGCCTGCCTCAACAGCGTGGTGCCCTTCACGCTGATCGCATGGGCGCAGCAGACCACCGACGCCGGGCTCGCCACCATCCTCAACGCGACGACGCCGATCTTCGCCTTCCTGCTGACCGTACTGGTCGTCCGGCACGAGGCGGTGACCGGCCGCAAGCTGTTCGGCGTCGCCGCCGGGCTGATCGGCATCTGCCTGATCATTGGGGTCGAGGCGCTCGGCGGGCTCGGCCGCGAGCTGCTGGCGCAACTGGCGATCGTCGCGGCCTCCGTCTGCTATGCCGGGGCGGCGATCTTCGGCAAGGGTTTCAAGGATCTCGATCCGATGATGCCCGCCGCCGGATCGCTGATCTGCGGCGCCTTCGTGCTTGTCCCGGCGAGCCTGCTCGTCGACCAGCCGTGGCGGCTGGAGCCCAGCTCCGCCTCCGTCCTCGCGCTGATCGCCCTTGCGGTGGTCTCCACCGCCCTGGCCTTCGTGATCTATTTCCGGCTGGTCCAGACGCTCGGTTCGGTCGGCACCACGGCGCAGTCCTATCTGCGCGTCCCGATCGGGGTGGCGATCGGCATGGTGTTTCTCGGCGAGACGCTGAGCCCGACGGCCTGGATCGGGCTGGGCTGCGTCGTCGCCGGTGTCATCGCCATGACGCTGCCCGCCCGCCGCCGCGCCGCCGTTACCGCATGACGAAGGAGCGCCAGGCCGTGCCGTCCTTGTCGATCACGCCCTCCTCGGTCATGCCGAGCTTCAGCGCGACCTGGACGGAGCCTCCATTGTCCGGGTGGATTTCGGCGACGACCCGGTCGAGCGCCAGCGTGCCCAGTGCATGGGCAAGGACCGGCCGTGCCGCCTCGGTCGCAAGGCCCTTGCCCCAGGCGCCGCGGATGAAGCGCCAGCCGATCTCGATTTCCGGGCCGATGCCGTCGCAGGGGATCAGCAGGATCCAGCCGAGGAAATGGTTCGGCCGCTCGCGCGGGACCACCGACCAGTAGCCGAGGCCCCGCCCGTAATCGGCCTCCATCCGCCCGCGCACGAAGGCCTCGTGGCCGGCGGGATCGGACCAGGGGCCCGGCACGAACCGCGTCACCTCGGGATCGCGGTCCATGGCAAGGCAGGCGGGCAGATCGGCGAGGGTCCGCGGCCGCACAGTGAGGCGGGCGGTGTGGAAGGTCGGCAGGGTCGGCATGGGGGGATATCTCGCTGTCCGGTTGGGCTCTCACCGTTTTACCGGCGGAGGCGCCGCGCGCAAGGCAAGGTTGCCACCGGCACTCGCAGGCCGGCACTCACAGGCTGACACTCACAGGCTGACAGGGGCGGTGCGGTGCGCTATCCTGCGCCACGGCCGGAGGCAGCCGGCAGCCCGCACCCCGTCATGACCATGGCGGGGCATGGCGAATGCCTCCGAAGCGATGCGTCTTGACCCGTTCAACCGTCGGGCGAAGGCGTCGGTAACGCGGGTGCTGACGGGGACTTCGCCATGACGAGGAAACGGACATGCGCGACTATCGCCATTCGAAGCTCATGGCCAAGGCCATGCGCGATGCCCTTGCCGAACGCAACCTGACCATCACCCATAGCGAGGCGCTGGAAATCGTCGCCCGCCAGTTCGGCCTTGCCAACTGGAACGTGCTGGCGGCGAAGATCGGCGAGGGCCAAGGTGGGGGCGAAGGTGGGGGCGAAGGTGGGGGCGAGGCGGCCAAGCCGCCGGAGAGCATCCGCCTCGACCAGGCGGTACCGATCGTGAGAATCTTCGACGTCGCCAAGGCGAGCGAGTTCTATTTCGGCTTTCTGGGCTTCTCCCTCGACTGGGAGCACCGCTACGGCGAGAACTTTCCGCTCTATATGCAGATCTCGCGCTCCGGCCTGCGTCTGCACCTGTCGGAACACGCGGGCGACGCGACGCCCGGCGGCAACATGTGCGTCTACATGACCGGCATCCGCGATCTGCACCGGGATCTGCACGCCAAGGACTACCGCTACATGAAGCCGGGGCTCGAAGATCACGGCAACCGGCTGGAACTGCAGGTCATCGACCCGTTCAACAACCGCATCCGCTTCATGGAGCTGGTGGGATAGGCCGTCCTGTATCGCAAGATGCGGCGCGGGGCAGGCAGATGCCGGCCCCGCGCCTTGCGTCGTGCCGTCAGGCGCCGAAGCCGCCGTCGATCGTGTGCATCGCCCCGGTGACGAAGCCGGCCTCGGGACCGGCCAGCCAGGCGACCATGCCGGCGACTTCTTCCGGCCGGCCGTGGCGCTTGAACGTCATGAAGCTAGTGGATTGATTCCAACGTTTGGAACCCTCTGTTTCGGGCGGCAATGATGTCATTGGGGTCAGCCTTCCATATGAAAGGCTTCGGGTTGTCGGCGTTGTATTGGCTGACGAAGCGGTTGATGGCGGCTTGCAGATCGACGACGGAATGGAAGACGCCGTGCTTGAGCCTGCGCCGGGTGAGTTTGGCGAAGAAGCCTTCGACGGCATTGAGCCAGGAGCAGGAGGTCGGCGTGAAGTGGAAGGTCCAGCGCGGATGGCGGGCGAGCCAGGCGCGGACCTTGTCCTTCTTGTGGGCGGCGTAGTTGTCGAGGATGACGTGGATGGCCTTGTCGGCCGGCATCTCGCGCTCGATGCGGTTGAGGAAGCGGATGAACTCCTGATGACGGTGGCGCTGCATGTTCTGGGCGATGACCGTCCCATCCAGCACATTGAGGGCGGCAAACAGCGTTGTGGTTCCGTGCCGCTTGTAGTCGTGGGTCATGGTGCCGGCGCGGCCCTTCTTCATGGGCAGGCCGGGCTGGGTGCGGTCGAGGGCCTGGATCTGGCTCTTCTCGTCGACCGAAAGCACCACCGCATGGGCCGGCGGATCGACATACAGGCCCACGATGGCCGTGAGCTTGTCGGCGAATTTGGGATCGTTGGAGAGCTTGAACTGCCGCCAGCGATGCGGGCTGAGACCGTGGGCCTTCCAGATCGCTTGCACGGTCGACGCCGCGATGCAGGCGACCTTGGCCATCGCGCGCAACGTCCAGTGCGTCGCCTCGTGCGGCGGCGGCTCGAGCGTCAGGCGGATAATCTCGGCGACACGCTCCGGCGGCACCGGCGCCTTTCCGGGCGGACGGGATTTGTCGCGAAGCAGGCCGTCGACGCCCTCATGCATGAACCGCTCCTGCCAGCGCCAGACGCAGGTCTTGGACTTGGCCGTAGCCGTCATGATCGCCGAGGTGCCCGGGCCGTCGCCGCTCAGAAGGATGATCCGTGCCCGCCAGACGTGTTTCTGCGGGCTTTTCGGGTCAACGGCGATGGCGCGCAACCGCTGACGATCGGCAGGAGATACGGTGAAGGAGACGTCGCTGCGCATGCGGCAGACTCGCACGCCAGAAAGCCGAGGGGAATCCAAAACTCGGACTCTTTTGATCCGATCAAACCACTAGAGACGCTTGAATCTGCTTTAAAACGTGGAACTGCCAGGTGAATGCCGTCTCTATACAGACGGTTCGAACGAAGCGCAGCTTCGTGATGCGCAACTTGCTTTACGCGGAAACATCGACAAGCGCGCCGAACTAGGCTTCGTTTCTATCTTCTTTGTCCGGCGGCGCTGTATTGTTTCGCTCGATCATATGGTGAAACATCATGTCTAGCATCATAGGAAGCTCTTCCATCATGAACATAGCCTCTTTGCTGCCGCCGGACATTTCATACAGCATCTTGCTCCTACTTATGTGTTTCGTTGCTCGGACAAGACGATGGAGAATTCTTTCAGCAGAATCAGGACCACTGTCACGGATCTCCCTATATGATTCAATTAGGGTCCGGACCCATAAAAGGGGTTCCTCTGACGGCGGGATTGTGATTCAGGGTCTCTGAGGGGGACCCGTCATGGATCGCGACTATTTCTGGCTCAGCGATGAGCAGTTTGGGCTGCTTGAACC
>NZ_FYAV01000044.1:0-201790 GCF_900185745.1 Stappia sp. TSB10GB4 | reverse complement strand
GGGTAGCGCTTGGTCTTCTTGGCGATCTTGGCCATCCGGCCACGACTCTGCTCTGTCCACATTCAGAGCTTGAATCACAAAGCGCCTCAACGAAAAACCCCTGTCCGCGATTTTCCAAACGGCCTCTAAGACATCTCCCAGATGCCCCAGCGGCTCGAATGTATCTTCCTTGACTTCAATAGACGCGTTGAACCGGCTCTTGTACAGCGGTTCAATGTTGCTTCCGAAGTTTTGCGTTGCTTTGACCTTGAAGTCTCTAACGTCCCACACCGGCGGAATATCGAACGTGAATGCGTTTCTTATCTGCCTCTCACTTGGCTCGGCGGCGAACGCGGATCCGCTGACGAGCGCCGCGAAGATCGCCGCAACGACGGGAACCGCCAGGAAGACGTTTTTCATTGCTCTCCCCTTGAACGTGGATCAACGAAGAGAGGCAGGCCAGTACCGGCGCTCGCGGTCGTGCCAGTACCGATATCCATTGCCGTCGCGGTAGAAGGTGTAGCAAGTCCGCACGCTCGAATGGCTGTTGGTCGCGCACAGGACGCCGTTGTCGTTCATCTGCCAGGTGCCCTGGGCGGTCATCCGGCTGTCGGCATAGCGATAGGTGCCGTCTCTGGAGAACAGGAAGGTGCCCTGGCCTTGGCTCCATTCGCGGCCGATGAAGGCTCTGCGCACCTGTTCGGCGGTGAGGCGGTTGCCATTATCGGCCGCCGCGGTCTGACAGGCCATCAGGCTCAGCGCGAAAAGCACGGCGAAGACCACGCCGAAGCGTGACAGTCTCGGGAACATCATCGCTTACCTCGGCAGCGCGGCTTTGATGCGGTCGAGGATCTTCAGCGACTCCCGCATGGCACCCGCGTCATTCTGCCGATGGGCGCGGTCGTGCAGGACGCGGCCCTCTTCCAGTTGCCGCGTCAGCTCGGCCTTGCGCTTGGCGGCCAGTGAAGCGGCGGCAAGCTGCTGCAAGACCGCGGGGTATTCTGCCGTACCCCGGCAGGCGAGTGCGCTGGACGTCCCCGCCGCCGTGACGAGAAGGCCACCCAGGAGAAGAGCGGCAGACCGTAGAAAAGATCTGTGTCGGCTGGTCATGGAGGTTCCCGGTTTCCGTATGGATTGTCCAAGCCGCCCACCCTCAACCTGTAAGCAGGCGCCCAGCAACAGCCCGTGTGACGGGCTGCCCGACCATGCTCTTAGGGAGGACTGCATTCGGCGTCATCTACCAACTTGGAAGGCTTGGAAAAATCGGAAGACAAGGAAGTTAAACGATAATTATCAACGTGTTGACCGGTTTCAGCGTGCTGGCTAAAAAGGACGGGCGAAGGTCAGGCCTGGGGGCTGCATGGGGCGCAGACTTGAGAGCATTGAAGAATGGCACAGGCTATTCGATGCCTTGTGCATGGAGCGGGGGCACGTGGACAACGGCGGCCTCGCCAGCGACTACTGTGCCCTCACCAGGAAGAGGACGGACGGGGCCCACGAAACGGCGCTCAAGAGCCTGAACAACTGGCGTCAGGGTGTCCATGTTCCCAATCGCCGCAATTTCCGGCTTCTGACCCTGTTGCTCCAGATCGAGGACGGCGACGATATCCTGCCGCATTGGCATCGGCTTTACGAAGAGGCTCAACGGCGCAAGCCCTCCAATGAGCAGGGTAACGACAAGAACGGCGACGCCACGGACTTGCAGGAGCTTGCGCCGCGGATCACCGTCGGCGCGTCCCGTCGCTCGCGCCGCTGGCCGATTGCCGCTGTAATCGCCGTTGCGATTGTCTTGGTGGGCGGCATGGGGATCGGATTGATCGGTTGGCAGAAGCCGGAGCCTCAAGTCGTCGTGCGGAAGAAGCCGGAAGCCGGCGAGCCGGTCATCGACATGACCGGTGAGCGCATTTACTGGCGCGAGCTTTCCGAGGTGAGAGTTGGCGAGTCGGTCGTGATCCATGCTAAGCGCGGACGTTGCGGCGAACAGCCACCATCTTGGGAAGAGACGTTCGAGTACCTTCCGGAACTCGCTACGGGCATTTGGTCGGACGGAGGCGTCGGGTTCCGGATCAGCCGATCCTGTGGCGGCGCGACGCCGGCACGGGCGGTCGTGTTCACCGCCACGCGGCCCGGCGAGGAGCGGTTCATGCTCTACGAGGACCAGATCACGATCCGCGTGGACGAGTAGGGGGCTGTCGCCGAAGTCAGCGGAAGTCAGCCGAATCCGGCTCTCGGGCCGGATCGTTCCGGAGCGGCAGGCCATGCCCTCGGTTTTTGCGAGGGCTGTCCTCATCTCATCCGACTGGTCCCCTCGGGTTCGAGGCGCTAATCAAAACCAGCTTTCGGGCGCAGTCCCGGCCGGCATGCAGACCTGCTGCGCGCCGCCGCCCGCTGCCCAGCCAGTCGATCCCTCGCGATCATCGCCAGCCAGACCGAAGCGACAGATTCCTGCGCGCGACCCGGCCTCCCGCCGCGGTTCCGACGCGCCTGCGCCCGCCCACGGGCGCGACGGGGGCCATTCGCGATGTTCAAACCACTCGCCGGTATTCTTCTGACACTTGCCGCAAGCCTTGCCCTGCCAGCGGGGCCGGCGGCGCTGCGGGCCGAGCCGGAGGCGCCGCTCGTCATCGCCGATCCACGCGGCGATCGCGGCCTGCTCGCGCCCTTCGCCCATCGGCGCGACGGCATGGGCTATATCTACACCGGGTTCCTCTTCGACACGCTGGTGGAGAAGGACGAGACCGGCGCCTTCGTGCCCGGCCTTGCGCTGCACTGGCAGGCCAGCGGCGACGGGCTCGTCTACGACATCGATCTCGACCCCTCGGCGCGCTGGCAGGACGGACATCCGCTCACCGCGCAGGACGTCGCCTTCACGGTGGACTATCTGCGCCGGCACCGGCACGGCTTCGTCTCCGTCGAGGCGATCGGCGAGGCGGTGGCGCTGGACGATGCCCGGCTCCGCCTGACGCTCACGCGCCCGGATGCCGGCTTTGTCGGCGAGGTGCTCGCCGGCATGCCGGTCCTGCCCGCCCATGTCTATCGCGACATCGAGGATCCGCAGCGGTTCGCCAGCCTGGAGGCGGCGGCCGGCAGCGGACCGTACCGGCTGGCGGCTTTCGACAAGGCGCAGGGGCGCTACCGGCTGGAGGCGGTTGCCGGCCACCGGGCGGGGCCGCCGCGCTTCAGCACGGTCGTCATCACCAGGCTCGCGCCCGAGGCGGCGGCGCTGGCGCTGATCCGCGGCGAGGCGGATATCGTGCCGAACCTGATGCCGGCGAAAGCGGCGGAGGTCGCGGCGGCCGGCAAGCTGGTGATCGAAACCTCGAGCGGGCATCCGGTGCGCCTGCTGTTCAACCACCGCAATCCGGTTCTGGTCCCGCTCGCGGTGCGGCGCGCGCTGGCTCACGCGCTCGACCGGCAGGCGCTCGCCGACATCGCCTATCAGGGCCATGCGCAGGTCGCCGAGGCCGGCTATTTCCAGAAAGGGTCGCGCTGGCTTCGCGATGGCGGGCTGCCTGGCTACGCGTTCGATCCGCAGCAGGCCGAGCGTCTCCTGACGGAGGCCGGCTGGACGCGCGATGCGGCTGGCAATTGGCAGACGGAGGGCGCGCCCGACACGTTGCGGCTCGTGGTCGGCGAGGACATGCGCCGACTGGCGGTGACGCTGGCCGACCAGTTCGCGAGGTTCGGGCTGAAGGTCGCCCTCTCGGTGCTGGAGCAAGGCGCCCTGCAGGACCGCCTGGCCTCCGATGAGTTCGACCTCGCCCTTGCGTCGACCAGCACGCTCGGCGATCCCAACGGGATCGGCCGGCGGATCGTCGGTGACGACTGGCGCCACGACCGCTTTCCCGGTGATCAGGACTTGCGCGACCTGCTCCGGCGCCAGTCGGAGGCGCTCGATGCGGACGAGCGGCAGCGCATCCTGTGGCAGTTCGAGGATCTCTATCTCGCCCAGCTTCCCTCCTTGATGCTGGTCGATCCCGTGTGGATGACGGGGCACTCGCCGCGCGTTGTGCCGGTGATGCCGGCCGATGGCGTCGCCATCGGCATTCCGAGCCCGCTGCACAGGTCGCTGTTCTACCGTCCCGGCGCGCGCTAGGGAGGCCGAGGTGGCGGCAGGCTTCCCGTCTCGTGCCGGCCGAATGGTCCTCGACCGGGCCCTCGCCCTGCTGCTGGTCGTTGCCCTCGGCTTCCTGCTGCCGCGCTTCATGCCGGGCGATCCGGTCGAGTTGCAGCGGGCCTCGGACCTCGATCTCGGCCTTGCGGCTGCGCAGCGCGAGACGCTGCGGCAGGAGATGGGCCTTGGTGGATCTCTCGGCGAGCAGTTTCTGGCCTATTGTGCCGCGCTGCTGTCCGGCGACCTCGGATTTTCGGTGGCCCATGCCGCGCCGGTGTCGCAGGTCGTGGCGGGTGCCCTTGCGTGGACGAGCCTGCTCGTGCTGCTCGCGTTTCCCATCTATCTTCTGATCGGGCCCTTGCTCGGCATCGAGTCGGGCCTTGCCCCGGAGCGACCGCTCGGCCGAGGCCTTCTCGTCGGCCTGTCGGCGCTGGGCAGCGTGCCGCCCTACGCTGTCTCGATCCTGCTGCTGTGGCTTCTTGCGGTCGCGGTCCCGTTGTTTCCGCTGGGCGGGGCGGAGGCGCTGCTTCCCCCCGCCGATCCCCTCGTCAGGATTGCCGGGGTGCTGCATCATGCGGCCTTGCCGGCGCTGGCGCTTGCCACCCACGAGATCGTCCGCTTTTTCTTTCTGAGCCGCGGCGCGACTCTTGCTCTGTCGCTGCGGTCCTTCGTGATCAACGCGCGGGCGCGGGGCATCGCCGGCTGGCGGCTGCGCGTCACCTATCTCGCCCGCAGCCTGGCGCCGGTGCTGGCAGGACGTCTCGGCGACACGCTGGCCGGCCAGTTCTCCGTCGTCCTGTTCGTGGAGATCGTGTTCTCCTATCCCGGCATCGGCCTGGTGATCCATGAGGCGATCCGCGCCCGCGACCTTGCGCTTCTGCAGGGAGCGGTGATCTGTCTCGCCGCAGCGATCCTGGTGCTGAACGCGCTGCTCGACGGACTGGCCGGCCGGCTGGCGCGCAGGGGCTGAGCCATGGTCTGCAGCGTTCCGGCCCCTGGCCGCCAGCGAAATTCGCCGAAGCGCGGCCCGGCCGGCCGCCGACCGGCGCTTCGCCGCCTGTTGGGCCGGGGCCTTGGTCTCGCCATCGCGGTCGTTCTGCTGGTGTCCGGCATCGGCCTGCCGCCGCCGGCGACAGGGCCCGATATCCTCATGGCGCCCGGCTTCGCCCATCTGCTTGGCACCAACGACATCGGCCAGGACGTGCTGGCCGGCCTGCTGGCGGCAACGCCGAACTCGATCGCCATCGCGTTCCTGGCTGCGGCGGCGACGCTGGCGCTCGCGATCCTCGGCGGTCTTGCCGCAGCGTGCGGCGGCCGGATCGTCCAGGCGCTGGTGTTGCGTCTGGTCGACATCCTGCAGATCCTGCCCTCGATCCTGATCCTGCTGGTGGTGGCCGCCTCGCTCGAGCCGGGCCTCGTCACCCTGGTGCTGCTGCTCGCCCTGACCAACTGGCACGACGACGTGCGGGTGGTGCGCGCCCTGATCCTGCGCGAACTCACCCGCGAGAGCCTGCAGCAGGCACGGCTGGTCGGGTATGGCTGGTCCTACCTGTCGGCGCGGCACCTGTTGCCGCCGATCGCCCCGGAACTGCGGGCGCTGGCGCTTGAGAGTGTCCGGCGGGCGGCGCTCAAGACCGCCGGACTGGGCTTTCTGGGACTTGTCGATCCGCAACTGCCGACCTGGGGCGGGATGATGCAGGACGCCCTTGGCCACCTCACCACGCCGGCCTGGGCCTGGCTGATGCTGCCTCCGGCGGTGACGCTGGCCCTGTTCCTGCTGACGATACAGCGCCTCTCCGGCGACCCGTCGGGCCGCACCGCCGCCGAGGCAGAAGCATGATCGAGGTAACCGACCTGTCGCTCGCCATCGGCGGACGCCTGCTGCTCGACCGCATCGACCTGCGGGTCTCGCCCGGCGAGACCTATGCCCTGCTCGGGCCGTCCGGCTGCGGCAAGAGCAGTCTCGCCCGGCTGCTCACCGGGCTTCTGCCGGGCCGGCCCGCCGCGCGCGAAACGCTTGCCGTCCGGCCGGCCGCCGGGGCGCGCTGGGCCGGCTCGGCCCGCGTCTGCGACACGGACATGCTCGCCGCCGGACCCCGCCGCCTGCGCCGCCTCTACGGGCGCGCCATCGGCCTTGTGGTGCAGGGGCTCGGCGATGCGCTCAATCCGCATCTGTCGGTTGCCGGCCACGTTGCCGAAATGCTCGCGGTGCATGGCAGCGATGGGCGGAGCGTGCGCGAGATCTGCCTGGACTACGATCTTCCCGAGGTGCTTCACGACCGATATCCAGCCCATCTCAGCGGTGGTGAAATCCAGCGCGTGCTGCTCGCCCTCGCGCTCATCCCGCGGCCGCGGGTGCTGATCCTCGACGAGCCGACGGCCTCGCTCGACCCCGCCAGCCGCGACCGCGCGCTGCGCAGCCTCGCCAGGCGGGCGGAGGAGCGGGCGCAGATCCTCATCACCCATGATCGCGATCTCGCTGCCCGCTTCGCCGCACGCGCCGGCTGGCTCGAGAACGGTCGGTTGCAGCCGGGCCTGCCCGCTCGGCGTCCTCCGGCAACGGTGCTGCGGGACGTGGCCGGATTCGCCCCATGCCGGGCAGGCGCGACCGCGCGGCTGCGGCTGCAGGCGGTCAGCCACGCGGTTGGCAACCGCTGCCTGTTCGACGAGGTGTCGATCACCATCGCGTCCGGCGGCTGCGCCACGGTGTGCGGTCCGAGCGGCAGCGGTAAGTCGACGCTGGCGCGGCTGGCTGCCGGGCTGATCGCGCCGCAGCAGGGCGAGGTTACGGTCCTGAAAGGGGAAGAGGGCAGCGGCAAGGGCCGGCATCTCACACTGCCTCGCGCGGCCTGCGCCCTGGTCAGCCAGCATCCGCACCGCGCGATGGCGCCGCATTTCACGGTGCGCGAGGTGCTCGCCGAGGTGCTACAGGCCCCGGAGCGGCGGCCGGCGCGGGTCTGGCCCTGGCCGAGCCGCGCCGCGCGCGCGGCGACGGACGATCGCATCGCGCGGCTTTTGTCGCAGGTCGGACTGCCGGTGGCGGCCGATTTCCTTGGCCGCCGGGTCGCCGTGCTGTCCGGCGGCGAGGCGCAGCGCCTGGCGATCGCCCGCGCGCTGGCGCGCGCGCCGGCGTTTCTCGTGGCCGACGAACCGACCGCGGCGCTCGATGCGGACACCCGGGACCAGATCGTGCGGCTGCTCGCGGATCTGGTGCGCCGGGGCGCGGGCTTGCTGCTCGTCACCCATGATCCGGCCGTCGCGGCGACGCTCGGCGGCGCGCGGCACACGCTTGCCGGGGGTGTGCTGATGCGACTGCCTGACGGGGAGCGCCGGGGCCCGGCGCCGGCGTCGCGCCCTGGAGCCGGAGCCGGGGTCGCGAGCGGGCGTGCGGAGCACGGATGAGATGCACGCAACGCCTCTGGTCCGACGGGTCCGGAGCGGCACACTGGACCACGCGCGGAGCCGATGCCTTCGCCCCTTGCGGGAGCCGAGATGACGAAACGCCCTCCCTTGCGTCTGTGCGTTGCCGGCGGAACCGGCTTCGTCGGCGCCCATGTGGTGCGCGCCGCGCTGGCACGCGGCGACGAGGTGGCCGCCACCTGGCACGCGGCGGAGGAGCCTTCCCGCCTCTACGCCCTTCCCGGCGCGGCGCAGCGGCTGCGGCTGCATCCGGCCGACACGGCGGACCCGGCGTCCTTCGATCCGGCGTTGCGCGGGGCGGATGCCCTGTGCATCGCCTGTTTCCCGACGCGGCGACAGGCGGCGGACGGAACCCGGGAGGCCCAGCTCGATCCGCAGCGCGGCGCTGCCGAACTCGTGCAGCCGCTCGAACAGGCCTGCCTCGGCCTGATGGCGGCGGCGGACCGTCATGGGATCCGCCGCGTCGTACTGTGCTCCAGCACGGCCAGCGCCGACCCGCAGGACCCGGCTGTCGTCCGGAACGAGATCGACCACGTGTCCGATCTTGCGGCGCAGCTTGCCGCCCGCCGCTTCGGAGCGGCGCAGAAGACGGCGATGGAGCAGGCCGCCCAGCGTTTCGCGCAAGCGGCCGGGATCCGGCTGTCGATCCTGCTGGCGAGCATGGTGGTCGGGCCGCCGCTGCTGCCCGCGCACGCCGAGGGTCATGTCCTCGCGATGCTGCGCGATCTCGCCGCCGGCCGGCTCGGCTGGCATCGGCAGGTCCCGGCGGGCTCCATGTCGCTCACCGATCCGGACGCCCTGGCGCGGATGGTGCTGGCAGCTCTCGATCAGCCGCAGGCGAGCGGCCGCTATTTCGCGATCACCGAGAGCCGGACCTGGCAGGACCTCTATGGGATCATGGCCCGGCATGTGCCGGCCTCCGCGCTGCCCGCGCCCGCCGCAGGACCTCCAGAGCCGCCGACCCGGTTCGACTTCACCCGCCGCGAGTCGCTCGGCGTTGCCATGCCGCCCGTCGAGGAGATGGTCGCCCGCACCTTCGCGGCGCTCGCTCCGGGGCGGTCTGCGGAGGCGCTGCCATCTTCCCTGTCCACCGATCAAGGTGACCGCCATGCACCCGACAGCACCGCGTGAGGACGCGCAGCCCAGCCCGCTCTTCGCCCCGCTCGGCGACGCGCTTCTGCCCGCCGAAAGCCGGCTCTCGCCGGCCGCGCTGCGCCAGCGCAGGTCGATGAAATGGGCCACCCATGGCGCCGATGTGCTGCCGGCCTTCGTCGCCGAGATGGATCTTGCGCCGCCGCTTTGCGTGCAAGAGGCGATTGCCGACGTCGCCGCCCGTGGGGACTACGGCTACCCGCCGCATCTTGCGACCGGCGCGCCGCACCCGCTGGCGCTTGCCCATGCCGCCCGGATGGCGGCGCTTTACGGGTTCGAGCCCGAGCCGGACCTTGGGGTGCCTATCGCCGACCTGGTGCAGGCGCTCTATCTCTGTGTCGCCGCCTTCACCGATCCCGGCGACTGCGTGCTGATCCAGGAGCCGATCTACCCGCCGATCCGGGCAGCCGTCCTCGACCAGGGGCGCCAGGTCGCGACGCTGCCGATGCGCGCCGACGGCCAGGGTCCGGCGCTCTCGGCGGCCGAGCTCGACGCCCGCCTGCCGAACCGCACGCGCCTCCTGCTCCTGTGCAACCCGCACAATCCGACCGGCCATGTCGCGACGCGCCCGCAGCTCGATGCGCTCGCCAGCCTGTGCCTTTCGCGCGACATGGTCGTCGTCAGCGACGAGATCCATGCCGACCTGGTGTTCGACGGACGCGCGCATGTCCCTCTCGCCGCGCTGGGCGCGGAGATCGGCGCGTGCACCGTCACGCTCGTCTCCGGGACGAAGGCGTTCAACATTCCGGCGCTTTCGGCCGGGCTGATGCAGTTCGGCTCGGGCGGGCTGAAGCAGCGGTTCGCGGCGCGGATCCCGCTCAAGGGGCTCGGCCTGGCAAATGCCTTTGGTGTGGCGGCAACGCTTGCCGGCTGGGCGCGGGGCGATGAATGGCTCGACCGCCTGCGGACCTACCTGCAGGCGGCACGCGACCATGTGCAGCGACGCCTCGCCGCCGAGGTGCCCGGCATCGGCTTCGCCGCCCCGCAGGCGACCTATATGGCTTGGCTGGATCTCTCGGCGCTGGACCTGCCCGGACCGGCCGCCTCCGTGCTGCTCGAGCGGGGCCGGATCGCGCTCAGTGCGGGCGAGCGCTTCCTGCCGGGCGGAACGGCTTTCGCGCGGTTCAACTTCGCGGCGGCGCCGGAGCTTCTCGATCCGCTGGTCGATGCCCTCGTTGCCGCCTGCCGGACCCGGTGAGACCGGGCCGCGAGGCAGCCGGCCTCATGCCGCGGTGACGGCCTTGGCTTCCGGCACTGACCGGCCGACCGCGCCGTGCAGGTCGAGACACCGCTCGAACCAGTCATGCACGGGGTCGCCCGGCGACAGCACGGGCTCGGGGGTGCAGACACGGGCCCACTGGAACACGCCGAACAGGATGTAGTCGGCAAAGAGCGGCCTCTCGCCGCCGAACCAGGGCTGCAGGGCCAGCACCGCCCGCAACGGGGCGAGCCGGGCCGGCAGGTCGGCGAGAGCGGCATGGCGGGTCTCGAACAGGGCCTCAAGCGTCTTGCCGAACCGCTTCTCCCGCGCGGCGCGGAAATAGGCCTGGTCCGCGGGGGACATCATCGCGTGCATGTCGAGCATCGCCGCGGCGGAGATCGGCGGGTGCAGCAACTCCTTGCTGAACGCCTCGACGAAACGGGCCATGGCGATGCCGCCGGCGCCGCCGAACAGGCTCGGCCGGTCGGCATAGCGCTGCTCCAGGTAGAGGGCGATGGCGAAGCTGTCACCCTCGAGGTGGCCGCGGTCGTTGAGGACCGGAACGCTGCGGAAGGAGCCGTCCTCGATCCCGGCGATGCCATCGAAGCTCACCGCCCGCAGCTCGAACTCGAGCCCCTTGTGCAGCAGGGCGAGGATGATCTTCCACACATGCGGCGAATAGTGCCGGCGGGTGTCGGCTCCGGTGAGGCTGTAGAGGAGTGTCTGCATGGCAGGGGTCCCGTTCGGCAGGCCGGTCAGCGCAGCAGGGCGGCGCGCGGCGTCCCGGTCGTGACCTGCGCGAGCAGGCCACGCACCACCGCCACCACGTCATCGGGGTCGGGCAGGGAGAAATGGCCGTGCATCTTGTCCATCAGCGGGTCGAAGTGCTCGCGCCAGACGGGCTCGATCACCGCGTAGCCGTCCTCGCGCATCCGTGCCACGTTGCGCCGCACCGCCGGCTTTTCCCACATCGGGCCGCCCATGACGGGAAAGAACGCGACCGGGAAGGTTGCCGCGAGAATGACGGTCGTCAGCCGGTTTAGCGAACTGCCGTTTGCGACGGCGGAGAGCGTATTGGCCGTTGCCGGCAGGACGATCAGCAGGTCGTGATCGAGGACGATCCGGCCGGGCTTGTCGGTCGGCCAATCCTTCGGATCGTCGCCGCAGATCAGCCGGTCGACGAAAAGCGCCGTGCTCGCCGGGTTGATGAACTTCGTCGCGGTCGGCGTCAGCAGCGCGGTGATGCTGCAGGCCATCGCCTCGCGGATCGCGCGCAGGTAACCGGGCAGCAGCGTCGAGTCGAGCGAGCCGGACACCCCGACAAGGAGACGCGGCGCGGGCTGGAGCGGGGAATTCGGCGACTGTGTCATGCGGGCACCCTTTCCGGTTGGGAGAACGAAGGAGATGGCATCTGCCCGGCCCGCTTGGCCTCGACCACGTCCCAGAGCTTGGCGGCGATGTCGGGTCCGCCGAGGCGGGCGACGGCGCGGATGCCGGTCGGGGCGGTGACGTTGATCTCCGTCAGGTAGCCGCCGATGACGTCGATGCCGACGAGGATCAGGCCCTTCTCGCGCAGCGCCGGACCGAGACGGGCGCAGATCTCGCGCTCGCGCGGGGTGAGGTCGGCCTCGCGCGCCGCGCCGCCGCGCACCATGTTGGAGCGCAGGTCCCCCTCCTGCGGCACCCGGTTGACCGCGCCGGCGAACTCGCCGTCGACCAGCAGGATGCGCTTGTCGCCCTTGGAGACCTCGGGCAGGAAGCGCTGGACCACCCAGGGCTCGCGGAAGGTGACGGCGAAGAAGTCGTAGAGCGAGCCGTAGTTGAGATCGTCCGAGGTGATGCGGAACACCGCCGCCCCGCCATGGCCGAACAGCGGCTTCATGACGATGTCGCCATGCTCGGCGCGGAAGGCGTCGATGGCGGCGCGGTCGCGGGTGATCAGCGTTTCCGGCATCAGGTCGGGGAACTCGGTGACGAAGAGCTTTTCCGGCGCGTTGCGCACCGAGGCCGGGTCGTTCACCACCAGCGTCTTGGGGTGGATCTTCTCCAGCATGTGGGTCGCCGCGACATAGGCCATGTCGAAGGGCGGGTCCTGGCGCATCAGGATCACGTCCATCTCGGCAAGGTCGGTCAGTTTCCGCTCGCCGAGGGTGAAGTGGTTGCCCGGCTCGTCGCGCACGGTGACCGGCTCCAGCGCGGCGGTGACCGTGTCGCCGGTCATCGCCAGCCGGTCCGGCGTGTAGTGATAGAGCGCGTGGCCGCGCGCCTGTGCCTCCAGCATCATCGCGAAGGCGCTGTCGCCGGCGATGTTGATCGAGGAGATATGGTCCATCTGGACCGCGACCTGGAGCGTCATGACCGCCTCCCGCGCGCGGGTGCGAAACCGGGTCGCCTCGCCATGGCCTCCGCGCGGGCAGGCGCCGGATCGCCGGTGAAGACGAGGCCGAGAAACCGGTCGAACCAGTCGACAAAGGGCGGATCGTGGACGAAGCGGCCGGCGATATGCGCCCGGCCCGGCTGGGCGTCGGGCAGATCGAACCAGCGCGCGCCCTTGACCGCCCAGCGATGCATCATTGCCAGCGTCAGTTCCGGGTGGAATTGCAGGCCCCAGGCGTTCTCTCCATGCCGGAAGGCCTGGTTCGGGTAGATCTTTCCTTCGGCCAGGCGAAGCGATCCGCTCGGCAGGTCGCATCCCTCGCGGTGGAAATGATAGACGTGTCGCGGCCAGTCCGGCAGCAGGGCCTCGCCCTCCTGGGTGGGGGCGATCGGATACCAGCCGATCTCGACCCGCCCGTCCTCGCGGCCCGCGACCGTGCCGCCGAGCTGCTTCACCAGCATCTGCGCGCCGAGGCAGATGCCGAGATAGGGCCGGTTCTCGGCCAGCGGCACCGCGAGCCAGTCGATCTCCCGGCGCACGAACGGGTCCTGGTCGTTGGCGCTCATCGGACCGCCGAACACGATCGCTCCGGCATGCCCGTCGAGCGTATCCGGCAGCGAATCGCCGAGCGGCGGCCGGCGGATATCGAGGCGAAAGCCCCGCGCCGCGAGAAGCGGGCCGGTCCGCCCCGCGGTCGAGCGCTCCTGGTGTAGGACGACAAGCACCGGCCTGTCGTCCGCCGGGTCGCCAGCAGCGACCGCCCTGGGGCGGCGCGGCCGCGCGTCGGATGTCTGCCTCATGTTCGATCCTGTCCGCTTGCGGGGGCCATCAGCGCCAGGCCTGCGCTACTGCTCCAGCCGCCCGTAGGCGCGCACCAGGCTCGAATAGGGCGGGACGAACACGATCCGCGTGGCGTCGCCGATCCGCACCGTGTCCTTTACATCGAAATGCAGATGGACCGGGAGCCAAGTCAGCCAGTCGTTCGAGACCTTGCCGATGCGGTCACCCGCCTTCACCGTGTCGAGTTCGGCCACCGCCAGCTCGTCCATCGCCAGATGGACATAGCGGAACAGCGTGCCGTCCCGGCTTTGCAGCGTGATGCTGAAGCGGCCGACATGCGCGATCACGCCATCGGCCGCCGCAACCGCCCAATGGGTGTTGTCCTCGCAGGTCTTCGGACGCAGGTCCTGGCCGAAATGGCCTCCCGAGACGCACAGGGCGATATCGGAGCGGCGGAGCTCGCAGAAATTGTCGCGCCAGGGATAGGAATAGTTGACGGCGTCGCATTCCTCGCCGCCGCCGCCGCGCGCCCCGCCGGGGCCGAAGGTCGGGGAGTTGGCATAGGCGGGGCCTTCCTCCAGCGGGAAGCGCAGGTCCGGGTAGAGGATCGCGGTGACCGCGATGCCCTCGCCCGAGCCCGGCAGCAGATCGCCCGGCGGTAGGAAACGGTCGTCGGCACGCGCGGCGCCGGCCGCAAGCAGGAGGCCAAGGATCAGCAGCGGGATGGGACGGGACATCATTTTTCGGAGCCTCCGGCAGGAACGAGCGCCGCGGCGGCCCCGGACAGGAAGGCCGGCTCGATGCAGCGCGGATCGGTGAGCGGTTCGTCGCAGGTCAGGCGCAGCACATAGGATGCCCCGTGGCGGACGAGACTGTAGTCGGCGCCGTCGCCGATGGACTCGTAGCCCTGCACGTCATGGTGAAGGGTGAGCGCCCCGCTCGCCTCGACGGCCGAGCGCCAGCCCAGGACGCTGAGCTGCGCGCCCTCGAGCCGGTACGCCGCCGCATAGGCCTGTGTCTGGTGGACGAAGCGCGGCATGCCCCATTCCTCCACCGGCAGCAGCAGGACGGGAAGGCGGACGCCGTCCGCTCCCGCTGCCTGGGCGAACGCGTCGGCGGTGGCGCGGGCCTGCGACGAGGCGGCGGCCTCTGCCTGCGCGGAGGGCCAGTCGATGGCGACCTCGGTCCGCGACAGGACCTCGTTCGCCGCGGCGGGTAGGGAAAGGGCGGGGCCGGCAAGCGCCAGCAGCGCGGCGAGCAGTCGGTGCGGGGTCATTTCGGTCTCCTGGAGGATACAGGCGGGGACGGGCGCCCGCCGGCGTCAGTCGCCGGCGGCGGCGAGGGGGGGCGGTGCGGCGCGCAGCAGAGGGGGAACCGCGGTGCGGGCGGCGGGCACTTCGGCGCGCCGGTGCAGCCGGGTCATCTGGTTCACGATGTTGCGGCGATGCATCTCGTCGGTTCCGCCGACGCTGCAAAAGGCGAGGGCGTCGCGCAGGAAGTCGGACACCTCGCCCGCCTGATATCCCTTGCTGCCATAGAGCCGCAGCAGGTGGAGCGCGCCGGCGACAGCGCTGTCGGCGCCGAGGATCTTGGCGACCGAGCACAGCATCACCGCCTCGTCCTCCCCGCGCAGCAGCCGGTCGAGCGCGGCATAGGACGTCCAGCGCGCGGCCTCCATGCCGATGCGGATGTCGACAAGGCGTCGCTGCACGTGCTGGTGATCGAGGATCGGCACGCCGAAGGTCTCGCGGTCCGTGGCATAGTCGACGGCGCGCGCGAGCATCGGCTCCAGGCACCACGCGGCAACCAGGCCATAGTAGATCCGCCCGAGCGAGACGATGTCGATCAGGTTGCGCAGCCCCCGGCCGGCCTCGCCGAGGAGGTGGCCGTAGTCGAGCCGGACATCGTCGAAGGTGATCCAACTCGTCGGCAGATCGTGATTGCCGAGCTTGGCGTCCGGCGCCCCGACGCGGATGCCGGGCAGGTCCGCATCGATCAGAACGAGGCTGATGCCCTCTCGTTCCTCGCCGGCCAGCTTGCACACCACCAGCATGAACCCGCATTCCGGCGCATGGGCGATGTTGTACTTGGCGCCGTCGAGACGGAAGGTCTCGTTCGCCTGCGGGGTGAGCAGGGTCGACGTCGAGCGGACATCGGTTCCCGTGTCCGGGTCGGCAATGCCGGTCGCGCCCAACTCACCGGCAAGCAGGCGCGGGAAGAACCGCGCCCGCTGGGCGCTGGTGCCGTGGCGCTCAAGGGCGCGGACGAGCCCGGCCTGGGCGATGACCGACAGCAGCAGTCCGGGCGCCCGGCCGCTGGCGGCGAGCCCTTCCAGGGCCGCCGTGAAAGCCCACCAGCCGGCGCCGTCGCCGCCATGTTCCTTCGGCACGATCAGGCGCCACAGGCCGGCCTCGCCCAACAGGTGCCAGGTCTCGGTGTCGAACGCGCCGGGTCGCGGCCGGTCGAGGGTGCTGCGGGCGCCGATGTCGTGAAACAGCGCCCGCGTGGCGCGCTGCTCCGGGGTCCATTGCAGGTGCATGGCGGTCTCCGCTCGGGCTTAGACGGTCTTCTGGAAGTCGAGCACGCCGCGCCGGAAGGCCTCCGGGATCGGGTAGGTCTGCTGGCGCTCGTAGTCGAACATCACGTGGACCGACTCCCCGCGCGCGACCACCTCGGCATCCGCGTCGTTGAGATGCATGACATGCTCCATCTCGAAGCTCTTGGTGCCGAACTTCTTGATGTGACTGAGCACGATCAGCCGGTCGCCATATCTTGCCTGCGAGACGTAGTCGCAGGAGGTCTTGACCATGATATGCGGAAGCTTCTTGTCCTTGGGGATGCCCAGCAAGCTGTGCATGTATTCCAGATAGGCGGACTGGATGTATTCGTAATAGACGGGACTGCTGACATGGCCCATGGAATCGGTATCGCGATAGCGGATCGCCATCTCCGTCTGGAAGTACTGCTTCGTCATCTTCACCTCCGTTACAGGGGATGGATCGCGGCGGGTGCGGTCGCAACGTCCGACGCCGCCGCGGCAAAGGACGCGAACGGACGGACGCTGCGCGGTCCGTGGATCGTGAAAGCCATCGGGATGCAGCCGTAGTTGTGCAGGACCGAGAGGCCGTGGACGCGGGCGGCGCAGAGCGTCGTCACGCAGCCGTCGGCCTGTCCGCTGACGCAGTCCTGCGCGGCCAGAACGTTGCTCGCCACGTAGCGGCGCTCGATGCTCGGGGGCAGCAGGTGCTCGGGTGCGGGATGGGTGGCGCAGACCTTGGGCAAGGCGCCGCTGGAGGAGGCCAGCACCATCTCGTCGGTGTCCATGATGAAGGCTTCGAGGATCTGCAGCCGCTCGATCCGGCTGTAGATCAGCGTGTGAAGCTGCGGATAGGCCGCCACACCGACGAGAACGGCGTCGTTCCGGCCGAGCACGGCGTCGGCGGCCGCCTCCAGCGTCGGATGCAGCTCGACCCAGGCATTCGGGCAGCGGTTGGTGCGCCACAGAAGGGCCGCGCGCTCGCAATTGGTTCCCGCCGGTCCGAGCGTGTGCAGGGACCGCACCCAGGCACAGTCCGATGTGGTGCGCGCCGGGGTCTCGACGGCGGGGTCGGTTGGCCGTTCCGGCCTGTACAAGGGATCGCCCATGGTCACTCCGTCATGGCGGGAACCCCTTCCCCAGGGCATCGCCCCGGCGCCTGTGTCGTCCCTGTCGGGGACTGGGCGCGGGGAACGGGATCCTCTACCTTCGTGATATGCGTGCAAAAAAATCCCTCTAAGGTTGTGAAACAAGTAAACATCAGAGCGAGATCGGCGATCAAATCGTTATTCGTGAAGTCAGACCTCGGGCCCGGCGAGCTCGTGATAAATCATGATGGAAATCACAACGGTGGCAGCCCTCGGCCTTTTCGAGGGCAGACCACGGCACGAACGAATGGATTGGCTGGCGTGCTTTCAGGCAAGTGTCGACATCGGGCGAGGTTGGCCCGGCCGGAGGCGCACTGCATGGGGAACGTCGAAGGAGCAGGAGCAACCGGACGGGCGCTGGAGCTTGCGCGCCGGCTCGGAGGGACCGGTGCGACCCGTCGCGTGGGAGCCGGTCTCGCAGCCGCCGGCCTCGTCGGGCTCGCCCTTTTCGGCCTGCTGCCGGCGCCGATGGCGCTCGTGGCGTGCCTCGCCGTTGCGGCCATGGCGGCGTGGGCGACCAATCTCGTGCCGCCGCACTGGCCGGCGCTTGCCGTGTTCACGCTGGCCGCCACGCTGATTCCGGGCTCGGCGCCGGTGGTCTTTTCCGGCTTCCAGTCCTCGACCTACTGGCTGCTGTTTGCCGGCTTCGTGCTCGGCAGCGCGATCCGCCATGTCGGGCTTGGCGCACGCATCGCGCAGCCGCTTGCGCGATGCCTTGCCGGCAGCTATCGGCGATCGGCCTACGGGATTGCCGGGGCCTGTCTCCTGCTCGGCTTCGTCATGCCCTCGGGCATGGGGCGGATCGTATTGATGCTGCCGATCGTCATGGCAGTCGCGGAGGATCTCGGTTACCCGCAAGGATCGGACGGCTGGATCGGACTGGTCGCGATCGCCGCCTTCTCGTGCTTCCTGCCGGCCTTTGCCATTCTGCCGTCGAATGCGCCGAACATGATCCTCGCCGGCCTCGCCGAGACCGTCTATGGCCATCGGATCGGCTACTTCCGGTACCTCTGGATGCATTTTCCGGTGCTTGGTCTCCTCAAGACCGTCGTGCTGGTCGAACTGTCGCTGCGCCTCTTCCCGGTCGCGGCGCCTGTGCCTGCGCCGGCCTCGGCGCGCCGGAGCGCCGACACCCCGGCGGGCCCCTGGACCCTCGCGCAGACCGCGCTGGCGCTGCTGCTGGCCCTGTGCCTCGTCCTGTGGATGACCGACGCGCTGCACGGCATCGCCGCCGGCTGGGTCGGGCTTGCCGCCGCGCTCGTCTGCCTGTTTCCACCCGCCCGCCTGACCCCGGCGGACTGTGTCGCGCGCGAGGTTCAGCACGGGACGCTGCTGTTCGTTGCCGGGGTCATGGGCCTCGGCGCCCTCATTTCCGCAAGCGGATTGGGGGCGACGCTGGTCGATGGGCTTGCCCAAGCAACGGGCCTCGCTGCGCCGCCCGACGCCGGCGACAGGCAGCACCCCGGCCCGGTCGGCACGCTGGCAATCCTTGCCATGATGTCCACGGCCGCCGCCGTTCTCGCCAATCTGGCCGGAGTGCCGGCGATCCTCACGCCGCTTGCAGGCGAAACCGCCCGGCTCACGGGTCTGGAGCTCGACCTTGTGTTGATGACCCAGGTGCCCGGCTTCTCGAATGTCCTGCTGCCCTACCAGGCGCCGCCGCTGATCTATGCGATCCAGGTGGCCGGCCTGCCGTTCGGCCGGATGACGCGCCTGTGCCTGCTGCTGTTCGCGGCAAGCCTCGTCTTCCTGCTGCCGCTCGAACTGCTTTGGTGGCGACTGATCGGCGCTGTCTGAGCGGTTCGCATGTGGCTTGTGCGATGCACAATATTTCAGTGTGCGCTTGCGAGTAATGCAATCTCTGGTATAGTCACCCCGTCGGACAGGTCCGACTGACCGGCGTCCCCACCAAGACGTGCCCTCTCCGTGGTTGGACCACGGCTGAGGTGCCCCAGGCCGGAACGCCGCCCGCAAGCGCTGTTGGCGGTCCCGTCCGCGACGGGGCCGTGCGAGTTTCCCAGCCAGTGGGCGCCAAGCGCCTGAGCAAGACTGTGCCGCGCCGACGGCGCCCTCTCCTGTGTTCAATAGGGGCGTGAAGCACGTTATGGAGTTCCATCAACTGAAGACATTCGTCGCCGTGGCCCGGGAAGGCAGCATCACCCGTGCCTCCGAGCGGCTCCATCTCAGCCAGCCGGCGGTCAGCGCCCATATCAAGTCGATCGAAGACCGCTACGACCTCTCGCTGTTCGAGCGGACATCGCGAGGAATGACGCTGACCGGCGACGGCCTGCGCCTTCTCGCCAAGGCGGAAAGGGCGTTGGAGGCGCATGGCGAGGTCCTGTCCGAGGCGAGCCGGCTTCGCGGCACGTTGACCGGCCGCATCCGCATCGGGGTGGGCAGCAACGCGTGCAATCCGTTGCTTGAGACCCTGCTGATCCGCCTTGCCGACAGCTATCCGGATGTGGAGATCCGCACCCAGCATGCCTCCGGTCGCGAGACGGTTGCCGCCTTGCGCGGCGGCGCGATCGACGCCTGCTTCTTCAACAGCATCGACGATCCGGAACCGGACATCTCGGCAATCGACGTCGACCAGTTCAGCATCTTCCTCGCCGCCGCGCCCGGAACCGTACCCTGCACGCAGCCGCTCGACTGGGCGCGTGTCGCCGACCTGCCCTGGATCTATCCCCAATGCAGCAGTTGCTGCGGCCGGGCGACGGACACCCTGTTCCTGCGCCATCGGTTTCGCCCCAAGCGGGTGATCAGCGTCGACCGGGAAGGGATCACGCGCTCCCTCATCGTCGGCGGCATCGGCATCGGCCTGCTGCATGCGGAAACGGCACGCGAGGCGGAAGCCCGCGGCGAGGTCGAATTGCTGCATGAACTGTCGCAGCCCGTGCGGGTGTTCTTCGCCCATCTGGCGAGCCGCGACAACGACCCGATCCTCGCCCTGTTGCGGGGCTTGCTCTAACGTCCTCCCGCTTCGGGCGGAAGGCGGAGGGCGGAAGGCGGAAGGCGGGCACCGGGCGGACCCTTGTCCGCCCGGTGCCCGTTGCAGTCCGTCGCGGGGCGTGTCGCCGCAGAGCCGGCTCCCTTACGGCCGGGCGAGGCACCCGCTCGCGGAAAGGTCGGTGACCGGTGCCGCCTCGGCGCGCGGGGCGAGGGCCGCGACAACCGTTGCCGCCACCTGGGCGCCAAGCGCGCTGCCCGCCACGTTCGACCAGCGGAAATGAGCCCCGCCATAGATGCGCGACTGCGCCTCTTCCTCGGCAAAGGCCCGCAGGCTCGTATAGTCGCCTGTCAGCCCGCGGTCGCCGGCAAAGGTGAAGTGCACCGGTCCGGTTCCGAACACCGCCTCCAGCGCCCCTTGCGCCGCCGAGCCGTTCGCGCAGTGCTGGCAGGGATACTCCGGGTGGCGCGGCGTCTCCAGCACCGGTGCCCAACTCGTGTCCGGGGCGATGTCGGGCCGGCCGAATCCGGCGCCGCCCTCGTGGATGACGGTGATCGGCCGCCAGAAGTTGTAGCGGTACTTGGCCGTCATGCCGGATATCAGCGTGTCCGACATGGCCAGGGTGAGCAGCGCGAGCGCACGGGCCTCCTCGACCACGGGCAGATCGCAGCGGGAGAGCAGACCCTCGCCGATCTGGATCCATGCGGCGGCGCCGGAGCCGGCGTGAAGTCGGGCGATCATCACCTTTTCCGGATCGGTCTGGCTTTCGAGGCCGCCACTCTCACGGACTTCCGCGAGGTCGCGCTGGAACTGGGCGCTGTCGAGCGACGGCGGCGGCGGGAGCAGGGCGTCCGGTGCGGCGAGCACATAGGGACGCATGGCGGAGATGTTGGGCAGCACCATCGGCTTGTCGGAGGTCCGCCGATAGACGCCCGGAGCCTGCGGCGGCTCGGTATAGTCGCCGCCGAAGTCGGCGCCGTCCGCCGCGCGGGCCGCCAGCACCGCCTCCGCCGCGCGCTCGCCGAGTGCAAGGCTCGCCGACAGATCGCCGGAGCCCGCATGGCGGGCCAGCAGATCGTCGCGCCGGGCGGCCAGGGCCTGCACCTGGTCGGGCAGGAAGACGCTCAGGACGCGGAACGCCGCCTCGGACGCGGCCGCCGCCTCCGAACCGCCGGCAAGCGGCTCGCCGGTCAGCGCATAGGCGGAAAAGCGGCCGGCCACGCCATTGGCCGCATCGAACAGGGCAATGTTGAGGATCGTCAGTCCGCGCAACTGTTCGTGGGGCGACCAGTTGCTCTCGCGCATCGCCGTGCGGGCGATGTCCTGCCAGTCGAGCGCCACGCCGGCGTCCGCCGGATCGGTGGTTGCAAGGGCCGCCGCGAAGGCGGCGGGCAAAAGGCCAGTCAGGATTGCCGTGGATCGCATCAAGGGTCCTCCGATGGGAATGTCGCAACCCTAGGAGGAAATAAATCTCAGATGTAGAGCCCTGGATGTGATAGCGATCCTCAGGTTCGCCGAGGGCCGGCCGCCGCCGCGGGCGGATGATCGGCGCCCGCCGCGCCCGTGTCCGGCGCCCGCGTCGCGGCGATCAGCGCCATGGCGGCGAGGCTCGCAGCCATGGCAAAGGTCGCCTGCATCGCGCTGGCGATCTGGTCCGGGCCGGCGGCCTGGAGCGTGTCGACGCCGGTCGCCAGCGCAAAGATCGTCCCCATCACCGAGGCCCCGGTGACGAGGCCGAGATTGCGCGACAGGTTGAGCATCGCCGAGGTGACGCCGAGCGTGTCGGCCGGCGCGTCTTGCAGCACGGCGGTGTTGTTCGCCGCCTGGAACAGCGCGTAGCCCGAGGTCATCACGGCAAGCGGCAGCACATAGGCGGCAATGCCGAGGCTCGCCGGCAGCAGGGACAGCAGGAGCGCGCCGGCGCAGAGCGCGACGAGGCCGGCGACGCTCGTTGTTTGCGCCCCGACCCGATCAACGAGGCGTCCCGAGGGAACTCCGGCAATCGCGGCCACCGCCGGGCCGACGGACATGGCCAGGCCGATCGCGGTCGGGCCGAGCCCGAGCCCCCCGGCCAGATAGAACGGGCCGACAACGAGGGTGGCCATCATGATCGTCGAGACCAGCACGTTCATCACCAGCCCGCTTGCAAGTCGCCCCCTCGCAAGGAGGCCGATGCGGATGAGCGGGGCGGCAACCCGGCTCTCGACGGCGAGGAAGACGGCCGCGCCGGCAAGGGCTATGCCGAACAGGGCGGGCGAGACTGCTCCGCGGGTGCTCGTCATCGACAGCGCATAGGCGGCAAGGGTTGCGCCGAGCAGAAACGTGCCGGCAAGATCGAAGCGCGGCCGGCCGGCCGCAGCGTCCCGGGGCGGATCGGCGGGCAGCGCGACGGCGGTGAGCGCGACCGCACCAAGCCCGAGCGGTACCATGACCAGGAACACCGCGGGCCAGCCGGCCGCCTCGATCAGTGCCCCTCCGAACGAGGGGCCGAGCGCCGTGCCGACGGCTGACAGGCTGCCGAGCAGGCCCATCGCACCGCCCGTCCGCTCGCGAGGCACGACCTGTCCGACCATGGCCATGGCGAGCGCCATCATGGCGGCGGAGCCGGCGCCCTGCAGCGCCCGGGCGGCGATCAGGACCGGCAGCGACGGGGCCAACGCACACAGCAGCGAGGACGCCGAAAACAGTGTCAACCCGGCAAGAAGCAACCGGCGGCGCCCGAACAGGTCGCCGAGCCGGCCGATGCTGACGATCAGCGTGGTAACGGCCAGCAGATAGGCGATCACCACCCATTGCACCTGCGCGAAAGGAGCATCGAAGGCCTCCGCCAGCATCGGCAGGGCCACGTTGGCGATGCTGACGCCGATGGCGGAGAGCAGGGCCGACAGGCCAAGTGCCGCTACGGCAAAGCGCGGCGCGCGGATAGAACCTGTTTCGGAGAGGGTGGTACGGCCTTCGCTCACGATATCGTCCTCCTGCAGGTCATGCCCGCTGCGGGGGAAACAGTCGGTTGACGGCCCGCCGCGCCAGCGGGGCAACCACCAGCACGACCGGGAAGGCGACAACCCACGACGACAGCCAGCCGCCAAGCCAGATCGGCACGAAACCGTCGTCAAGACCGATGGCACGGGCTGTGGCGATGCCGGAGACGATGAGCGACATCATCCCGGACAAGAGAAAACCGAAAGCGATCGGTGCAAGGTGGTGCTGGGTCATGAGGCGCGATCTTCGTGTGTTGAGGGCGATGTCGGAGTGATGGGAGCGGTCGCGGCGGCCAAGCCCCAATGGCTGCGGGCCTGGCAGACGAGCCAGCCGGCGGCGAACAGGCCGAGGCCGAAAACGGCGTGTCCGGACAGGCTGCGCATGCGGCCGGCGAAGGGATCGGGTGTCAGGCTCGCGGCAATGCCCGAGCCCATGGCCGGCTGCATCAGCAGGAACGGCGCGGCCACGGACGCCACGCCGAAGGCGAGGGCCGGCAGCAGGGTCGGCCGGGCCAGCCATCCCCGACCGGCGAGGACGATAAACAGCACGCCGAAGACAGCCCCGACCAGATAGTGGGCGCTCCAGCCGATCGCCACCTCGCCGGCGACGGGCGCGCTGGTGCGGATCGAATCATGGAGGAACTGCCCCTCGCTCATATGGCCGATCCAGCGACCGACCGGCGCCATGCTCGCCGGCCGCATGCCGAACAGGGTCGATCCGATCAGCGTCCACAGATCAAGGACGGCGGTCGCGGCAAGGCCGAGTCCGGCCGCGGCGACGACATCCCGGGCATTCATGCCGCCGCTTCCGCGCTCGTGGCGCGCCGCGCGCGCACCACGCAATCGATCGCGGTGCCCCCGTGCGCGTGACGCTCGACCGTTCCGGCGGTCTCGATCAGGAGCCCGCCGTCCAGTGCGGCCGTGACATCATCGGCGGAGTAGAGCACGGCCGGGTCACGCGGGCCGCCGGAGCCATGCGTCAGGTTGCTCGTGTCGTGGCCGACGAGCAGCAGCGTGCCGCCGGGCGCGGTCGCTGTGGCCGCCCGTTGCAGGATCGGGCCGAGCTCGAATTGCGGGATCTGCAGATAGGCGATCAGGACGAGATCATAGGCACCCGAGTGCGGCTCGAACTGGCGCAGGTCCGCGCTCTCGAACCGCACGTGCTCGCCGACGCCGTGGTGGGCTGCAGCCGCTTCGGCCTTGGCCAGTGCGACGTCCGAGAAGTCGACCGCGTGTACTTTCCAGCCGCGCCCGGCGAGCCAGAGGGCATTGCGCCCTTCGCCGGCGGCGAGATCGAGCGCACGACCTGGAAGAAGCCCGGCAGCCTCGCCCGCGACCCAGGCGTTCGGCTCCAGCGTCCAGATGAACTCGCTCGTGTCATAGCGTCTGTTCCAGTCCTCGCGTTCCATGCCGCGCGCCTCCGTGGTCTTGCTCAGCGGCGCCAGCCGCTATGGCTCGCCGGATCGGGGCTGGCCTTCGCGGCCGGCTTCCGTCATCAATAGAGCGCAGCGATGACTGGCGGAACGCGCAAGGATCTCAGGTCATCAGTGCATCTGACGCCATGTTCTCGCAGAGCTTGCGGAGCGACGCCGTGTTCCGTCCGGACCTGAACCTGCTTGTGACGCTTGACGTCCTCCTGTCGGAGGGCAGCGTCGCGGCCGCGGCGAAGCGGCTGCGGCTCAGCCCCTCGGCGATGAGCCGGCAGCTCGCACGGCTGCGCGAGGTCACGGGGGATCCGCTTCTGGTGCGCGCTGGGCGCGGCCTGGTTCCGACACCGCGGGCGATCGAGCTCGCACCACTTGCGGCCACCCTGGTGCGCGATGCCGAGGAGATGCTGCGCCCCGCGCAGCGCCTCGACCTCGCCGGGCTGGTCCGGCGGTTCACCTTGCGCGTGACGGACGGGTTCCTGGAGAATTTCGGACCGGCCCTGATCGCGCGCGTCGAGGCGCAGGCGCCCGGCGTCCGGTTGCGCTTCGTGCAGAAGACGGACCGGGACAGCGCCCCTTTGCGCGACGGCTCCGTGGATCTGGAGACCGGCGTCGTCGGGCGTCACCATGGCCCCGAACTCATGACCCAGGCGCTGTTTCGCGACCGCTTCGTCGCGGTGGTGCGCCCGGGCCATCCTCTCGCGGACGGTATTGTGACACCGGAGCGCTATGCTGCGGCCCGTCATGTTCTGGTCTCGCGCAAGGGCGTGGAGCGCACCCATGTGGACGAGGTGCTCGCGACACTCGGCCTGACGCGGGCGATCGCGACGGTGGTGGGGAGCTTCTCGGCGGCGCTCGCCCTTGCTGGCGCGACCGACCTTGTCGCCACCGTGCCGGAGCGCCACACCGGCTCCCTGCGCGATCGGTTGATCACTTTCGCTGTTCCCGTCGCTCTGCCGGAGATCACCGTTTCGCTGCTTTGGCATCCGCGTCACGATGCCGATCTCGCCCACCGCTGGCTGCGTGGCTGCGTGCGGGAAATATGCTCCAGCGGCGCGGCCCCGGAGGCAGACCCCGCCCCCGAGGCGCCGGTTGGGGTGTCCCCGGCGTAGACCGCCTCTCGCCAGAATTCTCAGGCCATGACCTGGCTCTCTTGCCGGCAGGAGGCCTTGAGGAAGGTCAGGAATGCCTTCTGGACCGGCCCCGGCTGCCAATCGGCTCTCGTGGTCACGCCGATCGACCGGCTGGTCTCGGGCAGCGGGAACGGAACCACCTTCAGCAGGTTCAAGCGCTCGTCGATCACGATCTGGCGCAGCGACAGCAATGTCAGCCGGTCGCTCTCGGCAAGGATGCCGCGCGTGGCCACCAGCGAGCTGGTTTCGATATTCGCGCGGGGACGGCAAGGCGTGTCGGCAAACAGCATGTCGAAGGCGCGCCGTACGGGCGTCCCCGCGCGGGGTATCACCCAGTCGTATTGCGAGAGCATCTCCCGGGTGACGTGCGGCGCGTTCAGCAATGGATGGCCGGCACGGGCGATGATCGCATAAGGGTCGGAAAAGAGGGGTTCTTCGACGACGTCCGTCGCCGGTGGCGGCTGGCGGAGGGCACCGAGAAGGAAATCCACGGTGCCATGACGAAGGTCGTTGAGGACGGTCTCATAGGGGCCGTCGATGACTTCCACCTTCGCTTCCGGGTGCTGTTTCAACAGGCTGTTGATCGCCCGCGGGAGAATGAGCGTGCGCGACAGCGGCAGGGATGCGACGGCAACGCGCCCGGCAACCTGTCCCTTGAGCGCATCGATCTCCTCCGCAGCGAGGTCCAGTTCACGCAAGGCGACACGAAGCCGGCGCGCGAGTTCCTGCCCGACGCGGTTTGCGCTCACTCCCCATGACGAGCGCACGAAGAGCCGCCTGCCGACAATCTTCTCCAGATCGCGCGCCGAGCGATTGAGGGACGGTTCGGCGATCTGCAGCCGGCGCGCGGCGACGCTGAACGATCCGGCTTCGGCAACCGCAATGAACGCCCGCATCTGGGGATAGGTGAGACGGTTCAGGACCGCGGCGGCAACCTCCGGGTTGCGCCCTCCGGCAGCGCCCATGCCCTGCGAGATTGCCGTTACGCTTTGCCGGAAGAAGCGGGTCACCCGGGCTTCGAGCGCTGTCCCCGCATCCGTCGCATAGGTCCCGTTCGCCCGCCTCGTCAGCAGCGACGCGTCGAAGTGCTTCTCCAACTGCTTCATCGCCTGGGTGACGGCAGGCTGGGTGAGGCTGACCGCCTGGGCGGCGAGATTGATGCTGTTGTGCCTGAACACGGCCTCGAAGGCGCGCAGGTGGCGCAAATTCGGGATCACCCTCGTTCTCCAGCGTTTTCTCGCAACCGCACTTCGCAATTTCTTATATCCCTTACCACGCCTTTGATTAGCGAGGCTCCCTTTTTCCTGTCAGGTCATGTGCAGATGACAGCAAGGGAAAATCGCGGTCTGATGAGCAAGAAAACGGCTTTGGTGGTGAGTGCCCATTCCGCAGACTTCGTGTGGCGCGCAGGCGGTGCGATCGCGCTTCATGCCCGAAAGGGTTATGAGGTGACGGTGGTCTGCCTGTCCTTCGGCGAGCGCGGTGAATCGGCCAAGCTCTGGAAGGTGCCGGGTTTCACGGTCGAGGCGGTGAAGGAGAACCGCAAGCGGGAGGCGGAGAGAGCCGCCGACGCGCTCGGCGTTGCGGATATTCAGTTCTACGATCTCGGCGACTATCCGCTGACCATTCCCGACGAAGCGTTCCACAGGCTCGTCGATCTCTACCGCGCCATCAGGCCGGAATTCGTCCTGACGCATTCGCGCAAGGACCCTTATAACTTTGACCATCCGCTGACGACGGAGTTTGCCCAGCATGCGCGCGTCATTGCCCAGGCGCATGGCCATAAGCCGGGTGAAAAGGTCCTGGGCGCGCCGCCGGTCTATCTCTTCGAGCCGCACCAGCCCGAGCAATGCGACTGGAAGCCCAACTTCCTGCTCGACATCACGCAGGTCTGGGACAGGAAGCGGGCCGCCATCGAATGTATGGAAGGCCAGGAACACTTGTGGGAATATTATACCCGCGTCGCGCTTCAGCGGGGTGTCCAGGCCTCCCGCAATTCCGACTACAAGATCGCATACGGGGAAGGCTACGAAGCGGTCTTCCCGCATGTGACGGGCGAACTCGGTCACGGGGCGGTGGCATGAGCGTCGTCGTCACCTCCGTGGAGCGCCCGCCCCTTGCGGTGGTGGACGCGCTTGCCGAGCCAGGCGTTGCCACCGTGCACGAGGCGCAGGGACGCATCGGCCTCCTGCAGTCTCACATGCGCCCGATCTATCGCGGCGCGCGCGTGGCGGGAACCGCCGTCACGGTCTCGATCCCACCCGCCGACAACTGGATGCTGCATGTGGCGGTGGAGCAATGCGGCGAAGGCGACATTCTCGTGGTGTCGCCGACATCGCCCTGCGATGCCGGCTATTTCGGCGAACTGCTCGCCTGCTCGCTCAAGGCGCGCGGCGTGCGCGGGCTGATCATCGAGGCGGGCGTGCGGGACGTGCGCGAGCTCGAGGAGGCCGGGTTCCCCGTCTGGTCGAAGGCGATCTCCGCCCAGGGAACGGTCAAGGAAACGCTCGGCTCGATCAACATACCGATCGTGTGTGCCGGTCAGACGATCGAGCCGGGCGACGTGATCGTGGCCGACGATGACGGTGTCGTCGTCGTCCGCCGGCTCGACGCCGAGGACGTGCTGCAGAAGAGCAAGGCGCGCCTGGAGAAGGAAGCCGAAACCCGCAAGCGGCTGCTGGCCGGCGAGTTGGGGCTCGATATCTACGGCATGCGCCAACGGCTGAAGGAAAAGGGGCTGCAGTATCGCTGACGCTGGTGTGGTGGATTTGACAGACGCCTCGTTCCGGTGGCGACCGCCCGAGCGTCTTTCAGGTTCGAAAACCGCATTGGAAACATAAACTTGCCAGTCATCTCCTGAATCTGAGTTCGTATAGGGCATGCCGCCAGGTGTGACGAACTTCAGCTTCGGGTGACTGGGTCGGCGCCTGCGGCCGGGAGGACAGACTGTCGTGACCATCATCGCGTTCATCGGTTTCGGCGAGGCCGCTCAAGCCATCGCCGCGGATCTCAACAAGGCTGACGGCGTCTCCCGCCTGCTCGCCTATGACCTTCGTTTCGCGAACGCAGCGGGGGATCTGCAAGAGGCAGCCCTGGCTCGCGGTGTCGAGCCGCTTGCGGATATCGCCGGCATCGGGGAGGCCGAGATCGTGCTGTCGCTCGTGGTCGGCGCGGCCGCGATACCCGTTGCCCGCAGCGCGGCTCCCCACCTGCGGGAGGGGCAGGTCTATGTCGATCTCAACTCGATCGGCCCGCAGGCCAAGGCGCAGGTCGGTGAGGCGCTGGCCAAGGCTGGAGGGGGCGCCTTCGTCGAGGGCGCGGTGATGGCGCGCGTCCCGCCCTTTGGCAGCCGCGTTCCGATCCTGGTTGCGGGGCGCTGCGCGGCGGATGTCGCCGAACGGCTCAATGCGATCGGCATGTGCTGCGAGGCCGTGGGCGAGCGGATCGGTCAGGCTTCGGCCGTCAAGATGATCCGCTCCGTCATGATCAAGGGGGTGGAGGCACTCCTGATCGAGAGCCTGACGGCCGCCGAGCGGGCCGGGGTCACCGAGCGCATCCTGGAGTCGATCGCCGAGACCTTTCCGGGCATCGATTGGCGCGAGACCGCCACCTATTATATCGGCCGCACGCACCAGCATGGCGCCCGCCGCGTCACGGAAATGAACGAATCCGCCGAGACCCTGCGGGGCCTGGGTGTGGAGCCGGTCCTGTCGAACGCCATCGCAGCCACCATTGCGGACGCCCATGCGCGGCTTGCTTCGGCCGCGCTGCCGCCGAACACCCACTACGGGGCTTTGCTGCACGTTCTTGCGCAGGACAGCGTGGCGGCAATGGTCTCGGACGGGGGACGGTGACATGGGCGGCATGATCGAGGCCCTGGGCACCATCTTCAGTATGTGGGGGCTTGCCTGCCTCCTCGCGGGGACCGCGATCGGCATCGTCGTCGGCGCCCTGCCGGGGCTGGGTCCCTCCATCGGCATCAGCCTGCTGATCCCTTTCACATATACGCTCTCCCCGGAACTCAGCATGCTGCTGCTCGTGTCGCTCTACATGGGCGCCGAGTATGGCGGTTCGGTCAGTGCGATCCTTCTCTCCACCCCTGGGACCGCGGCCGCGGCATCCACCGCGCTCGACGGCTATGCGATGACGCGACAGGGGCGGGCGAACGAGGCCCTGGCGATTTCGCTCGGCTCGTCCGCCGTTGGCGGCGTGATCGGCGGACTGGCCTTGCTGGTCCTTGCCGGGCCGCTTGCCTCGCTGGCATTGAAGTTCGGTCCCGCGGGCTATTTCGCTGTCGGCCTCTTCGGCCTGACGTCGGTTGCCGCACTCTCCGGCGGCTCGCTGGTAAAAGGCCTTCTTGGCGCGGCATTCGGCCTTGCCATTGCCACGGTCGGCATCGATCCGATCGCCGGCGTCCCGCGCTTCACCTTCGGTTTCATCGAGCTTTATGAAGGTGTGCCTTTCCTCACCGCGCTGATCGGCTTGTTTGCCGTGTCGGAAGCGCTCGTCCTTGCCGAAAAGGGCATCCGGTCCTCGGCAGACGGTCAGGGTCCGGTGCGCAGTGTGCTGCTGCGCGCCAGGCAGTGGCGGGACCTGTTCCCGACGATGCTGTCTGGCTCCGTCATCGGCACGCTGCTCGGCATCCTGCCGGGCGTCGGCGGCAACATCGCCTGCTGGATCGCACGCGATTTCGCGCGCCGACGCGACAAGGATCCCGACAGCTTCGGGCACGGCGCGGAAAAGGGCGTCGCCGCTCCCGAAGCCGCGAACAATGCAACCGTCGGCGGCGCGCTGATCCCGCTCCTGTCGCTGGGTGTCCCGGGTTCGCCCACGACGGCCGTGCTTGTCGGGGCGCTGATCCTGCACGGCCTGCGGCCGGGTCCGCAGCTCTTCTCGGAGGCGCCCGCGCTCGTCTATTCGATCCTGATCGGGGTGATCGTCAGTGCGCTTGCCATGTTCGCCGTCGGAACGCTGTGCCTGCCGATCTGGGCGAGGGCCATCAGACTGCCGCGTTCGGTCATCGCCACCGGCATCATGGCTTTTGCGGTTCTCGGCGCCTTCGCCCTGCGCAACCTCGTCTTCGACGTCTCGATGATGCTTCTGTTCGGTCTGCTGGGATATGTGCTGAAGAAGCTCCGCTTCTCCGTCGCGCCCATCGTGCTGGCGATGGTTCTTGGGTATCTCGTGGAATCCAATTACCGCACGGCGCTCGTCACATCGCAGGGCAGCTATTCCATCTTCGTGACGGACCCGATCAGCCTCACATTCCTGATCCTGAGCGCAGTCAGCCTCATACTGCCGATCCTGCGCAGCCTTCGCAGCCGACGGAGATCGGCGCTCTAATCCTGACAACTGGGAGGAAAAACGATGTTCAGACTGATGCGACATGCGAAAAAGGTCGTGGCGACGATCGCCCTTGGCACGGCCTTCGCCTTTCCTGCGGCGCAAGCTGCGGAGTTTCCCGAAAAGCCGGTGACGCTCGTGGTGTGGTCGGGCGCGGGCGGCGCGCTCGACGTCTACGGCCGTAAACTCGCCGAACTCCTGGAGAAGCAGGCGGGATGGACCGTCAAGGTGGAGAACAGGCCGGGCGGAACCGGCGCCGTCGGCATGTCCGCCGTGCTCACGCAGCCGGCGGACGGCTACAACATCCTCGTCCACACCGGCGCGCTGACCTTCGGCATCGCGCAGGGCCTGATCCCCTTCAAGCTGGAGGATCTTCGCTTCCTGCGGGCGATGCAGTCCGAGCCGTCATCGCTTGCGGTGAGAGCCGATAGCCCGTTCCAGAGCGCGGAGGAGTTCATCGCCCACATGAAGGCCAACCCCAATGGGTTGAGAATAGGTGGCCACGCGCCGGGCGGCTTCCACCAGTACATGCTCTACCAGCTCATGCAGCAGGGCGAATTCGAGAGCGGCTGGATACCGCATGATGCGTCGGGCAAGGTGGCCCTGGCGCTGATGGGCGGTCATATCGATGCGGCGATGATGACGCCGTCCAGCGGACTGGCACAGGTCGAGGCCGGCCAGATCAGGCTCCTTGGCATCTCCACCGAAGAGCGCTCGGATTATTTCCCTGATACGCCCACGTTCAAGGAACAGGGCTATGACCTCGTGGACGAGATATGGCGCGGGATCGCCGTGAAGGCAGGCACGCCGGACGAGGCGGTGAACGCCATCCAGAAGGCCATCGACAAGGTCACCGCGTCTCCCGAATGGCAGACGTTCCAGGCGGACCAGAAACAGGAAAGCCCGGATTGGCAGGAGGACGAGTTCACCGCCAATGTCGGCAGGCAGCTTGACAGCCAGGCGGCATTCCTGAAGGCCGCAGGTATCACCCAGTAACGGATGCGGGCGGCGGCGTCCGCGCCGTCGCCCGTCATTCGACCCCGGCCACGGAGAACGGTCATGACGCGCTGGTTTCATTTCCTTGCCGCCGTGGGCTTCCTCGGCTGGAACGGGTTCTTTCTCGTCAGCGCACTGTCGCTGCCGGCCAGCGCTTCGCGCGGGGATGTCGGGCCGGCGGAACTGCCCGTCGGCATCGCCGCAGTCGGCATGGCGCTTGCCGTTACCTATGCCGCCGCGGCGCTTCTCGGCCGCGAGGGCGGCATCGACGGCGCGCTGTCCATCAGGCCGCTGATCTTCGCCCTGCTGTTCGCCGGCGTGATCCTGGCCGCGCCCCATACAGGCCTCGCGGTGGCTCTGGCGGCCGCCGTCGCGCTGGGCGTCGTGCTCATCGATGGAACCGCCGCAATTCTGCGGGCGGGGGCCGCCGGTCTCGGGGCCTGGGCTCTTGCCGCTTTGGGTTTCGGCGGACTGCTCGGCCTGCCTCTACCCTGATGCCTGTATGGAGATGAGTGATGGATGACGGTATTGCCTGTATGATGATGCGCGGCGGCACGTCGAAAGGCGCCTATTTTCTCGCCCGGGATCTGCCGGAGGATGGCGAGGAGCGTGACCGACTGCTCCTGTCGATCATGGGCTCGCCGGATGCGCGCCAGATCGACGGCATCGGCGGGGCGGACCCGCTCACCAGCAAGGTGGCCGTGATCCAGCCGTCCAAACGGCCGGGTATCGATGTCGACTACCTGTTCCTGCAGGTCTTCGTCGACCAGCCACTGGTCAGTTCCGGCCAGAATTGCGGCAACATCCTTGCCGGCGTGGCCGCCTTCGCGGTGGAGCGGGGGCTGGTCCGGGGCGCGGACGGGGAGACGACCGTCACCGTCTTCATGGAGAACACCGGTCAGACGGCGCGCGCCACCATCCCCACCCCTGGCGGGAGACCGACCTATCGGGGCGCGGCGGCGATCGACGGCGTGCCCGGCGAAGCGGCGCCCGTGCTCCTGAGCTTCGCCGATGCGGCCGGCTCCACCTGCGGCGCACTCCTGCCCACCGGCCGCGCCTGCGACGAGATCGAGGGCATAGCCTGCACCTTGATCGACAACGGCATGCCCGTTGTCGTCCTCAGGGCCGAGCATCTGGGCATCAGCGGCTACGAGACGCGCGAAGAGCTGGAGGCGAACGCGGATCTGCGCGCCCGTCTGGAGCGTATCCGCCTTGCCGCCGGCCCGCTGATGAACCTCGGCGACGTTGCCGAGAAAAGCGTGCCGAAGATGACGATGGTCGCCCGGCCGAGCAACGGCGGTACGATCATGACGCGGACCTTCATCCCCCACCGCTGCCATGCCTCGATCGGCGTGTTCGGCGCGCTCAGCGTGGCGACCGCCTGCCTCCTGCCGGGTTCGCCGGCACACGCCCTGGCCTCGATCCCCGAAGGAGACCGCAAGGCGTTGCGCGTGGAGCACCCGACCGGACAGTTGGAGATCGTCGCCGCCATGGACGAGACCAGCGGTGAGATCCGCGAGGCGGCCTTCGTGCGCACCGCGCGCAAGCTGTTCGACGGCCGGGTCTTTCCACGCTGACCTACTGGAGAGGGAGAGGACGGACGCGGCGGTGCTTTCCGTCTTCTCCCGCTTTTTGCCTCCTCGCGGGTCTTGCAGCCGTCAGGACCAGTACAGCCGCGTCGGATTGTCCACCAGAAGCGCCTGAAGCTGCGCGGGTTTTGGCGCGATGATCTGCAGAAGATCGACCAGCGCGCCGTCGTCCGGCATGTCCTTCTTGATGTTGGGGTGCGGCCAGTCCGTGCCCCAGAGAACGCGGGCGGGAAAGCTCTCCACCAGAAGCTGCCCGTATCGTGCCGCGTCGTGGAAGGGCGGTCCGGTGCGCGAGACGCGCTCGGAGCCGCAAACCTTCACCCAGAAGCGTTCGTCTTCCATCAGGTCGAGGAGAAGCCGGAAGGCAGGCTGGTCGACACCCGCGCTGGCGTCGATCCGTCCCATGTGATCCACGACCATCGGCAGGTCGAGCGTCTTCAGGAACGGCGCCAGTTCTTTCAGTCTGTGCGCGTCGAAATGGACGACAGCATGCCAGCCGAGCGGGACGACCTTGGCGACGATCGCCCGGATCGCGGCAAGATCGGCGGGAGCGCCGAGATGAGCCACGAAGTTGAAGCGAACGCCCCTCACGCCGCCCTCGTGCAGTTCCTGCAGGTCTTCCTCCGTAACGTCACGCTCGACCATCGCGACGCCGCGATAGCGGCCGCCGGCCGCGGCGATGGCGTCCAGCATCGCGCGGTTGTCGGTGCCATGGCAACTCGCTTGCACCAGCACCGACCGCTCGATCCCGAGATGTCGATGGAGGGCGAAAAGCGTCTCCTTCGGCGCGTCGATGGGAGTGTAGGTCCGCGACGGGGCAAACGGGAAGCGGGCCGCCGGGCCGAACACGTGGCAATGGGCGTCGCAGCTCCCGGCGGGCAGCACGATTTCGGGCTTCTTCGGATTTTGGTGAAACGGCAAAGCAGTCATTTATGGTCTCTGGTTGCGGGGAAGCCGAGGGTCGGGCCTGGCCGCGGTGTTTGCGCTCCTGAAGACGGCGCCGACGAGCACCGCGAGCCCGACCGCGCGAGCGGCCAGGGTGAGCGCGTCGGTGGCGTCGACTGCCGTCGGCCATGCGACCAGAAGGGCACCTGCGGCGAAAGCGATCCTTTCGAGCCCGCTCAGGGGCCGCACGAGCCAGCCCGCGAACGCCACCGAGAGGCCGGCGATTGCGAGGGTGGCGAGCACGATCGAAATGGCGATTTGCATGCCGGTGCCGGTCATCAGGAGGCCGGGCATGGTCACGAAAGCAAAGGGCACCAGCAGCTTCACGAAGCCGAGGCGCATGGATTCCACCGCTGTGGCATTCGCGTCGGCGCCGGCGATGCTTGCCGCCGCATAGGCCGCAAGCGCCACTGGCGGTGTGATTGCCGAGACCAGCCCGAAATAGAAGATGAACATATGCGCCACGATCGGCGGCAGTCCGAGCCGCGTGAGCGCGGGTGCCACGAGGACAGCCAGAAGCAGATAGGCCGCCGATGTGGGCAGGCCCATGCCGAGCACGAAGGAGGCAAGCGCTGTCAGCAGCAGGATCGCCCACAGATTCGCCCCGCCCAACTCGACGATGAGGCTTGAGAGCATCAGGCCCATTCCGGTCAGGTTGAGCACCCCGATGACCACGCCTGCGGCGGCGACCGCCGCAACGATGGGGAGGGTTGCGGTCAGCGTGTTGCGGCAGACCAGGGCGAGGTCCAGCGGCCCCATCCGTGTCTCCTTGCGCCACGGGCTGATCAAAAGGGCGAAGGCAAGGCAGTGGACGGCCGCCTGGGTGGGCGTCATGCCGCGCATGAGCAACACGACGAGAGCGATCAGCGGCAGGAGGAGATATCCGCGCCGCGCCAGCGTCTCCCACAGAAACCGCCACCCGCCGGACGTGTCGCGCTCCAGCCCCAGCCGGCCGGCTTCCAGCCGGACCGCGATCAGGAGAGCGAGAACGTAGAGCAGGCCCGGCACCAGCGCTGCAAGGGCGATCTGCTGGTAGGGCACGCCGATCATTTCGGCCATGAGGAAGGCCGCCGCTCCCATGATCGGCGGCAGGATCTGTCCCGCCGATGAGGCGGCCGCCTCGATCGCGCCGGCGAGCGTCGGCGAATAGCCGACGCGCTTCATGAGCGGGATGGTGAAGGTGCCGGTGGTGACCACATTGGCCACCGCGCTGCCGTTGATGGTGCCGAGCATCGCGCTCGAGAGTGCGGCAGACAGACCGGGGCCGCCCTGCACGCGCCCGGTCACGCCACGCGCGATGTCGACGAATACCTCGCCGGTGCCCATCTTCATCAACAGCGTGCCGAGCAGTGCGAACAGGAAGATGTATTCCACCGCCACACCCATGGGCACGCCGAAGACGCCTTCGGTGGACAGGAACAGCGTGGAGGCGAGGCGCGAGATGTCATAGCCGCCATGGCCGTATTTGCCGGGAATGAGATACCCGAAATAGGCATAGGCAAGGGAGACGGCGGACAGCACCACCAGTGCCCGACCGAGGGTGAGGCGCACGAGGACGATCACGACGAGAAGCAGCGTGAGAAAGATGATCTCGTCCGTGCGGGTCGCGATCGCCCCGCGCATGATGATGTCCAGATAGGAATGCCAGAGATAGGGGCCCGGCAGGAGGGCCCCGGCCGCCAGCACATAGCATGCGATGCGGCGATAGCCGGGGCGCATGCGCAGCGCCGCCCCGGCAAGTCCCGCCGCCGCCACACCCGAAAAGAACAGGGAGCGCAGGAGCAGTGCCGTTATGCCGCCGAAATAGGCGCCATAGACGACAAGGCCGGTGACCGCCAGCGCAAGCAGCGTGTAGACGATCGAGACCATTCCCGCTTCCCGCTTGCCGGTCAGATACCACGGCACCCGGAGCTTGCTCATCATGTCGGCCATCGCAGGATAAAACCGGCCGGGACTAGCGGCGTTCATCGAAGTAGCGCTGCGCGCCCGGGTGAAGCGGGATCGGCGTGTTCGGCGCCGTTTCAAGCGCGATGGCGGCCGCCTGCGGGTGCACCTGCGCCAGGGTGTCGAGATGATCGAAGACCGCCTTCGTGATGCTGTAGATCGTCTCTTCCGGCACGCTCTCGCTGGTGAAGAGGGTCGCGGGGTCGTTGATGGCGATCACCGGCGCGTCCTGGCCGCTATAGGTGCCGGCGGGGATCTCATAGGGCTGGTAGAAAGGGTAGCGTGCGACAAGATCTGCCAGCCTCTCGGTTTCCACGGAGATCAGCCGCATGTCACGCTGGGCGGCGAGATCGATGAGAGCCGCGGTCGGGGCCCCGGCGAGCACCACCGTGGCATCGAGCGTGCCGTTCAGGAGGGCGCTGGTGCCTTCGGTGTAGGAAAGGAACTGTGCGGTGCCCGCGTCGAAGACGCCGTAGGCTTCCAGGATGCGCTGGGCGAGAACGGCGGCATTTGATCCGGGAGGGCCGAGATTGATCCGCTTGCCGGCAAGGCCTTCGATCGTTGCGATGCCGGACCCTGCGGTGGTCGCGATCTGCAGAACCGCCGGATAGAGATAGGCCATGGCGGAGACCGGCAGCGCCTGCTCGAAGGGGCCTTCGCCGACGGAGGCTTCGTAGAGCGTGGAGGACGAGGAGAAGCCGAACGTCATCTGGCCGGCGGCGACCCGGCGGATGTTTTCCACCGATGCGCCGGTAACCTCGGCGCGCGCGGTGGTGCCTGTCATGTTCTGGTTGAGCAGATCCGCCACGCCGGCTCCGATCACGTAGAAGAGCCCGCCGGTGCCTCCGGTGCCGATGGAGATGCGTTCTTGCGCCACCGCCGGACCGGCAATTGCAGCGGCAAGTCCCGCCGCAAGCACTGTCTTGAGAAAATCCATGAAACCCTCCCTTGCTGTGTGATGTTCTTATTCGGTCGCCTGACGCGTCTCCTCAGCCAGGCCCCGGAAGCTCGCATAGCTTGCGCCGACGAGTTGATTGATCGCCGCCTCGTGGTCGCTGCCGTCGACCTCTCCGTCGGAAAGCCGAGTCACGCGCTCCGGATTGATGAGGGCGTAGTAGAGGCCGCCGAGCAGGAACTGGCTGCGCCAGACGAGCCCCTCGTGCGACGCACCCGGCACGCATTCGCCGATCGCCTCCAGAAAGGTCCGGCTCATCGCATCGAAGGCGTTGGCGATGATTGCGCGCGCATCCTCATTGCCTTCGGCGGACAGGACGGCGCGCATGCGGGTGAACTCGGCTCCTCCGCCGTCGTGATCGGAGGACGAGGAATAGGCCGGCACGATGTAGGCCCTGAGGATCGCCATCAGGCGTTCGTCCGGATTCTGGACGCGCCTTGCTTCTCCGAGCAGTTCCAGGCGGCGGCGGTTCATCGGCGCGGTGTGGCGATCGTAAATCTCGCGCAGGAGATTCGCCTTGGAGCCGAAATGATAGGTGAGGCTTCCCACGTTCACGCCGGCGGCCTTGGCAATCTCCCGCATGGAAACGGCGTTGTAGCCATTGCGGGAGAACAGCTTCACCGCAGCTTCCAGCAGCGCCTCTCGGATGTTTCCCTGTCGCATCTTCAATCTGACTTCTTGACCAAATTTCTTATACAAATGTACAAATAGAATGTTCGAGTCAACAGCCATTCCGATGGCGCATGGCTCCTGCTGACACAAACCCAATCCGCACGGGGCCTTTGCTCATGACCGAGACCGCTGCCACAGCCGCCATAGCCCGCGAAATCGCGCCAAAAGGTCGCCTGCGCGTCGCGCTCAACCATGGCAACGTCGTCCTGGTGCAGCGCGGCGGTGCGGATGGGGAGGCGCGCGGGATTACGGTTGACCTTGCGCGCGCATTGGCCGGTCGGCTCGGCCTCGACGTCGAATTCGTCCATTTTCCGCGCGCGGGCGACGTGACGGACAACGCTGGTGCCGATATCTGGGACGTGTGCTTTCTGGCCGTCGATCCCCAGCGGGCGGAGCAAATCGCCTTCAGCGCGCCTTATGTCGTGATCGAAGGGTGCTACCTCGTTCCAGACGGGTCGGTCGCGGCAACGGCGGCGGACGTCGACCGGCTGGGACTACGGATCGGCGCGGTGCGGGGCAGTGCCTATGCGCTGCACCTGGCGCGCATCGCTAAGGGCGCGCAGATCGTTGCATTCCAGGACTTCACCGAGGCGGCCGAGGCGCTGGCGGACGGTTCGATCGACGGCTTGGCCGGTGTGAGACAGGCCATGGAGCAGCATGCAGCGTCCACTCCCGGGCACCGGCTGCTTGAGCCTCCTTTCATGGAGATCAGGCAGGCCATGGGCGTTGTGGCGGGGCGCCCGAACGCGGCGGAATTCGTTCGCCAGTTCATTGACGAGATGCGCGCGAGCGGCCGCGTCGCCGAGGCGGCGAAGCGGCACGGCATCGAGGGCGTGACCTTGCCATGAGCCTGCGGCTTCAGCTTTTGCTCCGCGTGCCTGGAGCAGGCGCAGTCGCGGCAGGACCTTCACGACCAAGGGCTTGTGATGTGCGGCCGCGACCGACCGCCAAGGCACGTCAGAGTGTCAGCCGTTCGACCTTTCCCCACTGACGAGAGCGAGCACGCGCAGCGGGCTGCCCGACCCGTTCAGGATCTTGAGTGGCGCAGTGATCAGGGTCGCGCCGGTTGGCGGCAACTGATCGAGGTTGCGCAGGCATTGCAACCCGTATCGACCGGCACCGTGCAGGAAGTGGTGCGCCGGATGGGGCGGATTGAAATGCGCGGCCTGGCCGGCATCGGTGCCGATGGTCTCGGTGCCGAAGCCGAGGATGCCGCGCTCCTCCACCAGCCATTGCATGACCTGCGGGTCGGGCCCTGGCGTATGCGCACCATCCGCTCTCAGATTGGCATAGTCTTTCGCGCTGCGCTTGGACCAGTCAGTGCGCAGCAGTACCCAGCTTCCCCTGGCGACCTGGCCGTGAACCCGCTCCCAGGCCTCCACGGCTGCTCGCGTCAGCAGGAAGTCCGGGTCGGCCGCCGCCTCGCGCGAGCAGTCGATGACGCAGGCCGGCGCGATCATGTGCTCCACGGGAAGCGTATCGACGGCATTGTTTGGCAGGGTCCTGCCCGTGTGCCAGTGGATCGGCGCATCGAAATGGGTCCCGGTATGCTCGCTCAAGGTAATGTTGTTCCAGTACCATCCCGGCCCGTCCGCGTCGTAGCGGGATATCTGCTGGATGCGCAAGGGAGAGGCCTGTCCGAACTCGGGCGGCAGCACGATCACCGGAAACTCCGGCGACAGCGTGAAGGTGAGATCGACGAGGCGCAGCGATCCCGCTGCGATGGCCGCCGCAATGTCGTGTGGCGTGAAATCGGTCATTGTCCTGCCTGTCCGTTGCCCTGACGCGCCAACTCGTGTTCCAGTGCCTTGGGGTTGGCCTGCAACCTGCGCCGGACATCCTCCGCAACGTCCCCGACGAACACATCCTCGATGCCCCTGTCCAGGGCCGACACGATCGCCTTGGCGAGGGTCTGCGGTGCGACCTTGGGCGGCGGCACGGTCTGGAACCATTCGGTGTCGAGCGGCCCCGTGAAGAGGTTGATGACGCGGATCCCGCCGGGTCGCAGCTCCGCGCGCAGGCAGTGCGACAACGACAGGCAGGCGGCTTCCACCGCGCTGAAGGTGCCGTAGGCGGGCCAGTTGGCGAGAGCGTAGACGGAGAACAGGTTTACCCATGCGACGGCACTGTCGACACCGTCCGCCCCCCTGCCGCGCATCGCTGGACCGAAGGTCTGCGCCAGATGCACGAGGCCCAGATAGTTGTGCTCGATCTCGCTGCGGATCGTTCCGGTGCCGCGCCGGTCGAGGAGACCGCCGGGGCGGGCATATTCGGCGGTGTTGACAAGAATGTCGACCTTGCCGCCGATATCGGCGGCGAGATCCCGCACAGATCGTTCGTCGGTCACGTCAAGCGGGACGATCTCGCAGGATTGCGGCAACGCCTCGCCATCGAAGGGCTTCCATGGCTCCGCGATGCCAACATGCACCGTCGCTCCCGCGGCCGCCAGGGCCGCCGCGGTCGCCTGGCCAACCGCGGTGCGTCCGTCCGTCACCAGCGCGCGGCGAAATTTCGGGGAAGCCGTCATCTCCCGCCATTGCGGGTCGTCCGCCGCGTCGGGGGAAGCGTTGGCCGGCCTTGCGAATGCGGCGGCAAGGCCCGCCTTGTCCAGTTGCAGGGACATCGTCACCCGGTGTCCTTCCCCGCAACCGGTATGAAGGTGCGCCAACACGACGGGACCGCAGTCGAGCTTGACCAGGGCGACGCGCCAGGGCGCGCGTTCCCTGAAATAGACATCGGCAGGGACGCGCACCGTCGTCTCGGAAACGACGAGACCGCCCGTCGGGGCGTCCTCCAGCGCAAGCTCGACCGACAGGCAGACGGGACAGGCGTCGTGGGCGGGGTAACAGAACGTGCCACAGTCCCGGCAGCGCTGCAGGGCGAAACGTCCTTCGGCAGCGGCCTTGGTCAGCAGCATCCCGGACCGGCTGCGGATGACCGGGGGGAGTGCCTGGCGTCTCGTGCGCTGCAAAGGGGTCCTGCGCGCGGGTTTCTGCAACGGTTCCACCATCACGACTCTCCCGCAAGGATCACCGCCCCGGAGGAGAGGCCGCGATCGTAGTTTATCATGCCAAAACCGGATGCGAGGCCAACCCGCGCACCCGGCACCTGTGTCGGTCCGGCGGTGCCGAGCACCTGGCGCACCGCTTCGGTGACCCCGAGATAGGCGCCGGCCGCGCCGGCTTGCCCGGCCGAGAGCTGGCCGCCGGAGGTGTTGTGCGGAAACGTGCCGTCGATGGTCAGATCGTGTTGCTGCACGAAAGCGGCGCCCTCCCCCTTCCTGCAGAATCCGAGGTCTTCCAGTTGCATCATCACGATGACCGGATAGTCGTCATATGTCTGCACGAAGTCCATGCGATCCGGCCCAACGCCGGCCATCGCATAGAGGTCGTCGATGTCGGCGACCCAGCCGCCATGGTTCTGGACCATGTCGTCGAGACGGGCATTGTGCCGTTCGATGGAGCCGAGGATGCGCGCGCGCTTCACGCCGACGGATGCTGCGGTTTCCTCGCGCATGACCAGAAAGGCTTCCGCGCCGGCACAGGGCATGACGCAGTCGTAGAGATGGATCGGATCGGCAATGGGCCGGGCCGCCATGTACTGCTCCAGGGTCAGCGGTGTCTTCATCAAGGCATTCGGGTTGCGCAGGGCATTGGCGCGCTGCGCCACGGCGATGCGCCCGAGATCCTCGCGGCGGACACCGAAGCGGTTCATGTAATGGCGGGCGATCAGCGCGAAGCTCGCGTTGGCCCCGCCGGCGCCATAGGGATAGACGGCGTCCTGCGAGAAGCGAGAGAAGTGCTCCAAGGTGCGACGGAACGAGTCCACGTGGTTGGTATCGCCGCCGACACAGGCGACCACGTCGCAATCGCGCGCCTGCACCGCGCGGGCCGCTCGGCGCAGCGCCGCGATGGCGCTCGCCCCGCCAAGCGGTATGTGGTCGAGCCAGCGCACGCTGAGACCGAGATGCTGGGTCAGGCCGATGGCGGTGTCCGGGCCGACGGTGAAGCTCGACAGGCAGAAGCCGTCGAACTCGCGCGCGGAAATGCCGGAGGTTTCGGCCAAGGCACGCAGAGCGCGGGCTATCCACCAATGTGCGCTTTCTATCGAATAGCGCTCATAGGGGATCGTCACCGGCGCGGCGATCACCACTCCGTCATAGGGCGTTCTGGGGGAAGCGGGTTTGGGCATTGCAGCAGGTTACCCGTTGGCGATCGTCAGGACGACGTCGATGTTTCCGCGCGTTGCTTTCGAGAAGGGGCAACGCTCATGCGCGCCGGTCACCAGCCTTGCCGCGGTGTCATGGCCAACACCCGGCATCGCGACCACGAGTTCGACAGCGAACATGTAGCCGCCATCGACGGCGCCGACCCCCACCTTTGCCGTCACGGCCGCATCGGCCGGGACCGCGACCTTGTCGAGCCGTCCGACGAGTTTGATCGCGCTGAGGAAGCAGGCGGCATAGCCGGCAGCAAAGAGCTGTTCCGGATTGGTGCCGGCGCCGCCTGGTCCGCCGAACTCTGCGGGTATGGAGAGGGAGACATCAAGACGCCCGTCGCTGCTGGCGGCACGACCATCGCGCCCTCCGCTGGCCGTGGCCTCGGTGGCATAAACGATCTTCCCGGGCGTCATTTCTGGGAATCCTCTCGAAGGGAACGGGCAGGCGTACCTTGCGCGACAAGTTGGCGGAAGTCGTGCCTGGCGCGGTCGCCGGCAAGGCTGAAGCTCGGTCCACGGCTCGGCTCGATGCCGCTGTGCGCCCGGAGCTGCCCCCACATCTCCGCCGATTTGAGGGCCACCGCCGCGCAGTTGAGAACGGGTGCGTGGCCGATCTTGAAATTGCGTTCACCCCCGACCAGCAGGCCGGGCAGCACGCCGGCGGGCACGATCACATCGGCGCCGCGCTCCACCATCGTCCGGGCGCAGGCGGAGAACTGCGCCAGCAGCCGCTCCCTGGCAAGGTCGTCGCCGGCGAAGCAACGGTCGAAATCCTCCGGTCGGCACCCCAGGCCCGCAACGTGCTGGATCCGGCCCGCAAGGCCGTATCGTTCCGCCTGTTCGAGATGCCAGACCTCGAATGCCGGATCCAGCGTCACCAGCCCCAGGCGCCGGCCAAGCTGCGATGCAGCCAGGAGCGTGGCTTCGCCGACCCCGACCACCGGGATCCTCAGGGCCGATCGGAGCTCGTAGAGGCCAGGGTCCTGGAAATGTCCCATGACATAAGCATCGAAGCCGTCGGCTTCCGCGCCGAGGCCGGCGTCCACGGCCTGTATGGCGCAACGAAACTCCGACAGGCGGCCGAAATCTCGGTCGGGAGGGGACAAGCCGAAGACGTCGACCCGCGTGCCGGGCGCCGCGATGTCGTTGAGAAAGGTTCGAAGCGTGTCCAGGTAGGACGCACCGACCGCCTCGTCGACGAAGCTCTGCCAGAAAATGCGCATCTAGCCTCCGCTCGCCAGCAAGGCGCCTCTTTGCGGCCGTTCGCCGCTCGCGAGCCGGGGTGACGTCCCGTGCCGACCTCGCTCCAAACCGTGGTGCACGCCTGCCCTCCCGCTGCGATCGGTAGCCATAAAATTATGCATCAACATAGATTGACATATAAATCATATTGCGCCTTACTGTCAATGCGCGGCAAGGGAAAACAGATAGATGCCCGGCCGCGAAGCTCGAGGAACCAGGGGGAGCTAGGTGATGAGGAACAGTCGGTTTTCCTGCATGCTGCTGGGAGTGACAGCACTTGCCGGTGTCTTTGGATCGGGGGCGCTGACAAGCGCGATGGCCGCCGACAAGATCCGGGCGATCGTCGCTCTTCCGCTACAGATTTCAGACAATGTCGATTTCTTCGAGTACATCAAGCTCATCAACGAGCGCGGCAAGGGCATCGTTGAGATCGAGGTCGTCGGCGGTCCCGAGGTCATCCCGCAGGACCAGCAGGCGGATGCTGTCCGAAGGGGCATCGTTGACATGCGATATGGCCCGGCCACCCACAATCTGGGGGCCATGCCCGAAGCCGATGCTTTCGTCGGCTCGACGATTACGGCGGCGGAGGCTCGCGACAATGGCGGCTTCGACGTCATGCGGGATGCGTTCAGGAAGCGACTCGGCGTCGAGTTCCTCGCGCTCCTGAAGAGCGGGGTCGAGTTCCGCATCTATGTCACCCAGGAGCCGGCGCGAACCGAGGACGGCGGTGTCGACCTTGCCGGCTATCGCCTCCGCTCGATGCCGGTTTACCGCGCCTTCTTCGAGTCCCTCGGCGCGGTCCCGATCTCCGTGCCGATCGCCGATGTCTATACCGGACTGGAACGCAACACGTTCGAGGGGCTGGGCGCTGCGGCCACCGCCGTTCTCGATTTCTCCTGGGAAAACTACCTCAAGTACCAGATCGAGCCCGGTTTTCTGCAGACCGACCTCGTCGTTCTGATGAACCCCGACAAGTGGGAGAAGCTGTCTCCGGAAGCCCGGCAGATCATCGAGGAAACGTCGATCGAATACGAAAAGACGTCGAACGAGAACGTGGCGGCGGCCATCACCGACGTCGATCGGCGGGCGGCTGAACTCGGCATCCGGAAGGTGACCCTCGAGGGCGAGGCGCGGCAGAAGTTCCTGGATGCCGCATATGGCGCCACATGGGACCGTCTGAAGGCGTCGGGCTCGGAATTCCACGATGCGCTGCGGGCCACGTATTTCCGGCCAGAGAAGCTCCAATAGCCAGACCGGGTGACGCCCGCCACAGGCGGGCCGGCCATAGGGGGCGGCGGCCATAGGGCCGGCCGCATCACTCAGGTGCAAGCAGGAGGAACTCGAATGAAGACGTGTCTTGAAGCCATTCTCTCCCATCTCGGCTCAGGGTTCGGCAAGGCGCTTGCCGTCGTGCCTGCCACGATGATGGTCCTTTCCGGCGTGAATGCCCATGCCGAGCAGCAATTGCGAGCGATCGCGGTATTCCCGCCCTCGGAAAACACGACCGAGGCCTACCGGGAGTTCATCGATCTGGTGAACGAACGGGGCAAGGGCATCGTCCAGATCGAATTCGTCGGAGGTCCGGAAGTCATTCCGGCAATGCAGCAGTTCGATGCCGTACGCCGCGGCGCGGTCGACATGACCTATGCCCCTGCGAGCTACAGCATGGGCACCGTCCCGGAAGCCGGAGCGCTGGTCGGCGCCACGGTGTCGCCGCAGACAGCCCGTGACAACGGCGGCTTCGAGCTCCTGCAGGGCATCTTCCAGGAGCGGCTGGGCGTGGAGCTCCTCGGCAGGCTGGCCCCGGCAGCCAACTTCCACCTGTTCCTTGTCGAGGAGCCGAAGCGCACCGACGACGGCGGCGTCGACTTGTCCGGACTGCGGATCCGCTCCGGGCCGCTCTTCAACGCCTTCTTCGAGGATCGGGGCGCGGTCCCGATCGTCGTTCCCGTGCCGGACATCTACACCGGTCTGGAGCGCCGCACATTCGATGCTCTGGGATACTCGATGCCGGCCGTGAAAGGCTTCTCCTGGGAGCGGTTTCTCAAATACCGGATCGATCCCGGCTTCTTCCAGACCGATCTCGTGATCGTCATGAACCCGACCAAGTGGGCAGGTCTCAGCGAGGAGGCGCGGCAACTCCTCAGCGAGGTCGCTCTCGAATACGAGCAGAAGTCCCATCGCGATGTCCAGGTCCTTTCCGACCGGATCAAGCACGAGTTGGAAACCGCAGACGGGGTCAAGACCATCACCCTGGAAGGCGAGGGGGCGCGGCGGTATCTCGACTCGGCCTACGGCTCGATTTGGGCGCAGTTGGAAGCCTCGGGAAGCACGTATTACGAAGCCCTCCGCGCCAAGTTGTACGACCGCTGATGAGCCGACGCGGCCGGGGGACGCGCCCCGGCCAGCGCCCGTGTCACCCTAGCTTCCATATCCTTTCCGGGTTTCTCAACGAGGACCAGATGCATATCCGTCACGTCTATGATTGGCTGATCGTCGGGCTGGCGACACTCGCCGGCATCACCCTGGTCTTCGTCACCGGCTCCATCATTGTCGACGTGATGCTGCGCAACCTCGGTTTCTCGCCGATGCGCTGGACCAGCGCGGTCGTGGAATATGCGCTGCTGTTCGTGACCATGGCCGGGGCCCCCTGGCTGGTGCGAACGAATGGCCATGTCGCAATCACGTCTTTCGTGGCGTTGCTGCCCGAGCGCCCGCGCCGGATCGTTGCCAGGGCAGGGCTGCTGTTGTCGATCGCCGTGCTGTCCACCCTGTCCTGGAGAGCGAGCCTGCTGACCATGGAGACGTTCGCCTCCGGGACGGTGGATGTCAGGTCGATCAATATTCCGAGCTGGGTCCTCTACGCGATGCTGGCCGGCGGCTTCTGCCTGATGGCACTGGAGTTTCTCCGTCTGCTGCTGCGCGGAGAGACGTTCACCGGCGCATCGGGGGCTCATTGACATGATGCCCTGGTACGAAGCTGCTTTTCTCCTGATGGGCGGGCTGGTCGCGCTGATGCTCTTGGGCGTGCCGGTGGCCGTGGCTTTCCTTGCGATCAACGTCGTCGGCGTCGTCGTCTTCATGGGCGGGCTGGTCGGAATCGACCAACTGATCGCCAACTCGACATCCGCCGTCACGAATTTCACCCTGGTTCCGGTGCCCCTGTTCGTGTTGATGGGCGAGTTGCTGTTCCATACCGGGCTGGCCCTGCGCGTCTTCGATGCTTTCGACAAGTGCTTCGGCGGCATCCGCGGGCGGCTGTGCTACCTCTCGGTGGGCGGCGGCACGGTTTTTGCCACCCTTTCCGGATCGTCTATGGCCAACGCGGCGATGCTCGGCACCTCGCTGATGCCGGAGATGATCAAGCGCGGCTACAAGCGGTACATCATCATCGGACCGATCATGGCCGTCGGCGGGCTGGCGATGATCATCCCTCCCTCCTCGCTGGCCGTCCTGCTGGGGTCCCTCGCCCGTATCGATGTCGGCGCGCTGCTGATCGCCGGCCTGATCCCGGGGTTGCTGCTGGCCGTCATGATCGTCGCCATGATCCGGTTCCTGATCGCCATCGATCCAGAGGCAGCGCCGGGCTATGTCGCGGAACGCGCACCTGTCGGCGAAATCCTCAAGGCGCTGCTGCGCGACGTGGCGCCGATGGGGCTGGTCGTCTTCGCGGTGATCGGCATGATCCTGCTCGGGTGGGCCACCCCGACGGAGTCGGCCGCGTTCGGCACCTTGTCCGTTGTCGTGCTGGCGGCGCTCTACCGTCAACTGGCCTGGGACTCGGTCCTCAAGTCGTTGCGGGGCACGATAGCGGTCTCGGTCATGATGCTGGTGATCATTGTCGGCTCGACGACCTTCTCGCAGGTGCTGGCCTTCTCGGGCGCTTCGGCGGGGCTGATTGCCAATGCCACCAGCATGGATCTCGCCCCCTATGTGATGCTGGCGGCAATGTTCCTGGTCCTGATCGTGCTGGGGATGTTCATGGATCCGCTCTCGATCATGATGCTGACGCTGCCGATCTACATGCCGCTGGTGACGCTTTACGGCTTCGATCCGGTCTGGTTCGGGGTCGTCCTGCTCCTTGGCCTCGAACTCGGGTTGATCACGCCGCCCTTCGGTCTCCTTCTCTTCGTGATGGTCGGCGTCAGCCCTCCAGGCACCACCGTGGCGCAAGTGTCACTTGCGGCCCTTCCGTTCATCGCATGCATCCTGCTGCTGGTCCTCCTGCTCATGTTCTTCCCGGAACTGGCGCTTTGGCTGCCAAACCTCATGCGCTCTTAGAGGAGAGAGTCAGACATCGAGAAAGCCTGGCTGCGGCGCACATGCACAGGATCTGAAATCTGGAAACGGGAACCGACATGGACGAGACCCAAACGCCCTCCCGCGCCGCCAGTGCCGGGGACAGATACGCCCGGATCGCGGCGGCCTTCGCGCCGGCGGACCGGACGCTGCCGACAATCCTGCAACGTCAGGCCGAAGGCTATGCGGACCGGGTCCTGTTCAAGTCGGGTCCGACGCAGTGGACCTATGCCGAGACGGCGGCGACGGCCGCGCGCTGGGCGCAGAGGCTTGCGAACGCCGGCGTCACCGCCGGCGACCGGGTGGCGATCATCTGCGGCAATCGGCCGGAGTTTCTGCAGATCTATCTGGGATGCGGGTGGCTTGGTGCGGTGGCGACGCCGATCAACACGGCCTTTCGCGGCGCGCAGCTCGCGCATGTGCTCGGCAATGCCCTGCCGAAGCTTCTCGTGGTCGAGGTCGTGCACCGCCCCATTCTGGAGACGGTGTCCGACGAAGTGATCCCGGCGATGGTCTGGGACATCGGCGCCGAAGGTGTGCGGGGCCAGGACGGGACTGTGCTGGTGGACGATCCCGGCGACCCGACGCTGCCTGCACCAGCCCTCGGTCCGGGCGACACCGTGGCGATCCTCTACACGTCGGGCACCACCGGGCCGTCGAAAGGGGTGTGCTGTCCGCAGGCCCAGATGTTCTGGTGGGGCATCTATTCGGCGCGCGCGCTCGGCATCCAGGAAGGGGACGTCCTGTTGACGACGCTTCCCATCTTTCACACCAACGCCCTCAATGCCTTCTACCAGGCCCTGCTCAACGGCTGCACCTATGTCCTGGAGCCGAAATTCTCCGCGTCCGGCTTCTGGAGGAGCCTTCGCGAAAACCAGGCGACGGTGACCTATCTGCTCGGTGCGATGGCGGCGATCCTGCTGTCCCGGCCCGAAGCGCCCGAGGATCGGCAGCACCAGGTCCGCGTCGCGCTGGGGGGTGGGGTTCCCGAGCGTTTCCACGCAACCTTTCTGGAGCGCTTCGGCGTGCCGCTGGTGGATGGCTACGGGTCGACGGAAACCAATTTCGTCTTCGCCAGCCCTGTTCCGTCCGATCATCCCGGCAGCATGGGCTATCTGATGGACGGGGCCGAGGCCCGTATCGTCGATGGCAACGACGCGCCTTTGCCTGACGGGGAGGCCGGCGAACTGCTGCTGCGCCCGGTCGAGCCCTTCTCCTTCGCGACCGGCTATTTCAACATGCCGGACAAGACCGTGGAGGCGTGGCGCAATTTCTGGTTCCACACCGGAGACCGGGTGGTGCGTGAGCCGGATGGTCCCTATCGCTTCATCGACAGGGTCAAGGACGCCATCCGCCGGCGCGGTGAGAATGTCTCCTCATGGGAGGTGGAACAGGTCCTCTCGGGTCACCCCCTGGTGGCGGCGAGTGCGGTGTTTGCGGTGCCGTCGGAGTTTGGGGAAGACGAGGTGGCGGCCGCGCTGCAGCCGAAACAGGGCGCCGTCATCGATCCGGTCGAGATCATGCGATTTTGCGAAGACAGGCTGGCCTATTTCGCGGTGCCGCGCTTCCTGCGGTTCCTGTCCGAGATGCCGCTGACCGAAAACGGCAAGATCAGGAAGGTCGCCCTGCGCGAGCAGGGCGTAACCCCCGATATGTGGGACCGCGAGAAGGCGGGCTACCGGTTGCGGCGATAGCCCGGCCGGGCCTGAACGCACGCCAGCCCGCCAGCACGGAGCCAGCGATGCCTTCAGGCCGCGGAGCGCCCGTTGACAAAAAATTGTAAATGACTAAACATATGCTAACTCATATTTGCAGAGAGGCAAATGGCTACCATGAGCGCGCAGGGGCACGGCAGCGTCGAGGATCTGCATTCCGAACTGGCATGGGATGCGTCGGTCTTCTCGCGTTTCCAGGCGACCGCGCTTGCCAAGGGTGAGGCCGCCTTCCTGAAGGTTCTGGATGAGCCGGCGGGCGGGGATCGCGTCGCGGCGGGCGTCGTCAGCTATGCGGTCATGCTGCAACGGGTGGAAGCGTGGAAAGCCGCCTTCCGCCAGCAAGGCTACGGACGCGGGCACCGGGTGGGGCTGCTGCTGAAGAACCGGCCGGATTTTCTGGAGGCCTGGTTCGCGCTCAACGCGCTCGGCGTCTCGGTGGTGCCGATCAACTCCTATCTTCGCGGGAGCGAACTCGAGTATATCGTCGCCCATTCCGAGATGACGGCCGCGCTCGTCCTTCCGGAGCGCTCGGCGGAGGTCGTGTCTGCCTCGGTGGCAAGCGGGCGGCCGATCCCGGTGTTCTCGCCCGGTGAACAGGTCCCCGCCCCCTTCGACGGTCCGCGCGACCAGGGTGAGGGCGATGCCGCGAGCGAGTGCGCCCTGCTCTATACCTCCGGCACCACCGGTCGCCCCAAGGGCTGCGTGCTGACCAACGAGTACTTTCTCTATTCCGGAGACTGGTACCGCGATATCGGCGGGACGATGGCCCTGCGGGAGGGCGACCGCATGCTTACCCCGCTCCCCGTATACCACATGAACGCCATGGCGGTTTCGGTGATGGCCATGGTGACTGTCGGCGGCTGTCTGATCCTGCTCGATCGCTTTCGGCCCACCACCTGGTGGGATCATGTCCGCGAGACCCGGGCGACATGTCTGCATTATCTGGGGGTGATGCCCTCGATGCTGATGGGGGCGCCGGCCTCGCCGCGCGACCGGGATCACTGCGTTCGCTTCGGTTTCGGAGCCGGGGTCGACAAGCAGCTTCACGGTCCGTTCGAAGAACGGTTCGGCTTTCCGCTGGTCGAGGCCTGGGCCATGACCGAAACCGGGAGCGGCGGCGCCATCTGCGCCAATCGCGAGCCGCGCAAGATCGGAACGAGTTGCTTCGGCCGCCCCTCGGCTGACGTGGAGGTGCGCATCGTCGATGAGGCCGGAAACGACGTCGAATGCGATCTGCCCGGCGAACTGCTCGTGCGGCGGGCTGGCCCGAACCCCCGCTTCGGCTTTTTCCGCGACTACCTCAAGGACCCGCAGGCGACCGACGAGGCATGGGCAGGCGGGTGGTTCCACACCGGAGATGTGGTGTCGCGCGACCGCGATGGCGACCTGCACTTCGTCGACCGCAAGAAGAACGTCATCCGCCGGTCGGGCGAGAACATCGCCGCGGTGGAAGTGGAGACCGTCCTCAATGAGCACCCGCTGATCCGCCAATCCGGAGTGACGGCGACGCCCGATCCGGTGCGCGGCGATGAGGTGGCGGCGCTGATCGTCCTGGAGCGGCCAGGGCTGGAGCCCGAGGACCTCGTCCGCTGGGGGCTGGAGCGGATGGCCTACTACAAGGTGCCCGGCTGGATCGCGTTCGTCGATGCGCTGCCGCTGACGGCAACCGAGAAGATCCAGCGCGCCGGGTTGAAAGCCCAGGTCGAGGAACTGATGGCCAAGGGTGCCCTGCAGGACATGCGGCATCTCAAGAAGCAGCAGCTTTGACGCGCAGGATGGCGACGAGCCGGGTCAGGCCGGCGGCCAGCATGCCGCCTCGACGCGGAACGCGAAATTCAGGAGGAGATCCGATGAACAAACCCCTCGCCAAGGACGTGGCGCGACCCGTTGTCCTCTCGGAGGTTCTGGGTGAAATTCGTGCCCGGCGCGACGAGTTCGAGAGGCTGACCTATGTTCCGCGCGACATGGTCGAAAAGCTCCAGAAGCTTGGCGTCTACCGGGCCTTCGTTCCCAAGCAGCTTGGCGGCGACGAGCTGGATCCGGCGTCCTTCTGCCGGCTTATCGAGACGATCTCGGCCGCGGATGCCTCGGTCGGATGGGTTGCAAGCTTCGGCGTGTCGGCGGTCTATCTGGGAGCCTTGCCGCCTGCGACCTACGAGGCGATCTACGGCAAGGACCCCGACACCGTGTTTGCCGGCTCGATCTTTCCGCCGCAGCCGGCAGAAGAAGTCGAAGGCGGATTCGAGGTGCAGGGGCGCTGGCCCTACTGCTCCGGCTGCATGGGCGCATCGCTGATCGGCGCGGGCATTCGCGTCGAGGGAAGCAGTTCGTCAGGTCTCCCGCGCATGGCGGTCATGCCGCGCGAGAAGGTCTCGATCAAGCACACCTGGGACTCCATTGGCCTGACTGCGACCGGCAGCCACGACATCGTGGCGGACTGCGTGGTGGTACCGGAGGAGTGGACCTTCGTCCGCGGCGGCAAGGCGCAGCGCGACGAGCCGATCTTCCGATATCCGTCGATGGCGCTGGCAGCGCAGGTGCTCGCGGTCGTCGGGCTTGGAACCGCGCGTGAAGCCCTCGACTGGATCCATCGCGAGGCAACCGAGAAGCCGGCGATCACGGGGGCGCCCCCGATCGGCGCCCGGCCCTATATCCAGAACGATCTCGGCAAGGCCGAGGCAAGGCTGCGTAGCGCGCGCAGCTTCTTCTACGACGCGATCGAAGAGGCGTGGGAAGACGTCGTCGCCGGTCGGGAGCTCGATCGCGGCACCCATGTCCGCCTGCGTCTGAGCGCCACCGAGGCGGCGCATGCGGGCGCGGAAGCGACCCGAATGGCGTTCGTGATGGCCGGAACCGAGGCCCTTCGCAAGGGACATCTCGTATCGCGTTGCATGATCGACGCGGCTGCCGTGGCGCAGCATGCCTTCCTCGGTGCCGGCACCTGGACCTCCGCCGGCGCGGCGTTGCTCAGCCAGTCGACACCCCCAGGCTATCCTTAAGGAGACCAATCAGGATGACCGACCAGAAACCCATCCGCGTGCTGTTCTGCATTGCCGTCCAGCAGACCTTTTTCGAGTTGCCGTTCTCCGAGATCGGTCCTGTCTGGAAGGCGTTCGGCTCGATGATGAAGGGGATCTCCGAACTGCCCGGGGTCACGATCCTCGGCATGCTCGATGATGACGAAACCATGGTCGGCACGTCGCCGGCCGGCTTCCCCTGGACCGCCTATATCATGGCCGACGTGCCGGACCGGGAGACCGTGCGACAGGCCTGCAACCTGTTCCGCACGACCCCGGTCGGCGACACCGACTATCGGCTCTGGAAATATTGTCGTGTCGAGGCCCGGATGGGCCGGGCCCTCGAAGTGCCCGCCAATCTGTGACCGGACGGCGCTGGAATCACGATCCACATCTTGCAGGGAGCGTCGCGGGGCGGCGGGGTATCGCTATGGCAATGTCTTCTCCTGATCGGCCGCAGGTTGCCATCGTTACCGGAGCCGCTGCCGGGTTCGGAGCCGTGGTCGCGCGCACGTTCCATGCTGCGGGCAATCGCGTCGTCATCAGCGATGTCGATGCGGATGCCGCGTTCCGGCTGGCGAGCGAACTGGATCCTGACGGCGAAACCGCCGTTGCCATGCGGCTGGACATCCGCCGGCCGCAGGAGTTCCAGCAGGTGCTGGACGAGACGGTCGCGCGCTGGGGCACCGTCGAGGTTCTGGTCAACAATGCGGCCGTGACCAAAGCCCGGCCGCTGCTGGAGATCGACCCGGCCGAGTTCAACGAGGTGATGGCGATCAATGCCGGCGGCGTCTTTGCCGGCAGCCAGGTTTTCGGCCGCTATTTCAAGTCGAGGGGCTACGGCCGCATCGTCAATCTGGCCTCGCTGGCGGGGCAGAATGGCGGCACGGCGACCGGTGCGCATTACGCCGCCTCCAAGGGCGCGATCCTGACATTGACCAAGGTCTTCGCGCGGGATCTCGCGCCCTTCGGTGTCACCGTCAATGCCGTCGCGCCGGGGCCGATGGATACACCGCTGGTGCATGCCCTCGTTCCGGACGAGAAGATGCCGAGCCTGCTTGCCGGCATTCCGGTCGGCCGGCTGGGCGATCCGGAGTTCGTCGCGCTGATGATACTGCTGCTCGCGTCCCCTCAGGCGGCCTCCGTGACCGGTGCCTGCTGGGACGTCAATTGCGGCCTTTTCATGCGGTGACATCAGGCAGGCGCACAGCCTCACCGAAAGGAAGAGACCATGGAAGCGGATGCCGATACCTTCCGACAGGGCATGAGCTGCCTCGGGGCGGCCGTCAACCTGATCACCTCCGATGGGCCCGAAGGGCGCCATGGCATGACGGCATCGGCTGTCTGTTCGATCACGGACAGCCCTCCGACGCTGCTCGTCTGCGTCAACCAGAAGAACCGCTCGCACGACGTTTTCAACGGCAACGGCAACTTGTGTGTGAACGTGCTCGCCAGCCGCCACATCGAACTGTCGAATGCCTTTGCCGGGCGTACCGATCAGGACCGGTTCGCAACGGGGGCCTGGTCCACGCTGGCAACCGGCGCGCCGGTGCTGGAAGATGCCGTGGTCGCCTTCGACTGCAGGATCGTCGAACGGCGGGCCATCGGCAGCCATTCGGTGTTCTATGCGAGGGTGGTGGGAATGCTGATCTCGTCGGCGCCGGCCGAGACACTGATCTGGTTCGACCGCAAGTATCATTCCCTGACTGCGGAAGAGCCGGCTGCGCGGAAACCCGTGTAGGCGCCTCGCAGGCCGGCAAAGCCGACGCTCTCGGGCGTTGGTTGACACTGGAAGTGTATTCATAAGACTATGTATTGCCATGGAAACCATCGGGATCTGCCTTGGGGGCGGATCCGGTCCTGCACGGGCCGACCGATGATGGGGTGTCATCTGGCACTGTGGAGGACCGATCGCATGAGCGCAGCTTCGGGTGAGATTTTGCTGTCCCTCGTCGGGGCGATCGCCGGCGGGTCGATCAAGGTGGTGGACCTGACGAACACGCTCAGTCCGGACTTCCCCGTCATCGCGCTGCCACCGGAATTCGGCCAGTGCCAGCCGTTCCGTATGGAAACCGTGTCGCGCTATGACGAGAATGGGCCGGCCTGGTACTGGAACAATTTCTCGATGAACGAGCACACGGGCACCCACTTCGATGCGCCGGCGCATTGGATCTCGGGGAAGGACGTGGCGAACGGTACCGTCGATACGGTCGCGCCGGAAAACTTCGTCGCCCCCGCGGTCGTCATCGACATTTCCCGTCAGGCGGCGGCCGATGCCGATTTCGTGCTGACGCGCGCCTTCCTGGAGGATTGGGAGCGCACACATGGTCCCATTCCCGCTCGCCACTGGATCCTGCTGCGCACGGATTGGCACAAGCGGGTGGGGACGCCCGACTATCTGAATCTCAAGGACGACGGCGCGCATTCTCCCGGGCCGGACGCGGAGGCGGTGACGTTTCTAGTGAAGGAGCGCGACTGCATCGGTCTCGGCGTCGAAACCGTGGGAACGGATGCCGGCCAGGGGTTCGGGTTCGAACCGCCCCTGCCGGCGCATACGATCCTGCACGGCAACGGCCGCTTCGGCCTGCAATGCCTGCGCAATCTCGACCAGCTCCCGACATTCGGGGCGGTGATCGTCGCCGCCCCGCTCAAGATCGAAGGAGGGTCGGGGAGTCCGCTCAGGGTGATCGCGCTGACCGCCGGGCGGTGAGCCCGGTGGTGGGACCACGCGGCTTCGCCTCACTGGCGACCGCGAACCGGCTCAGGACGCGGCTTCGCCGAGATTGCGGATCATCGTCTTCAGCGTGTTGACGCAGGTTTTCAGGTCTTTCTCCGGAATCCCGGCGATCAGGCGTTGATGGTTGCAAACCATGAGCGGCCAAAGCGTGTGGAGAAGGCTCCGCCCCTTGTCGGTCAGGACAATTTCGCGGCGGCGAAGGTCCTTCTCCGAAATCTGCCGCTGAACCAGCCCGTCCGCGACCATCAAATCGATTGTCCTGCTGGCATTCGACTGTTCGATAACGGCATAGGCGGCAATCTCGTTGACGGTCAGTGTCGGGTGCATATTGAGAACGGAAAGGGTCCGCAGCACGGTACTGTTAATCCCGTGCTCGTTGAGATCCCGGTTCTGATCGAGATTCCAACGGTTCGTCACCAGGTTCAGCAAGTACGGAATGTAATTGCGCAACTCCTCTACAGTGCTGAAAGGCTCCGATGTGCTCGCGCCCGACATGTCTTTGCTGGCGCGTCCGGCCTTAGTCATTTCGGCGTCCCTGTATGCCTGAAGACAGCAATCTGAGTGTCGTAAGCGCCTTTTCCAACTCTGGCAACGGCACCTCGGCGAAACAGCGCGCTAGCGTCTCGGCGTGAAGGGCATTAGCCCTGTCGAAAAGCTCTTTGCCTTTCGGGGTGAAGTGCACGATGAAGGACCGTCGATCTTCCTGCGACATGGTCTTGGTGATGAGCCCGTCCGCAAGCAGGCGCCGGACCAGCCCGGAAACGTTGCCGCTCGTGACCTTGAGATTGGCTGAGATCTGCCCGAGGCTGATGCCGGCAGGATAGCGCTCGATCTGCGCCAGAAACTCGAATTTGGCGACAGAAATGCCGAATTGAGCGCTCAAGGCGCCATTCAATTTCGAGAAAATCTCGCTTTCCAGCGAAAGCACCGACAACCAGATCCGTGTTTCAACTCTGCTCCTGTCCAGACCCTTGCCCTCGCTGATAGTCTTGCCCACTGCGACCCTCGCATCTGTCGGGAGGTTCCGGTTCAATGCCGCCCGAATTCGGCTCCGGCATCACGTGCGATTCCGGTCCCTTACTTCATGATTTTGCATAAATAAGCAAGGCGGCACGCAGGTCTTCCGGGATCGCGGTCGGGCGATGGTTGTCAAGGCTCGTCGTGACAACCGTAAAACGTCCTCTCAGGGCCTCTTTCTCTCCGTTGAAAGCATGAAGCAACAGGTTGAAAGAGGATGTCCCCACCCGCTCGACGTCGATGGCCACGTCGAGCGTCGTGCCCATCCGGCAGGGCGCGAAGAAATCCGCATGCGCATTCACATATCCAAGACCGACGCGCCGCGCACCGATGATTTCGTAATAGTCGATGCCGAGCGCATGCTCATACCACTTCTCGATGACGACATTGAAGATGTCGAAGAACTTCGGCGTGTAGACGATGCCTGCCGGGTCGCAGTGTCCGAACCGGATTTTCGTTGCGGTCGACCAAAGTCCGTTTTTGAGGTCTTTGAGAAGAAGCGGGATCGGCCGGGAGGCGACCGGAGTTTCGAGGGGCTTGTTCATAGGAATGACTTTATGGTTGCTATCGTGCCGTCCAGTTGCTTCTGGGACGCGTCCCGGATCGCGGCTTCTCGCAGGCGTCGCGCCCAGTCTGCAGCGTCCGCGCGTCCCTCCAGGAGGGCGATCGTGGCCACGACCTTGTCGAATTTCGAGAGGCCGCGGGTATGGGTGTCGGAGTAGCCCTTGACGAGGCGCCGGCATTGGAGAACTTCCACGCCGAGCTGGTAATTGTTCGCCAGTGCGCGGGTGGCGGCTGCGAGCCAGGCATCCCGGTGCGCCGTCTCGACCTCATGGCGCAACGACCGGCGCCGGAGCCAGCGCAGGCTGCTCACGAGGTAGAGCATCAGGAACCAGCGCAAGGTGTAGGTCCTGACCCGTCGCCCCTTGCTGATCCGCCGGTCGAGCCAGGCGAAGAGGCGCGGTCGCGCTTCGATCCAGCGACCGAGCCGGGCGGGCAGGAGGCCGTTCACTTCCTCCATGCGCGGATGCATGAACTCGGTCGTCTGGAGCACCTGACCCTCCCGCAGGCCCATCTCCCGTTCGATGCGCGCTCGCCGTTGCGCGCGTGTCTTCAGGTCCGCCACGCGAATGACGTCGTCATAGGCCATGGCATTTGCCAGATACTTGGCCGCGGTCACCGTGAAGAGATGGCCCTCGCCGGCTCCCCCCGCCTCCGCGTCGGCGGCGTGCAGCCGATCGAGCAGGTCGAGATACTCGCGCCCATAGTCGAGGTCCTGATAGTCGACGACCTTGCGCAGGCCAGCTTCGGCCATCGCATGGGCGGCGTCCGGCAGGGTCTCGCGCAGGCGGGTCAGCAAAGGGAGGAAACGAGGGTCGACAGTGGCGGCCTCCGCAGGCGGCCCCTCGGGTTGCTCACCCGTCTGCGCAGGCGCCGCGCCCGAGTTGGCGCGGGTATATGCTGCCTCGAAGGTGCGGATGCTCGCTTCCACGCCTCGGCCGCCTTCGCGGATGACGGTCAGGTAATCGTCCTGGCCGAAGGGCAGGATATCGGCACCGGCAAGCGCACCGAACATCGCCGCCGAGATGACGCTGCCGTTCCTGACGGCCAGGGCGTCCATGTCGAACACGATCTCGCGCCGTGCCGTCACGCCGATCGCTTGCGAGACAGCGGACTTGTCGGCAATCCCCTCGCCGGGGGCCATTTTCTCGGTGATGGCCAGCGAGCGATGGTTGGAGGCGATCAGCGTGGTCCGGTCGGGCGTGACGATTCCTCGCAGGATCGACCGGCCCGCTTCCATGAACTCCGACGCGAGCACCACATCGACATCCCCGGGCGTCGGCATCTGGGCAAGGATGGGCCTGCGTCCGTCGAGCGGCGGCATCATCTCGACATAGTAGATAGTGGCCCCGGTCCGCTGCGCCACACCCGGTACGGATGTCGACTGGGCAACCCAGCCCTGGTTCTCGGCCAGTTTCACAATCCAGTCGGTGAGCACACCACCGCCCTGCCCGCCCATCGCCACGATGGCGATGGAGATCGGACGCTCCGTCGCCGGGCCGGCCGCCGGAAGCGTCAGCTTGACTGTGTCGTCTTTCATGTGCTGGCCGCGCTGAACTGGATACGGCGCATGGTGCGCCTCCTTTGCAGGGCCCCGATGACTGCCATGGTCAGGCTCGCCTTGAACTTGTCCCAGCGGGTCGGGTTGTGGATCACGTCGGCGCGGAAGAAGGAGGGACAGAGCACGGCAGCCTCCGCCACCTCCCCGCAATTGCCGCAGGCGACGCAGGAATTGTCGATCGAGGCGACGGGGTCGTCGCGCAGCGGGTCGTCCAACTGTTTGACCGACAGCGATGGGCAGCCCGAGAGCCGTATGCAAGCATGGTCTCCCGTGCACACATCCTCATCGACACCGAAACGCTCCTTGACCACGCGCTGGCCGCCCTTGATGGCCTTGGCGATCTGCGGCTTCACCCGGCGCTGCTTGTTGAGCATGCATTCCGACGAGGCGACGATGATCTTCGGACCTTCCTCCTTGGTGGTGAGCGCCTCCTTCAACGTGTCGCGCATCTTGGTGACGTCATAGGTCCGGTCGATCTGGCGCACCCATTTGGCGCCGATGCCGTGCAGCGCCTCGACAATGGAGTTGTTGGTGCTCCGATTTGCGTTTTGGGCGCGCGAGGAGAGAATGTCCTGGCCGCCGGTCGCGGAGGAATAGTAGTTGTCGACGATGACGAAAACGCCGTCGTGCTTGTTGAAGACGGCGTTGCCGATGCCACTGGTCAACCCGTTATGCCAGAAGCCGCCGTCGCCCATTATCGCGATCGAGCGCTTGTCGGCCTTGACGTTGAAGGCCGAGGTCGAGGCCGGGCCAAGGCCGAATCCCATCGTGGTCGCGCCGAGGTCGAAGGGCGGCAGGATCGAGAACAGATGGCAGCCGATGTCGGCCGAGACATGGTGCGTTCCCAGTTCCTCTTCCACCAGCTTCATGGAGGCGAAGATCGGTCGCTCGGGACAGCCGGTGCACAGGCCGGGTGGGCGCGGTGGTACGACGGTCTGCAGGCGCTGCACCTCGGGCAGGGCGAGCACTGGCTTCGGGTCGGGCAGGGGCGGGCGGTTGCCGAGAAGGTGCGGGTTGTTGGTTGCCAAGAACGTCTCGATCCCCTGCATCAGCACCTGGGCGGTGTAGTCGCCGCCCATCGGCAGGACATCCTTGCCGGAAACCCGCGTGTTGATGTCGCGTCGCCGCAGCACGGTATTGATGGCCTGCTCCAGGTATTCGGGCTGACCTTCTTCGACCATCAGCACCGCATCCTTGTCACGACAGAATTCGGCGACCTCCGTGTCGATGACCGGATAGGTGACGTTCATGACGTAGAGCGGAACCTTGGTGTTTCCGTAGGCATCCGAAAGTCCGAGATACTGAAGTGCGCGGATGACGCTGTTGTACATCCCGCCCTGCATCAGGATGCCGATCTTCCCTTCGCTCGGGCCCATCCACTCGTTCAGCTTGTTGTCGCGCACGAAGTCGATGGCGGCGGGCAGGCGCTTGTGGATCTTCTCCTGCTCGTGCTCGTAGGCCGCCGGCGGCAGAACGATGCGGCTGAGATCCCGCTTGGGATTGTTGAGGGCGTCTTTCAGCGTGAAGACCGGCTTGACGTTGCCCTTGGCGACGAAACTGCCATGCATGTGGCAGGTTCGCACCCGCACCTCCAGCATCACCGGCGTGTTGGAGGCTTCCGAGAGCTGGAAGCCCTTCTCGATCAGGTCGACGATACAGGTATGGTCGGGACGCGGGTCGAGCAGCCACATCTGCGACTTCATGGCGAAGGCGTGCGTACGCTCCTGCATGATCGACGATCCCTCGCCGTAGTCCTCGCCGATGATGATCATCGCGCCGCCGGTGACCCCGCCGGACGACAGATTGGCCAGCGCGTCGGAGGCGACATTGGTGCCGACGGTCGACTTCCATGCCACGGCCCCGCGCAACGGATACATCACCGAGGCGGACAGCATCGCGGCCGCCGTCGCCTCGTTGGCGGAACTCTGGAAGATGACGTCGAGCTCGTCGAGCACGTCCTTGGCATCGGCCAGCACGTCCATCAGGTGCGAAATGGGCGAGCCCTGGTAGCCGCCGACATAGGACACGCCGGACTGCAGCAGGGCCTTGGTGATGGCGAGGATTCCTTCGCCGCTGAATATTTCCCCATCCGACAGGCGCAGATCCTCGACCTCGCGAGCAAATGAGCGTTCAGCCATAGCTGGAGTCTCCCTATAATAGTATGCAGCAGCATAGATTTATCAGTTAAGTATGTCAACGCGCCACACCGCCTGACCATCCGCCGCGGGACCGATGCTGCTGCCGGTGTCTCCGTCAATCGCCCTCTCGGGGCACCGTAGCTGAGCCCCGCTTGCAATCCAACCATAATATGATGTAGCATAATCTTATAAGTGAAATAAAAATTGCGGCGCTGAGGGGCGCCAATCATGGAGGGAGTGCGACATGCGCATCGCGCAGCCAGACAAGCCGGTTGAGGAAATTTCGCCCGCCGTTCGCTCGTTCATCGGGTCCGACATCCGCATGGTCGTCGGCAGGCACCGCGAGCGTGCCGCCTCGGGTGAGAGCATCACGGTCTACGATCCGGCGACCGGGCGGGAGCTTGCCTGCGTACCCCGCGGCGGGGCCGAGGATGTCGACCGTGCGGTCCGGGCCGCGCGCGCCGCGCTCGACGGGGAATGGTCGACCATGCTCGCCGCCCAACGCCAGCGCCTGATGCTGAAGCTCGCCGATCTGATCGAGGAAAACGGCGAGGAACTGGCGCAGCTCGAGACGCTCAACAACGGCAAGTCGGTCATGCTGTCGCGCCTCATAGAGGTGGGCGCGTCGGCGGAATATGTGCGCTACATGGCCGGCTGGGCCACCAAGATCACCGGCTCGACCATCGATGTGTCGATCGCCGTACCGCCCGGCGCGCGATACCAAGCGTATACCCGCAAGGAGCCGGTCGGTGTGGTTGCCGCGATCACCCCGTGGAATTTCCCGCTCAACATGGCCTGCTGGAAGATCGCACCGGCACTCGCCTGCGGCTGCACGGTGGTGCTGAAGCCGGCCGAGGAAACGCCGCTGACCGCCATTCGTCTTGCCGAACTGTGCCTTGAGGCCGGCTTTCCGGAAGGTGTCGTCAATGTGGTGACTGGCACGGGAGAGGAAGCGGGGGCTGCGCTCGTCGCCCATCCCGGTGTCAACAAGATCGCCTTCACCGGGTCCACCGAAACCGGCAAGCTGATCGGCGCCCGCGCCATGCAGGATGTGAAGCGCGTCACGCTCGAACTCGGCGGCAAGGCGCCGATGATCATGTTCGACGACATGGATCTCGATCAGCTTGGCATTGCGGCCGGGATCGGCGCCTTTTTCAATGTCGGGCAGACCTGCTGCGCCGGGTCTCGCATCTATGCGCAGAAAGGCATCTATGATCGGGTCGTGGAGACCTTCGCCGGCATTGCTGCCTCGCTGCCGATGGGCTCGGGTCTTGATCCGGCAAACCAGATCAACCCGCTGGTGTCGGCCCGGCACCGCGCGCATGTCAGCGCCTGCATCTCGCGTGCCCTCGAGCAAGGTGCAAGGCCCGTGGTCGCGGCCGAAGCGTATGACGGCGATGGCTATTTCGTCCGGCCCGAGATTTTCACGAATGTCGACCAGTCCATGGCGATCATGCAGGACGAAGTGTTCGGTCCCGTCGTCACCGTGACGCCGTTCGAGGAGCCGGAGGAGGCGATCCGTCTTGCCAACGACACCCGCTATGGGCTCGGCGCCTCGATCTGGACCACCAACCTCAACAAGGTTCTGCGCCACGTACCGAAGATCCAGGCCGGAACGGTCTGGGTAAACACCCATAATCTTCCCGACCAGAACATGCCGTTCGGCGGCGTCAAGCAGTCGGGTCTCGGCCGGGAGCACGGGAGTGCCGCGCTCGACGCTTATCTCGAGACCAAATCCGTCTGCATCGCAGTCGGCTGAAGCAGAAAGCCGGGCCGAGCCGGCGCTGAAGGAGGGCAACACCATGCTGGACAGGCGCGACAATTTCCTTCGTGAGCACAACACGAAGCACCAACTGCACCCGATGATCCACCCGCTGCTTTCGCGCGAGCACCCGCCCCAGATCATCACCGATGGCGACGGGGTCCATGTCACCGATATCGATGGCAAGACCTATGTGGACGGCATTGGCGGTCTGTGGAACGTCAATGTCGGTCACAATCGCAAGGAGGTGAAGGACGCGATCATCGCCCAGATGGACCGCATCAGCTACTACTCCTCCTTCGCCGGTACCACGACCGGCCCCTCAATCGAGCTGTCTGCGAAGATCATTGGGATGGCAGCCGAGGAGGACGCAGACAAGGTTCTGTTCTCGGCGAACGGGTCTGACGCGGTCGAGACGGCGCTGAAACTGGCGCGGCAGTACTGGCGGCTCGTCGGCGAGCCGCTGCGCAGCAAGTTCATTTCGCTCAAGCAGGGGTATCACGGGGTCCATTTCGGCGGCGTTTCCGTCAACGGCAGCACCTATTACCGCTCGTCCTACGAACCGCTGCTGCCGGGGTGCTTCCAGATCGATACCCCCTGGCCCTACCGCAATGCCTGGACACAGGATCCGGAGGAACTTGCCGGCATCGTCGCCACGCTTCTCGAGCGCGAAATCCTGCATCAGGGACCGCACACGGTCGCTGCCTTCATTGCCGAGCCGGTGCAGGGTGCCGGTGGCGTCATCGTTCCGCCGGCGAGCTTCTGGCCGAAGGTGCGCGAGGTGCTCGACCGCTACGGCGTTCTGTTGATTTCCGACGAGGTGGTCACGGGGTTCGGGCGCAGCGGATCGATGTTCGGCGCGCGGGGCTGGGGTGTGAAGCCGGATATCATGTGCCTGGCCAAGGGTCTGTCCGCCGGCTACATCCCGCTCGGTGCCACCGTGCTCAACAAGCGCGTCGCGTCCGCCTGGTATCAGGGCGTCACGCCCGAAGGCTTCATCATGCACGGCTATACCGCGACGGGGCATCCGCTCGCCTGTGCCGCCGGCATCGCCGCGCTGGAGATCGTGGAGCGTGAGGACCTGCCGGCCAACGCGGCGGTGCAGGGCAAGCGCCTGCTCGACGGGCTCCAGCACCTGCCCGGCCTGTCATCGATCGTCGGCGAGGTGCGCGGCAAGGGCCTGATGGTCGGCATCGACCTTGTCGCCGACAAGAAGACCCGTCAGCCCCTGGATCCGGGGACGGGCTTCGGCGAGGCGGTGGCTGCCTTCGCGCGCGAGGAGGGCGTGATCGTGCGGCCTGCCGGCGCCACGATCATCATGTCACCACCGCTCGTCATGGCTGCCGAGCATGTCGACAAGATTGTTGATGCGCTCACCATGGCCTTTACACGGTTTGAAAAGCTGAAATAGCCGGCGATCGGGAGCGCCGGGGCGGAAACCCGGCCGATCCCTCGATGGTCCATCGGTATCGGCGCGGCCCAGGATTGGTGCCGGCACCTTGCCGTGCAGCGGGCGTGTGTCTTGCGGTCAGGACGCCTGGCTCACCACAGATCTCGAAAATCCAGGGAGGAACCTTGTCTATGCGGATTGCAGTACTGGGAGGCGGCAACGGGTCGCTCGCCGCCGCGGCGGATTTCGCACTGGCCGGACACGACGTCGTCCTGTGGCGGCGCAATGCGGAGGACGTGGCGCGCCACCTTTCTCTAAACAACATTATCGCCCTGCGTGACGGCAAGGGACGGCGGGAGGCGGTCCTTGCCGAGGTGACCGACCGGATGGGCGACGCGCTCGCCGGGGCGGAACTGATCTTCTGTCCGGTCCCCGCCACGGCGCACGAAGCGCTCGCGCCTGTACTGGCTCCGCATCTGCGGCCGGGCCAGGTCGTCTACATGCCACCCGGTACGCTCGGTTCGCTGATCTTCGCCGGTGCGGCGCAGGCGGCCGGCACGGCGGACGGGGTTGCCTTTGCCGAGTCGGGCACTTTGCCCTGGCTGGTGCGCAAGCATGGCTTTGCGGAGATTGTCGTCAGCGCTCGCGGCACGCGGCTCCCGACCGGTGTGTTTCCACGCTCCGGGATGGATCGGGCGCTGAACGTGATCGGGCAGGCCTTTCCCGGTGCGATAGAGCCCTGCGGCGACGTTCTGTCGGCGGCACTGATGAATGCCGGCCCCATCATCCACCCACCGGTGATCACCATGAATGCCGGACCGCTCGAACATTTCGACGCATGGGACATCCACAACGAGGGTACACAGCCCTCGATCCGCCGGGTGACGGACGCGCTCGACGCGGAGCGGATCGCGGTGCGGGAGGCGCTCGGCTATCGGGCTCCGCATTTCCCGCTCGCCGACCACTACAGCGACGAGGGCGAGGAGTGGATGTATGGGCGGAAGTCTCATCACGAACTGAAGGAGTCGGGCGACTGGCGGGAGAAGATCGTGCTCACCGAGCATCGCTACATGATGGAGGATGTCCGCCTCGGCCTTTCCCTCCTGGTGTCGATCGCCGATCTGGCCGGTGTCGCCGTGCCGATCGCGGCAGGCCTGCTGGCGATCGGCTCGGCGGTGTGCGGCGAGGATTTCGCCCGCAACGGGCGTCCGCTCTCCAGCGTGGGGCTCGGCGGATACTCGCGCGAGGACATCGCGGCGTTTCTTGAGCGGGGGTATTCGGCATGAGCGGCAATGTCACCGGCGCGAGCCCGCGCGAGAAGGTCGTCGCCCTTGGCGCCGGCCGCATGGGCAGGGGGATTGCCATCGTCTTCGCCTATGCGGGCCATCCGGTCACGCTGATCGACTTCAAGGAGCGGCCGGCGGAGGAATTCGCGGCTCTCGCCGAGGAGGCGCGCGGAGAAATTCTCGAGACGCTCCTGTTGCTGAAGGACCTCGGCCTGTTCGAAGGGAGCGGAGCGGCCGAACGCATCGCCGGCCGCGTCACCGTGTTGCCGAAGTCGGCGGCGGGGGAGGCGCTGGGCGAGGTAGACCTCGTCTTCGAAGGGTTTCCCGAAGTCCTGGAGCTCAAGCGGGAGGCGCTTCGCGAGGCCTCGCGCCTGTGTTCGCCCGAGACGATCATCGCCTCCACGACCTCGACCATCCTGGTCGACGATCTGTCGCCGGCGGTCGAGGAGCCGGCGCGTTTTCTCAACGCGCACTGGCTCAACCCCGCCTTCATCGTGCCCCTGGTCGAGCTGTCGCCCGGCAAGGCGACATCGGATGCGGTCACACAGCGCCTCGTGGCTCTGCTCGAACAGATCGGAAAGGTACCGGTGCTGTGTGCGTCGACCCCCGGCTATATCGTCCCGCGCATCCAGGGTATCGCGATGAACGAGGCGGCGCGTCTGGTGGAGCAAGGCGTTGCCTCTGTCGAGGATGTCGAGAAGGCGGTGAAATATGGCTTCGGCTTCCGCTTCTCGGTGCTAGGGCTGCTGGAGTTCATCGATTGGGGTGGCGGCGACATCCTTTATCACACCAGCCGCTACCTGTCGGGGGCGCTCAACGATGAGCGCTATGCGTCGCCGCCGATCATCGAACGCAACATGGCGACGGGCCGGATCGGCCTGAAGACCGAGGCAGGCTTCCTCGATTACCGGGCCATGGACGTTGCGAAGTACCGGGAGGAGCGCCTGGCCGCGTTCATCGATCGCCTCCGCCATCTGGAACTGGCCAAGCCGCCGGTGCTCTGAAAAGCCTGTGTGGCCGCGAGGATGCGCGCCGTTGGGGAGCGCATCCGGTCGCATCGTCAAGGCGGGCTCAACGTCTCCGCGATCGGCAGCAACTGAACCTATGCTCGGTACGTCGGAACCGATCACACGGCATAAAGTTTGACAAATAAGAATATGTAAGATCATGTAATATAGTTGACAGAGGAGGGGAACCCATGACGTCCAAAACTGCTGCAGGTCAGGCAGAGGTGTTGGCCAGAAACTCGCTCGGACTGGCGCATATCGTCTTCTTCGTCGTTGCCGCCGCCGCACCGCTCACCGCGGTTGTGGGGGCCACTCCGGTGGCTTTCGCATTCGGCAACGGGCCCGGCGTCGCCGGCGCCTTCCTTCTTGCTGGTGTGATGTATCTGCTGTTCAGCGTTGGCTTCACGGCGATGAGCCGCCATGTGCGGGGGGCGGGAGCGTTTTACACCTACATCGTCCAAGGGTTGGGAAGGCCCGTCGGCGTCGGCGCGGCGATGATCATCCTGTTGGCCTATAACGCGGTACAGCTCGGCATCTATGCGCTTTTCGGCGTCTTTGTCGCGGCTGCGCTGGAGCCGCTCGGCATCGATCTGCCCTGGTGGGTCTCCTCGATCGCCGGCATCGCCATCGTGACGGCGCTGGGACGGCGCAACATCGCCTTCAGCGGCCGCGTGCTGGGATTGTGCCTGGTTGCCGAGGTTCTGATCCTGCTGCTCCTGGGCGTGGGCATCCTGTTGCGTGGCGGCGGTCCGGAGGGGCTGAGCCTCGATGTCTTCGCGCCGTCGACGGTGTTCACGGCCGGGCTGGGAGCAACGCTCGTCTTCGTCATCGGCTCCTATATCGGCTTCGAGGCCACGGCGATCTTCGCGGAAGAGGCGAAGGAGCCGCGCCGCACGATCCCGCGCGCAACCTATGCGGCAGTCGGGCTGATCACGGTCTTCTATGCGTTCTCGACCTGGGCCATCGCGCAATACTACGGGCCTTCCCAGGTGGCGGCGGCGGCCCAGTCCGGCCTCGAGGAGTTCTATTTCACCGCCTCCGCCGACATTCTCGGGCCCTGGTCGGTGCCGACCATGAGCATCCTGCTGATCGTCAGCCTGTTTGCCTGCGTGCTGTCGTTCCACAACACGATCAGCCGTTATTTCTTTGCCCTCGGCAGGGAGGGAGTGCTCGCCTCGGCGCTGTCGCGGGTGCATCCCCTCCACCGGTCTCCTCATGTCGCGGGCCTTGCGCAGAGCGGCCTTGTCGGGTCGGTTCTGCTGATCATGGCGTTGGCGGGGCTCGACCCCTATGGGGTCATCTTCTCATTGATGTCGGTGATCACCGTGCTCGGGGTCCTGACCGTGCAGGCCCTAGTCAGCCTGGCGGTGATCCAGTTCTTCCGCACTCTGCCAGCGGGCGAGCGTCCGGGGGTGTTCGCCGCGCTCTTCGCCCCCGCCCTCAGCGTCCTGTGCCTGGGTGGCGCGGTGGGTCTGGTGATCAGCAACATCGAGTTCCTGTCGGGCACGGAAAGCCCCATCGTGCAGACGTTCCCCCTTCTCATAGCCGTGGTGGGCATCGGTGGCGCCCTCTTTGCCAACTGGCTCAGGAGCAACCGTCCCGTGCTCTATGCGAGATTGGGCAGGGCGCTCGAGCAGTAGTCCGGCAGGATCCTCCGCGTTCCCGTGGAGCGGCGCGGTCCACGGCCCTTCTCCCCTAGCCGGGCGTGGGCCTCCTCCCGGACGGCAGCCCGGCGTGACCCCTCATGCCGGGCTGTTCTTTTTGCCAATGGCGCTTGGCCGAAACGGCATAGTTGGCGGTCGAAACCGAAATGGACCTCCCGTCTGGCGATGACCTAGGCTTCCTAGATAACAGGAAGGGGAACGAAGAGAGTGTCTGTGATTGTCTTGCCGGATGCGGCAGCCCTCGCCGAATGTCCGTCGTTCCTGCGCGTTTCGCTGCGCGGCGATCTGTTCGGGAGCACTGCTCGATGATTGCCGCCGTGCGGGCCGAGGGGCTCTTGGCGAAGATCCCTTGCGGGAAACTGTTCATCGGCGGACAGTGGCGCGAGGCTGGCGACCGGACACAGATCCCCGTGATCGATCCCGCCAGCGAGCGTGTCATCGCCCATATTCCGGCGGCCACCGCGCAGGACGTCGATGAGGCCGTCGAGGCCGCCCATGCCGTCTTCACCGATCGCAGATGGCGGCGCATGCGACCACTTGACAGAGGGCGGCTGCTCGAACGCCTTGCCATGCTGATCGAGCAGGAGGCCGACGAACTCGCTGCCCTGGAGACGCTCGACAACGGCAAGCCGCTTTGGGTCTCGCGCAACATCGACATGCGCTTTGCCGTCGACGCGCTTCGCTACTATGCGGGCTGGGCGTCGAAGATCACCGGCGAGGTCATCACGCCGTCGCCGTTGGTCGACGACGGCGGCATCTATCGCACCTATACCGAGCGTGTGCCGGTCGGAGTGGTGGCCGGGATCACGCCCTGGAACTTTCCACTCGGCCAGGCCATCCAGAAGCTGGCCCCCGCGATCGCCTTCGGCTGCACGGTGGTGCTCAAGCCTTCGGAAATGACCTCGCTGACAAGCCTCCGTCTCGCACAGCTTATCGAGGAGGCGGAGTTTCCGGCCGGCTCGGTGAGCATCGTCACGGGCTTCGGTCACGAAGCGGGCGCCGCCCTGGTGCGTCACCCCAGGGTCCGCAAGATCGCCTTCACGGGGTCGACCGCAACTGGTCAGGCCATTCTTCTGGAGGCGACACGCAGCCTCAAGCGGGTCACCCTGGAGCTTGGCGGCAAGTCGCCGACGATCGTCCTCGCCGACGCCGACCTTGAGGGCGCGATCGAGGGAGCGGCGAATGCGATCTTCGCCAATTCCGGCCAGGTCTGTACGGCCGGGTCCCGGCTGCTGATTGCGGCACCGGTGTTCGAAGAGGTGGTGAAAGGGGTGGCGGAGCGCGCCGGGCGGCTCCGGCTCGGCAGCGGGTTCGATGCCTCGACGGATCTCGGGCCGCTCGTCTCGGCAGCCCAATGCGAGAAGGTCTCGGCCATCGTTTCAGCCGCGATCGACGGCGGTGCCGAGGTCAGGGCCGGCGGTCACAGCCCTGCGGGCGCCGGCTATTTCTTTCGCCCGACCGTCCTGACCCGGCCGGATCCGGCCTGTGCAGCGGCGACCGAGGAGATTTTCGGGCCGGTCGTCGTCGCCATGCCGTTCTCCGACCGCGGCGAAGCCGTTGCTCTTGCCAATGCCACGCCATTCGGCCTCGGAGCGTCGATCTGGACGCGCGACCTCGACGCCGCGCATCTGCTGGCCGAGGATATCGAAGCCGGCACGATCTGGCTCAACACGCATAACGTGCTGGATGTCGCGGTTCCTTTTGGCGGCATGAAGATGTCGGGCCTCGGCCGGGAGTTCGGCAGCGAAGTCGTGCACGCCTACACCGAAGTCAAATCCGTATCGATGCGATTGCGGCCCTGACCGCCGGACACTGCCAGCCAGAGGAGAGCGACAATGAAGGACATCGACAGACGCTTGTTCATGAAACTGGCCGGGGTTGCCGGCGGCGCGTTGCTTATGCGACCTGATTTCGCGCTTGCCGGCGACATCGATACGGTCTCCATCGCCTGGATGACCGATCCGGTGACCTGGGACCCGAACCAGCGGCTGGCGCCAGATCCGCAGACCGTTCTCAAGATGCTGTTCGACCAGCCGCTGAACCAGACGGCCGACCTTGAACTGGTACCCAACGTGGTCACGCAGTGGAAGCTTGCGGACGATGCGCGCAGCCTTCAAGTCGTGCTTCGGGACGACGTCACCTTCTCGGACGGGACCCCGCTGACGGCCGAGGACTTCCGCTTCACCTTCTTCGAGCGCCTTCAGCGCGGCGACGAGATCGACCTTATTGTCGGCTTCGGTGTCGTGTCGGACATCGAAGTGGTCTCGCCGGTGGAGGCCATCATGCGGTTCAAGGATCCGTTCCCGACGGCGCCGCAATGGCTCGGTTTCAGCGCAAGCTACATCGTCTCCAAGGCATATGCCGAAAAGGTGGGGGTCGAGGGCATGCAGACGGCACCGATGGGATCGGGGCCCTATGTGCTCAAGGAATATCGGCGCGACAGCCGCATCGTGTTTGTCCGTCGGGATGATTACTGGGGAGACCTGCCCTCGGTCCGGCAGATCACCTTCGAGATCATCCCCGATCCCACCGCGCGCCTGGCGGCGCTGGAGTCCGGGACGGTCGACATCGCGCTGGAACTGTCGATTCGCGATGTGAAGCGGCTGCAGCAGGGCACCGCGTTCAACGCCATCGCGAACCCGATCGCGCGGATCATCTATGTCACCGTGCGGGCGGACGGGGCCTTCGCCGACCACAATGTCCGTCTGGCGGCGCACAAGGCGATCGACAAGGCGACGCTCAGCCGGGCCTTCTTCGGCGGCGACGCCGTGACCATCGACGTTCCGACGATCCCCGGCATGCCGGGCAATCCGCGCGACTTCGCCTTCGCCTACGATCCGGAAGGGGCGGTGGAACTGCTGGCTGCCTCCGGTCATGGTCCCGACAAGCCGGTCAAGCTTGGCTTCGCGACGACGAACGGTCAGTTTCCGGGCGACTACGATCTGGCTCGCGCCATCGTGACGATGTGGAGGAAGGTCGGCATCGAGGCCAGCCTGACCGTGATCACCGAGGCACAATGGTACGAGCTCAACGCCACCGGCAAACTGCCCGACGCCTCGCTGTTCGTCTGGGAAAACGGGACCGGTGATCCGGAGCTGTTCGCCGGCCATATGTTCAATCAGGATCTGCCATTCTCCACCTATCGGACCGAGGAGGTGACGGCCCGGGTCCAACCCCTGTTCTCGGAGCCGGACTACGAGACGCGCATCCGGGGCTATGAGGACCTGAACGCGTATCTGGTCGAGGAAGGAGCCATCATCCCGCTTCTTCAGGCCATTCAGACCATCGGCTTCCGGAAGGGCCTCAACTTCAAGCCATGGTCGAACGGCCTGGTGCTGCCGGGGGCCATCACGCCGGCCTAGGTCGCCATGCGTCTATCAAGACGCACAAAAGGCCATCCGGCTGTTTGACTCTCCGTATCGTGCTTTCCGAAAACCGAGTTCGGTTTTCGGGCCGATGCTGTGGCAGCTTCAGAGGGATCCGCGCGGGGAACGGTCCCGCGCATCACGCCGGAGGGGGGCGTCGAGGTGTTCAGGGCACTGCTATGGGTGGTCGCAAGGCGGTTGGCGGCGATCATGCCGGTATTCGCCGTCGTTTCGATGCTCGTCTTCCTGGCGCTCAGGGTGCTGCCGGTGGATCCGGCGCAGATGTCGCTTCCGCCATCGGCGACGATCGAACAGGTCGAGGCCAAGCGGATCGAGATGGGTCTGACCAAACCGGTCTGGGAGCAATACGCGGTCTGGCTCGGCAGCGCGGTACGCGGCGATTTCGGCGAGTCCGCCCAATATCGCATGCCGACCTCGACGCTCGTTCTCCAGCGCCTTCCGGCCACCATCGAGCTTGCGACATGTGCTCTGGCCTTCGCCATCGTCTTCGGCGTTGCCATGGGGCTGCTGATCTTCGCCGCGCGCGGGACGGTTCTTGCATCGGCCGGCATGGTCGTCACCTCGGTGATCATGGCCCTGCCGGACTTCCTGCTGGCACTGTTGTTCATCCTGTTGCTGGGCGTGTTGATGCCGCTGTTCCCGGTGAACGGCAGGCTCGCTCCGGGACTGTCGGTTCCCGACCTCACCGGCTTCCTGCTCGTCGACACTCTGGCCGCGGGGGAGCCGCGGCTGTTCCTCAACGCCCTGTCCCACATGGCGCTCCCCGTGCTGGCGCTGGGGCTGGCCTTTTCGCCGGCCATCATCCGCGTCCTGCATTCCAGCCTCGTCGCTACCTATCAGCAGAGCTACATCCGGCAGGCGCGGCTACGCGGGCTCAGCGACCGCAGCATCCTGTTCGGGCAAGCGCTGAAGAATGCCATCCTGCCGGTCGTCGTGCTGGTCGGCACGCAGTTCGGCGGCCTGTTTGGCGGCACGTTGCTGGTCGAACTGATCTTCTCCTATCCCGGCCTCGGCAACCTGATGCTGAGAGCCATGCAGACGGTCGACCTCAACGTCATCATGGCGGTTGCCCTCATCTATTGCGCGACCACCCTGATCTTCAATTCGCTTGCCGATGCCGGCGTCTATCTCCTCAATCCCAGGCTGAGAAGCTGAGCGATGCATGGTTTCGCCCGATATGCGGACATCCGGCTGATCCTGAGCGGAGGGGCGGTCTCGGCCCTCCTTCTGATGGCGCTGCTTGCACCATGGATCGCACCCCATGAGCCGAACGACCAGGATCTGCTGAGCATCCTGATGCCGCCGGTTTTCGCCGGCGGGTCGGCGGAGCACCTGCTGGGGACCGACAGCCTCGGCCGCGATATCCTGTCGCGACTGATCCATGGCGCGCGCACCGCCATGACCGTCGCGATCTTCGCGTCCTGCGGCGCCATGCTCCTTGGCAGTGTCCTTGCCTGCATCGCGGGCTATTTCGGCGGCAGGATCGACTGGGCAATCTCGCGGCTGGTCGAGATCTGGTTGTCCTTCCCGCCGGTCGTTCTGTCGATGCTGCTGATCGTCGGGCTCGGCATCGGCACGGACAAGGTGATCCTCGCGATCATCCTCGTCGACTGGACCCGCTTCTGCCGGGTCCTGCGCACCGAAGTTCAGGTGACGCGGCGACAGGACTATGTCGCCTATGCGCGCCTTGCCGGCTTCTCCCACGGACGCATCATCCTCCGGGAAGTGCTGCCCGGCGTGCTGCCGATGATCGTCACGCTGTTCAGCCTGCAGATGGGGATCTCGGTCGTCGTGGAAGCGATCCTGTCCTTCGTCAGCATGGGCGTTCCCGCCGACGTGCCCGCCTGGGGCCAGATGATCGCGGATGCACGCATCGATATCTACTCGGCGCCCTGGGGGCTCGCTTTGCCGATCCTGATGATCTTCGTCACGGTCCTGAGCTTCAACGCGCTGGGCGACAGCCTCAATCGTGTCCTTGATCCCCGCTCCTCAGCCAGACGGCCGGTTTAAGTGATGAAACAGCAGAATGTGCTTGAGATCAGCGGGCTCGACGTCTCGCTTCCCACCGGCGATCGGATCCTGAGCGGGGTCGACCTGGCGATCGGCGGCGGCAGGATCCTTGGTGTTATCGGCGAGTCCGGAGCGGGCAAGTCGATGATCGGCGCCTGCATTGCCGACACGCTGCCGGGCGCACTGGCTGTGTCCGCCGGATCGATCGAGTTCGACGGCCTTCCGCTGGGCAGCATGACGCGGGCGACGCGGCGCGACCTGCTGGGACGCGACATCGGGTTCATTCCCCAGGAGCCCATGACGGCGCTCAATCCCGCCCTGACGATCGGGCAGCAGTTCGGCGGTCATCTTGCCCGGATCGGCTTCAGATGGCCGAAGGAGCGCAAGGAGCGGACCATCCAGCTTCTGGAGGACGTACATCTTCCCCGGTCGAGGGAGTTGCTTTCGCACTACCCGCACCAGCTCTCCGGCGGCATGCTGCAACGTGTCCTCATCGCCATGGCATTCGCGTCCAATCCGAAGCTGGTCGTGGCCGACGAGCCGACGACCGCGCTCGACGTCACGATCCAGGCGCGGGTGGCCGAGCTCATCGCGAGAATGGTCGAGACCCATGGGGCGTCGGTTCTCTTCATCACCCACGATCTGTGTCTGGCGGGTGATCTATGCGACGAGGTCGCGGTGCTTTACGCCGGCCGTATCGTGGAAAGCGGTGCGGCGGAAACCATCATCGGCAGTCCTACGCACCCCTATTCGCGCTGCCTCAGTCTCGCAACCCCCACCCTCTCGGGGCCGCCGAGGCCGTTGCTGACCCTGCCGGGAACCATGCCGAGCGCGTTGGAGCGAAGCGTCATGGCGGGCTGCGAACTCGCCCCGCGCTGCCCGGTCGCCGAGATGAGGTGCCACACGGACAAGCCGTTGCTTGCCAGCACCACCACCGGCCATCGCAGCGCCTGTCACTTTCCCGAGCGCGTCTCCGCCATCCAGGCTCCGGCCGAAGGGCCTCAGGCCGCGGCACGGGAGCCCGGGCCCGACGTCGTGCTGCGTGCCGAAGGATTGGCGAAAACCTATATTGCTCGCGACTGGATTGGGCGCATGCGCCGGGTCGAGGCGCTTCGGGGCCTCGACTTCGAGGTGCGCGAAGGCGAGTTCGTCGGCGTGGTCGGGGAGAGTGGTTCGGGCAAGAGCACGCTGACCAAGCTGATCCTCGGTCTCGAGGACGTGACGACCGGGTGGCTCGATGTGGCCGGGTTTGCAGGAACGGACCGCTCTGCCGCCACCTTGCGGGCGCTGCGCGACCAAGTGCAGCTCGTGTTCCAGGACCCACAGTCGGCGCTCAATCCGCGGCGCAGCGTCGGCAGCCTTGTCACGCAAAGCCTCGAGGCGCGCGCGGACCGGCCGTTGCGGGCGGCCCGCAGCGCCATCGCCAGGGATCTGCTCGCCAAGGTGCTGTTGCCGCCGGACGTCATCGATCGCTTTCCCGACCAGCTTTCCGGTGGCCAGAAGCAGCGGGTCAACATCGCCCGAGCGCTGTGTTCCAACCCGCGGCTGCTGGTCGCCGACGAGATCGTGTCCGGCCTCGACGTGTCGGTTCAGGCGCAGATCCTCGAACTGCTGAAGGCGCTTCGCGAAGAGGCCGCGATTTCGTTGCTGCTGATTTCCCACGACCTTGCGGTCGTTCGGCACATCTGTGACCGGACGGTGGTGATGTTCAGGGGAGAGATCGTCGAGCAGGGGCCGGTCGAGGAGGTGTTCGGCAACCCAAGGCACGACTATACCCGTGCGCTTGTCGCCGCCGCGCAAGGGGGGACCTCCCTGCGCAAGACCATGTCCCAAAGCCAGTAAAGGCTGGTCGCGAGTGGCTTTCCGCGGCTCCGGCCCGATCCGCGCTCAGAACCGGTCGAACCGATAGGGGTCTGGGTCGACGATCGGCGATGCGCCGGTGACGAGGTCGGCGGCAAGCTGGCCGGCTGCCGGAGATGTGCCGAAGCCGTGGCCGGAGAAGCCGGAGGCTATGGTCAGGCCGGGAAGGGCGGCGACCGGCGAGATCACCGGCAGCGAGTCCGGAGTGACATCGATCATGCCGGCCCAGGCCTGGCGGATGACGACATCCTTGAAGATCGGCCAGGCCAGCGCAAGGTTGCGCAGCGCCTCGGCATTGAGCGCGTCGTTCACGGGCGGATCGAGTGTTCGCACCAACTCGAAGGGCGAGGCCCGGTCGCCACTCCAGCGGCGGCCGAGCGACAGATCGCGTAGCAGGTCTCGGCCGAGCGAGATCCGCACATTCTTCCATTGCGCTCGCAAGGTCGACAGGTAGCGATGGCCGATCAGCAGGTGGTCGAGCATCAGCGGGGCGACCAGCGCGCCGCGCTGGGTGATCGTGTAGCCGCCGTCATGGCGCTTGCGGAACGAGAAGTCCGGGGCGCCGACGGCGATCTCCGTCGGCCCGTCCATGGGGGCTGTGCGCGCGACCGAGGCGACCAGCGGCAGAGCCGGCAGCGACAGGCCGAGATTGCCGAGAAACCGGCGCGACCATACCCCGCCCGCCAGCAGCACCTGGTCGCAGCGGATCTCGCCGCGCTCCGTGACCACGCCGCACACCCGCCCCGCCGCCGTGGAGAGCGTGCGCACGGCGCAGTCTTCGACGATGACGGCGCCCTTTGTCAGGGCCGCGCGGGCGACCGCGCTGGAGGCGAGCGTGGGTTCGGCGCGCCCGTCGGAGGGGGTATGAATGCCGCCGACCCAGCGACCCGCGCCACCGGGGACAAGCCGATCGATCTCCGCCGGGGCGAGCAGGCGGGAATCGAGGTCGAGGTCCCGGACTGACGCCAGCCAGTTGCGGTGCCCCGCCATTTCGGCTTCGGTTCGGGCGAGATACATGATGCCAGCCCGCCGGTAGCCGATATCGGCGCCGAGCCGCTCGGGCATCGTCGCCCAAAGCCGGTCCGATTCGAGAGAGAGCGGGATGTCGGCCCTGTCGCGGCCCATCTTCCGGATCCAGCCGAGGTTTCGCGAGGATTGCTCCCCGGCGATGCGGCCCTTTTCCAGCACCGTCACCGGCACCCCGCGCTCGGCGAGCGTCAAGGCGGCGGTCAGGCCGACAATGCCGCCGCCGATGATGGCGACGGTCGTTGCGGCAGGGAGTTCGGCAGAGGTGTGGACGGGGAGGATGAGGGGAGCCACGGCTCTTTTCCTTGGTTTCGGGGCGCCGGGTCAGCGCGGGCAGGACGCGGTGCGGCAGTGGTCGGCAAGCCGGCTCACAGCGAGATCTTCATCATCCTGGCGTTGGCGGTGGCTGCGCCGCGATAGGCCGTTACCTCGATCTCGACCCGATATTCGGGCGCGCCGAGTGCCGGGCAGGTCATGGTGAGGGTCGGATCGATCCTGCGCATCTTCTCGCCATAGGCGGCCATGACGGTTTCGACATCCTGCGGAAACTGGACGAAGACGCGCGCCGCCACGACGTCGGCAAGGCTTGCGTCGACCGCCGCAAGGGCCGTCTCGATATTGGCCAGAACCTGGAGCGTCTGCGCGGTGAGGTCCTCCGGGATCGTCTTGGTGCGGGGATTGCGGCCGGCGGTGTTGGAAACGAAGATCAGATTGTCGACGGCAACGAGGCGCGAATAGCTGCCGTGTTCCTCGAACTTCGAGCCGGTTTTGACTTTGACGATGTCTGGCATGACGGGATCCCGGTGAGGGTGACGATGACGGCCAGTCCACGGGCCGGCGGGGAAGGGAGGCGGTGAAAGGGCAGCGCCGCGGGTTGCGACGGCGAGGGGGTCAGCGCAGGGCCGGCTCGTCCCACAGGGTAAGCCGGGTGCCGATGCCCAGTTCCAGCGCCTTGCGGTAGACGACGGTGCCCCAGGCGACGTCCTCGACCGGCATGCCGCCGACCGACATGATGATGATCTCGTCGTCATCGCGCCGGCCGGGCGCCTCGCCGGCGACGATCTCGCCGAGGTCCTCGAGCTGGTCGCGGTCGATCCTGCCTTCGGCGGCAAGGTCGAGGAAGCGGATGCCGACCGCCGGGACCAAGGCATGGACGGGCTTCGGGTTCTCCTCATACCAGGCGTCGTACAGGCCGGTATTGTCGAGCACCTTGCGGATCTCCGGGGCTTCCATGCCGGCATCGATGTTGCACAGGGCCGGCATGGACAGGAACGTGCCGGGGCGCACCCATTCGCGCCGCACCGTCGGATAGGTGGAGGGGTCGCCGGTGGCCCCCGAGCCGCAGAAGGTGACGATGTCGCAGTCCCGCACGACGTCTTCGATCTCGTCCACCACCTCGACGTTGGCGATCTGGGGATAGGTTTTGCCCAGCCAGGCGAGGAAGGCCTCGAGATTGGCGCGGCCGCGGCCCTTGATCTTGACGGTGTCGATGCCGGGACAGACCGCCATGAAGGCCGACAAAGAAGTCTTTCCCATGACGCCGGGGCCGAGGAGCCCGACCACCCGGGACTCGGGCCGGGCCAGATGGCGGGCGCCGACGCCGGGAACGGCGCCGGTCCGATAGGCCGACAGAAGATTGGCGGACATGAAGGCGAGCGGCGCCCCCGTGTCCGGATCATTGAGCACGAAGGTCAGGATCGAGCGCGGCAATCCCCTCGCCCTGTTCTCGATGTTCGAGCCGTACCACTTCATGCCGGTGGTCCGGAACCGTCCGCCCAGATAGGCGGGCATGGCCATGAACCGGCGGTCGGCGGTCGCCTTGGGCATGTCCGGAAAGGGAGATGTCTCGGGAAACAGCACGATCGCGCCATGCGAGTTGTTGTTCGCGCCCGCCATGCGATAGTCGCCATGGTGCAGCAGGCGGAACATCTCCTCCATCGTGTCGACGCAGGCGGCCATGTCGGTGACGCCGGCGCGGATCATGTCGGGCTCGGACAGGTAAATGAAGTCAATCCTGGGGGAGGCGGTCATCTTGCTCGGCATCTTTCGTGACGGGTGAGCGAAAGGTGCCGCTGGTCCCGTCCAAGGTAAATTGCCGGGACGGTTGAAGCCTTTGCAAAACCGGCCAAGGTCGGGATCCGGGCCGGCCCTTGCGCCGTGCCGTCCGATCGGCGCTGAAGGGGCGATCGTTATTTTACAAAAACAGTCGAGTTTGCTAAAAAGAAAGACAATCCAGATCCGGGACTATCCCTATGGCTGACGTTTCTCCTCATCGCCCCACTTCGGCCAAGGATGAGAATGCGACGATCCGTTCTCTGTTTCTGGCAGCGCTGTTCAACGCCCTGCCCGACAGGACGGACGAACTCGGCCCTTTGCTCGACGCACATGGCGTCTTCGGATCGCAGGTCACTCACCCCTACCAGCAACTGCCGCTGCATCGTTATGTGTCGCTGCTCGAAAGCGCGGCGGCGACGTTCTCGCAGCCCTTTCTGGGGCTGGAGATGGGGGCTCGCTTCGGCCTGACGGAGTTGGGGCCGTTTCACGCCCTGCTCAGTGCCTCGCGGGATCTGCGCGATGCGCTGGCCACCTTTGCCCGGTTCCAGAGCCGCTGGCAGACACAGACGCTGCTGTCGGTGGACCGGTGGGCGGATGCGACGAGTTACGGCTACCGCATCGACAATCCGGCCATCTGGCCGCGCCGTCAGGACGCCGAGTTCACCATCGCGGGTCTGATGACGCTGGTGAAGCAACTCACGACGGCGACCTGGTCGCCGGTGGAAGTGCATTTCGAACATTCAGTGGCGAGCCGGGAGAAGCAGCTTCAAGCCTTCTTCCGGGCGCCGGTTCTGGGCAACCAGCCGTCCAATGGGCTCGTCATCCTCGACGAGGATCTGGACCGGCCGTTTCCCCGATCTGCGCGTTCTGCCGATGACGGGCTGAAGAGCATTCTGGAAACCCATCTGCTCGACCTGATCCGCCCCGAAACGGTCGCGGGTAAGAGCATTGCCAAACGGGCGGAGGAGATCATCGCGCGGCGTCTTGGGCAGGCCTCGGTCGACTGCGACGTGATCGCTGCCGATCTCAATATGTCGGTACGCTCCCTCCGCCGCCGATTGGTTGAGGAGGGCACGTCGTTCCGGCGCGTGTTGCAGGAAACGCGGCAGGCGAGGGCCGAGGCGCTGCTGGAGGACAGCGGGATGCCGTTGGCCGCCGCGGCGCAGGTTCTCGGTTATGCGGACACGGCGACGTTCTCGCGAGCCTTCAAGCAGTGGACGGGGGCGGCGCCGCGGCGCTACGGCAAGAAGGCGCCGTGAGGCGGGCGTGCCGTCCAGGGTGCCGGACCGGGCCTTCGCTTCCGGCACCTGGAACACGCCCGCGCCCCGCCCCAGTCCCCGCGCTCAGGCCCGCCCGGTTCTGGCACCATGCCGTGCGACCATCGCGATTGCAATGGAAACGGCAAACATCAGCGCCATTGCGGCTCCCATTACGGCAAGGAAGGCGCTGTCGAAAGCCGCATGCGCCCGGCTGACGAGCAGGGTGGCGAGACCTTCGGGCAGCGCTTGCGCCGCGAGCAGCGCCCCGTCGATACCGTTCTGTGCCAGATCCGGAACGGCAACGCTGGCCGGCAGGCGGAACGAGGCCGCATAGACCGCCGACATTAGGCTGCCGAGAATGGCGATGCCGAAGGCGCCGCCGAGTTCGTAGGACACTTCCTCGACCGAGGCGACCATGCCCGCCCTGTCGGGGGGCGCGCTGAGCAGCATGGCGCTGGAGGCGGCGGTCATCGCTGCGCCGATGCCCAGGCCGATCATGATGAAGGCACCGATCCGGATCGAGAGCCCGGACTGGTAGCCGACGAGATAGGCGAGAACGCCGGCCGCCGCGAGGGCGAGGGACGACCACAGAACGCGTTCGGTGCCCACGCGCGGCAGCACCAGCCCGGCCAGCGGCCCGGCGACGAAGGCTGCGAGCGGGATCGGCAGGATGGCAAGTCCCGCCTGCAGGGGCGACAGGCCGACGACGAGCTGGAGCCGCTGGCTGACGGCCAGTTCCGTACCCATGAGCGCGGCCGAGGCGACGAAGGCGGCGGCGACGGCCGAGGCAAAGGTGCGGTTGCGAAACAGGGCAAAGTCGAGCATCGGCGTGCTGGAGGAGCCCTGACGGCGCACGAAGGCGACCGCGAACACCAGCCCGACAGCCACGGCGAGGATGGCCGTCGCAGGGGACGGCTCCGCCTTGCCGGCCTCCTTGATGGCGAGGGTCAACCCAACCAGGGCGATCATGATCTGGGCCGAGGCCAGAAGGTCGAACGGACGGTCCGGATTGCCGCGACTTTGCGGAAGCGCGACCAGGGCAAGCCCCAGCGCAAGCAGGACGATCGGCACGTTGATGAGAAACACCGAGCCCCACCAGAAATATTCCAGCAGCAGGCCGCCGACCACCGGCCCCAGGGCCGCGCCGCCCGAGGCAATGGCGGCCCAGACGCCGATGGCGACGGACCGCTCTTGCGGATCCTCGAAGGTGTGGCGGATGATGGCGAGCGTTGCCGGCATCATCATGGCGGCACCGATGGCGAGGGCGACGCGCGCCGCGATCAGCATCGTCGGGGTGGAGGAAAACGCGGCGGCCAGGGAGGCGCTGCCGAACACGACGAGGCCCGTGACGAACAGTCTCTTGTAGCCGAACCGATCCCCCAGCGCGCCCATGCCGGGCAGCAGCCCCGCGACGGTCAGCGCGTAGGCGTTGACGATCCACAGCTTCTCGCTCGGCGATGCGTGCAGATCGTGGGTGAGGCTCGGCAGGGCGAGATAGAGCACCGTCATGTCGATGACGATGAGCAGAAGGGCACTGGACAGCACGCCAAGGACCAACCAGCGGAGATGCGATTGCATGGAATTCACCATCAGGGTTCGCGCCCGGTCTTTCCAAGCGGCTGGACCGGGATCAGACGCCCTTATATAAATACATACGTATTGAATGAAAAGGGGTGACATGGGCCGAAAGAAGACAATCGACCGCGAGGCGCTGCTGGATGTGGCTGAGGAGATCGTGACGACGAAGGGCGCCGCGGCTTTGACCATTGATGCCGTCGCCAAGGCAGCCGGCATCACCAAGGGCGGTGTCCAGTACAGTTTCGGCACGAAGGACGCCCTGATCGACGCGATGCTGGACCGCTGGGCGAAGAGCTATGCCGAGGAGTTCGCCAGGATCGCCGGCTCAGGTCCCGACGCGCTGACGGCGATGCGCGCCCATGTCGAGGCGACGCGGCGCTCCGATGCGGCGTCCAATGCCAAGGCGGCCAGCCTTCTGGCGGCGTTGCAGCAGACGCCGGAGCACCTTGCCTCGACCCGCCGCTGGTATCGCGAGCGGCTCGCCATGCTCGATCCCGCGACCGGTGAGGGCCGGCGCGCCAGGCTGGCCTTCCTTGCCACGGAAGGGGCGTTCGCATTGCGGTTCTTCGGCCTGATGGACATGGACGAGGGCGAGTGGGAGGACGTCATGAAGGACATTGCGGAAAGCCTCGGCCCCCAAGGCGAGCGGTCATAGGCCCGCAGTCGCCCGTTGCGCTTGCGCAGCTCATCTGAAGGCGGAGGTCAGGACAGGCGCCAGGATGGTGCACAGCGTGACGAAGAATGCGATCCCGAGAAAGGGCAGGATTTCACGTACCAGGGCACCGAGCTTCACATTCGCCGCGGCTGAGGCGATGAACAGTCCGGCCCCGACGGGAGGGGTCAACAGGCCGATCGACAAGGTGAGACACACCATGACGCCGAACTGGATCGGGTCGATGCCATAGACGGTGACCGCGATGGGCAACAGGATGGGCACCAGGACGATCAGCGCCGCCACACCGTCGAGGAAGAAGCCGATGATCGTCAGGAACAGGAACGTCAGCAGCAGGAAGGCGATCGGATCCGAGGTGATCCCCTGAAGCAGCAGCGCGATGGTCTGCGGCACCATGTTGAAGGTCAGGACCCATCCGAACACCTTGGCGGCGGCGATCAGGAACAGCACCATGGCGGTGTTCCCGGCCGTTCGTACCAAGGCTTGCCGGAGGCTCGCGAAGGTCAGCTTGCGAAAGTAGAGCGAGCCGACCAGCAGCGTGAAGACCACCGCGATGGCGGCGGATTCCGTCGGCGTGAACACGCCGAAGGCGATGCCCCCGACGATGATGCCGGGAATCGAGAGGGTAACGAGCAGATCGAGGACGACGCGCCCGCGCGCGGGCTCCCCGGCTTGGTTCCCGGTGGCCGTATCCGGCCTGGCCGGACTGCCACCGTCCCGGCGCGGCACGCGGATCGAGATCCACAGGCACAGCAGGAAGAACATCAGCAGGCCTGGCAGGATTCCGGCCATGAACACGTCGGCGACGGAAACCTGGGCCACCACGCCGTAGATGATGAAGATCATCGAGGGGGGAATGAGAGGGGCGATCAGACCGGCCGAGGCCGTCAAGGCGGCGGCGAAACCGCGCTTGTATCCGTCATCCTCCATCGCCGGCACCATCACGCGGCTCATCACCGCGATCTGCGCCGTCGCCGAGCCCATGATCGAAGCGAGCATCAGGTTGGCGATGAGCGAGACATAGGCCAGGGAGTTGGGCAGTCGCCGCAGCGATGTCCGGGCGGCGGAAATCAGGCGCTGCGTCAGCCCGCCCTCGTTCATCACCTCTCCCAGCAGGATGAACAGCGGAATGGCAAGCAGGTCGAAGATCTCCAGCGAGGAGAACAGCACCTGGGGCAGGGCGTTGAGCAACCGCCAATTGCCTTCGGCGGCCATGAAGATGAACGCCGAGCCGATCAGCACGAAGGCGATCGGCAGTCCGATCAGCAGGAACAGGGCAAAGGAAATCGCGGTCATCTGGCGGTGTCCCTGGCGGTGTCGAGGACGAGAATCTCGACGATGTGGGACAGGGTGTGCAGCAGCGAGAGCCCGCAGAACAGCGGGATGATGGCGAGGAACGGCCGTTTCGGCATGTTCAGCGTCAGGGCCTGCTCGAAGGCGACAGCCGGTCCGTTGAACCATTTCCAGGCCGCGTAGAGCATCCCGGCCAGCATGGCGAAGACCAGGATCTCCACGACGAGGCGGATCGCGCGGACAAGCCGCGGCGGCAGCGCGTCGACCAGCGACACCCGGACCAGGTCGCCCCGGCCGATCGACGCCGCAGCCGCCAGAAAGGCCATCCAGATGAGGATGTAGACCGCCAGTTCCTCGGCGAAGAACAGCGGCGCGTTCAGGACATACCGTCCGAACACGTTGACCGACAGGATGAGCGTGAACGCCACGATCAGGACGCAGGCCGCGAAGGTTTCCACGGACTGCAGCAAAAGGCTTGTTCTTCGGAGCGTGATGGCGAAGCGATGCATCTTGCTGGCGCGGTCCTGCTCTTGGATCGGTAGGGGCTGGCCCGGCTCGGACCGCTCGATGGGCGCCTGTCTCGCGTCAGGCGCCCATGAGGCGCACGGTTACTGCGCCCGCAATCCCCGCACCTGCTCCTGGAACCGCTTGACCACGTCGATGTCGCCGAACTCCTTCTGGAAGGCGGCGTTGGCCTCGGAGAAGGTCTCTTCCAGGCCCTCCGGCTCCGACACGTCGATGGCGGCAAGCAGACGCTCGCGGTTCTGCACCTCGCGGGCGACCTGTTCCTGCTTGGCCCATTCGAGGACCTCGTCGAGGACGCGCGAAAAGGCTGCCTGGTGCTCCGCCGACAGATCTTCCCAGGCTTCCTGGCCCATCAGCACAGCCAGCGGCCACGCCATATGGTTGGTCAGGGTGAGCTGCTTGCCCACGTCCTGCAGGCTGAAGCCGGTGAGCGCGTCGAGATCGATGTCGACCCCGTCGAGCAGTCCGGACTGGAGCGACTGATAGACGTCGGTGAGGCTGACAGGGGTCGGAATCGCCCCGAGCGCCTGATACCAGATCTGCGTCGCCCGGAACGGCGTGATGCGGATCTTCTGGTTGCGCAGGTCGGCGACGGCGGTGATGGGCTGGCTGCGCATCAGGATATGCCGCTGGCCGGCAAAGACATAGCCCTTGCCGAGGATCCCCAGTTCGCCGAGGCTCTCCAGCATCTCCTTCGCGGCCTCGGTGTCCGCCGCCCGCACGGCCATCTCCACGTTATCGATGAGGAACGGGGTGAACCAGGCGTTGAACGTTGGCTGGCGGGCGGTGACGGCCGCGACCGACGGCCACGTCATGTCCAGCAGTCCGCTCTGCATCTGCTGCAGCATGTCCGCCTCGGAGCCGAGCTGGCCGCTGGGGAACACGCTGACCGTGAGCTGGCCGCCGGTTTCCTCGGCGATCTTCTCGGCAAAGCGATTGGCGGCCAGGGTCACCACGTGGCTCGGCGGCGTGATCAGCCCGAGACGCAGGTCCCGCGCTTCGGCGGCGCCATTGGAAAACGAGGCTACGGCAAGGGCGATGCCCGCCAGTGCCGACGACAAGACGCGACAGTTCATGATGCTTCCCCTCTGTGTGTGGACGCGGGCCTGCCGGATCTGGTTGCAGACAGCCGCGACGCCTTTCTTTCGAAAAAGAGAGCACCTTTACAATTATCGGTCAAGACGCAAGATGATGGACTGTGATCGAAATTTTTACAATCTTACGATCTGAATTTGCCGGGCGCGGCCCCGCGAAAAGGACGCAATTCGAGGCGCGTCGCGCCGTCAACGGTTTCGGCGTGGCGGGGGTCTCAATCCGGGAGAGAGGCGTCGGCCAGGGCGCCCCCGATGGTTCTCGAGCATCGGGGGCGTGCCTGCGTCTGCTGCCGGCCGGTCGGGATGGTCAGGCGACGGCGGCGCCACTGCGGGACATGGACACTTCGATCAGTTCCGATGTCTTGCGATAGTGCGCGGCCAGCAATTCGGCGGCCTCGTCGGCGCGCCGCGCCAGCGAGGCATCCATGATCTCGCGATGTTCCCTGGGAATGTTGCGGCTGGTGGCTGGATTCTTGCCACTCAAGGCCGGAAGCCGGTAGCGCTGGGTTTCCGTGTAGAGCTGGTCGGCAAGGGCAATCAGCCGACGCGAGCGGCAGGAGGCGATGAGTGCGCGGTGGAAATCCTTGTGGCGGCTTTCCAGGGCAGAGATATCGTCGTCGCCGCCGTCTCCGGCGCGTTGCTCCATCCTTCGCACCTGAAGGTCGAGCGCGTGAAAGGTGGACACGACCGTGGCTTCCCAGTCGTCGTCGCCGTGCTGGATCGAGCGCCTGAGAGCCTCGCACTCGATCAGGATGCGCGTTTCGGTGGCGTCCCACATCTCCTCGACCGAAACCGGGGCAACGGAAAAGCCGCGCAGTGCTGCGGTGACGACAAGGCGCTCGGTCTGGAGGCGGTTGAGCGCCTCACGCAAGGGCGAGAAACTCAGGCCGTAGCGCTGCTTGAGCAATTCCAGGCGCAAGGGCTGGCCCGGCGAAAAGACATTTTGCACGATGTCGTCCCGCAGCCGACGATAGGCCACCTCGGCGAGCGTCTCCGCTCCGCCCTGGGCCGCCGCGGCTGCACCGCTCTTCGCTTTGGTCACATCTTCCGTGCGCACCTTGGCTGTCTCCTCATGATTTGTCCTTCTGATTTACATCAGTTCGCCGGAAATCGCAAAGGCCTATTGATTTCGAAAATCAAGCGTGTCATGTAATATCCAGCACAACAGGAGACCCTTATGACCAAGGCAAGGGAGAACTATCGCGAGGATGTTGCCGGGCGCGCCAATGTGGAGGACACGCCCGAACTCCTGGCCTATTACAACGATCTGGAGCGTCTCGACGCCGGCGCCCTGTGGACCGTTGCCAACAAGATCGAGCCGTGGCAGCCGAAATCCGCGTCGGTTCCCGTCCTGTGGCGCTACCGCGACCTGCGCGACCACGTGCTGCGCTCCGTCGACCTGGTCACGCCCGAGAAGGCCGGCCGCCGGGTGATCTATCTGAACAATCCGGGCCGCCAGGATGTCGCCGCCGCCGTCGGCTGGCTCTATTCCGGCCTGCAGGTCATGCATCCGGGCGAGACTGCCTCGGCGCATGCGCATTCCGCCTCCGCGCTGCGTTTCATCATGGAAGGGGCGGGCGCCTACACGATCGTCGACGGTCACAAGATGACGCTTGGCGCCAACGACTTCGTGCTCACCCCCAACGGCACCTGGCACGAGCATGGCGTTGCCGAGGACGGTGCCCCCTGCATCTGGCAGGACGGGCTCGACATCCCGCTCGTCAATGCGCTGGAAGCGAATTTCTACGCCGTGCATGAGGATCTGCGGCAGGTCGTCGGCTATCCGGTCAACGATTCCACGGCGATCTGGGCCAATCCCGGCCTCCAGCCGGTCGGCACCGACTGGGGCAAGCCCTATTCGCCGCTGTTGAAGTTCGAGTGGGGCCCGACCTACGAGGCGCTGCAGCGCTATTCCAGGGTGACGGACGGATCGCCCTATGACGGCGTCCTGATGAACTATGTCAATCCGCTGACCGGCGGTCCGGTGATGCAGACCATCGGCGCCTCGATGCAGTTGCTGCGGCCGGGCGAGCGCACGAAGGCGCACCGCCACACCGGCAGCTTCATCTACCAGGTCGCCAAGGGGAAGGGCTATTCGATCATCGATGGGAAGCGTTTCGACTGGCAGGAGCGGGATATCTTCTGCGTTCCGTCCTGGGCCTGGCATGAGCATGGCAACGCCTCGGAGAGCGAGGACGCCTGCCTCTTCACCTTCAACGACCTGCCGGTGATGCAGTCGCTCGGCCTCTATCGCGAAGAGGCCTTTGGCGACAATGACGGCCAGCAGCCGCTTGTAGCCTGAGGAGCGCCGATCCCATGCGTCTTGTCACGTATCGCAGCAGCATCGAGGCGGAGGCCCGCCTCGGTGTCCTTGACGGAAATCTGGTGATCGATGTCGAGAGGATCGGCCTGCGGGCCGGTTTGCCTCTGCCGTCGAAAATGCTCGACTTCATCGACCTTGGCCCGGTGGCGGTTTCGGACCTGCGGTCAATCATCGAGGACAGCCGGACAGGGTTCCGAACCGGCGTCACGCTGCCGCTGGGCAATGTCAGGCTGCTGGCGCCGATCCCGCGACCCCGCAAGAACATCTTCGGAATCGGGCTCAACTATGTCGAGCATGTCGCCGAATCGGCGCGCACGCTCGACACCTCGAAGGACCTGCCGAAGCAGCCGATCCTCTTCTCCAAGCCGCCGACGACGGTTATCGGGCCCGGTGAGGCGGTGCAGCACGACGCAAGGATCACCCAGCAACTGGACTGGGAGGTGGAACTGGCGGTGGTGATGGGGCGGACGGCCAGCCGTGTGTCCGAGGACGAAGCGCTCGCCCATGTCTTCGGCTACAGCGTGATGATCGACATCAGTGCTCGCGACAATCGCCGGGCAGGCCAATGGATCTATTCCAAGGGCCAGGACACGTATGCCCCCTTCGGCCCGTGCATCGTCACGGCCGACGAGATCGGCGATCCCCATGTGCTGGATCTGTGGCTGACGGTCAACGGCGAGACGAAGCAGAAGTCCAACACGCGCCACATGCTGTTCAAGGTGCCGGCATTGATCGCCGACATCAGCGCGGCGATTGCACTGGAACCCGGCGACATCATCGCGTCGGGAACGCCGGATGGCGTGGGCGCCGGCCGGGATCCGCAGGAATGGCTATGGCCCGGCGATGTCATCGAGGCCGGCGTCGAGGGTATCGGCACGCTGCGCCACCCGGTCGTCGCGATCTGATCCAGACAGGACGGGCAAGTCGTCAAAACGGTACGGCTTGCCGCCGCGGGCCGCGCTTCCATGGTCCGTGACACGTCAATGCCGGCGGGGTGTCGTCGACGACGGTGTCCTGTCGGCGGCAAGTGCGCGCGGCCCCGCTAGACCCGTCGCGGCCTGACGCGACCCCATCTCACCCGGAGGGAGTGGCATGCTCGATCTGCCCAAATTCAAGGCTGCCGCAGTCCAGGCGGCTCCCGTCTTCCTCGATACCGAAGCGACCGTGGCGAAGGTCTGCGGCCTGATCCGGGAGGCGGCCGAGGCCGGCGCCCGGCTCGTCGCCTTCCCCGAGGTCTTCATCGCCGGCTATCCCTACTGGAACTGGATCATGAACCCGGTGGAGGGAAGCCCCTGGTTCGAGCGGCTGGTACGCTCGGCCATCGAGATCCCGGGACCGGAAATCGCCGAGATCGCGCAGGCGGCCGCCCGCCACCGGATCAATGTGGTGGTCGGCGCGAACGAGCGCAGCCGGCACGGCATCGGCACGATCTACAATACCGTCATTACCATTTCGGACGAAGGCCTTGTGCTCGGGCGCCATCGCAAGCTGGTGCCGACATGGGCCGAGAAGCTGACATGGGCTCCGGGCGATGCATCGGCCCTGCGCGTGCATGACACCAGCGTCGGTCCGCTCGGTTGCCTTGCCTGCGGCGAGAACACCAACACGCTGGCGCGCTTCGCGCTGCTTGCCCAGGGCGAGCTGGTGCATGTCGCCAATTACATCTCCCTGCCGGTTGCGCCTCCCGACTACGACATGGCCGAGGCGATCAAGGTGCGCGCGGCCGCGCACAGCTTCGAGGGCAAGGTGTTCACCGTTGTCTCGTGCTCGACCGTCTCGCAGGAGATCATCGATGCGATGGCGGCCTCGCATCCGCAGGCGCGCGACCTGCTTGCGCGGAAAAACAGCGCCTTTTCCGGTGTTCTGGGGCCGGATGGCCGGATGGTCGGCGAGCCGCTGATCGACGAGGAAGGCATCGTCTATGCCGAGATCGACCTGTCCCGCTGCATCCAGCCCCGGCAGATGCACGACATCACCGGCCACTACAACCGGTTCGACATTTTCGACCTGCGGGTGAATCGGCGGCCGCTCCAGCCGGCGCGCTTCGACGACTTTGCAGCGGCGGCGGCCGAGGCATCCCTCGCGGATCCCGCCACAGACACAGGACCGGAGACCGAGAAATGAGTGCCAACCGGATCGTGCGTGTGGGGCAGATCGTCCCCTCCTCGAACACGACGATGGAAACCGAGATCCCGGCGATCTTGCGCGCCCGCGAGGCAAGCCATCCCGAGCGTTTCACCTTTCATTCGAGCCGCATGCGCATGAAGAAGGTGACCAGGGAGGAGCTTGCGGCGATGGACGGCGACAGCGAACGCTGTGCGCTGGAGCTGTCGGACGCGCGCGTCGACGTCCTTGGCTATGCCTGTCTTGTCGCCATCATGAGCATGGGGTTGGGCTATCACCGGGTCTCGGAGGAGCGGCTGCACCGCCGGACCGAGGAGAACGGCGCGCCGGCGCCCGTCGTCACCAGCGCCGGTGCCCTGGTCGACGGGCTGCATGCCATCGGCGCGAAGAAGGTCTCGATCCTGGCGCCCTATATGAAGCCTCTGACCAAGCTGGTCATCGACTATATCGAGAATGAAGGCATCGAGGTCGTCGACAGCATCTCGCTGGAAATCCCGGACAATCTCGAGGTCGGGCGGCAGGATCCGCTGGCGCCGGTGGAGATCACCAAGCGACTGAAAACCGACAGCGTCGATGCCGTCATTGCGTCGGCCTGCGTGCAGATGCCGTCGCTGGCTGCGATCCAGATCATCGAGGATCGCGTCGGCATGCCGGTCATCTCCTCGTCGGTGGCGACCACCTACATGATGCTGAAGCGGCTCGGCCTGAGCACCCGGGTCCCCGGTTATGGCGCGCTGCTGTCGGGGGCCTACTGAGTGACACGTCTGACACAACTGTCCCTCCCAACGAGAGGGCGGGAAAGTCGGCAGTTCGCAAAACGGCTCGGATGCAATGCCGCGCGTTTCTGCGTTCAGGAGAAACCCTCAGGGAAGGCGTCGGTCCGCGTCACGGCGATGGCTTGGCAGCCTTGCGATCGACCGCTTCAAGCAGGGCATCGGCGCCGTTGCGTAGCAGAGCCTCCTCAAGGGTCTTCTCATAGTCCGCCCGAGCGGCCTTGAGACGATCGGCGCCTGGCTTGGTGAGGACTGCGTAGACGCCTCGCTTGTCGTCCGGACACAGATCCCGGACAGCCAAGTCAGCACGGCTCAAGCGTTCGAGCATGCGAGAAACCGAGCTTTGATTGAGACCCAAATGCGCGGCCAATTCCTGCATCCGGAGTTCGCTGTTCGAGGCTCTCGACAGAGCATCCAGTGCTCGGAACTCCGACAATCCGAGACTGTGCTTTGCCTGCAGGACTCTGCTCAGGTCTGCCTCGACGCTGTCCACGATATCGAGCAACTTGTGCCAGGAGATGGATTTCGAATGGGGCATCGCTGCATCTGCATCCTTGGACGGCGAACAGGCGGGCACCTACATGTATGGCCATGCAGATGCCCGCGCAAGGCTCACCTATCTGCCGGCCGCTCGGCGGGAGCCGCGCTGATAGGCCTCGAACGGCGCCAGCCTGTCAGGTACCACCAGTTCGCGGGCACGAGGTGACGCCCACGTCCGAGGATCGGTTTCCAGCAGACGATATGATCCACGGTAGTCAAACCCATGATCAGCCGCCGCGTGTCTGTCGACAGCGTAGTAAATATGCGAGATCCCGGCATAGAGGGCACTGAGATAGCACATAGCGCATGGTTCTCCGGAAGCCAAAAGCGTGGCGCCCTGCAGATGCGGCGTTCTTCCAGATCGGCAGGCATTGCGGATAGCCTCGACTTCAGCGTGGGCTGTTGGATCGTGACACTCGATGACGCGATTGACGCCACGACCGAGTATCTCGCCAGTCTCGCCGACAATCAGGGCGGTGAACGGGATGCCGCCGCTGGCTACGTGCTTGAGGGAGAAAGCCACTGTTTCGGCCATCAGCGGAAGCATGCGAGCGGAGGGGGGCTGGACCATATCGATGTTCTCCTGCCGTTCACGAGCCTGGAGCTTGAAGTTTGGGACTGTCGGCCAGCTTCAACCAAACGACCCCTGCGATGATGACCGCGAGCCAGAGGCTCTGAAACCAGGTGAGAGTCTGGTCGAACACGACGCTGCCGAAAAGGACGGCTCCAATCGAGCCGATCCCTGCCCAGACGGCATAGCCAATGCCCACATCGATCTCTCGCAGGGCCGCACTCAAAAAATACAGGGTAAGAAGAAAGAACACGATGGCGGCCGCGGACCAGCCCAGCCTCGTGAAAGCTGCACTGCCTCCGACGCTTATCGCATAGCCGACCTCGAACAGGCTGGCCAGGAGCAGCATCACCCAGGCGCTTGTGGATTTGCGGGCTTCTTGGACAATTGTCATAGCGTTTGGTTTCCTTTGTGAAGCAAGCCGGTTTCGTTGTTTCAGGTGCAGCGCCTACGCTGCGCCGCTCAAGCGCAGGCCAACAACCCCGCCGATGACCAGCGCGATGCCGAGAGCTTTTTTCCAGCTCAGGGTTTGGCCGAAGAACAACGCGCCCAGAACGACGATCCCGACGCCCGAGATTGAGGTCCACATGGCGTAGCCCACGCCGACGTCGAATGTCAGAAGCGCAAGACTGAGAAAGAGGGTCGCCAAAGCGCCGCTCGCAAGCGTAGCTGCGGTCCAGCCGGGGTGGGTGAAGCCTTTCGCGTTTCCGGCCGAAATTGCGACAGCGATCTCGAAAATGACGGCGATCCCGAGATACAACCAGGGCATGCTTACTCTCCAATGCTGATGAGGGGATGGGACTGTTTGGGGCCGGCGTCGGCTTCGAACTGATCGAGCGCCGCCTCAAGTTGCGCCATGGGCGGAGTCCCTCGGAAGATCTGATCGCCGACGACAATGGTGGGAACCGAGCGGATCCCCATGTCTTCCTTGGCATGGCGCAGCGCTTCGCGGTGACGTGCTCTGTACGTACCGTCCTTCAGCGCAAGACGAGCCGCTTCCGCGTCGATTCCGACGTCCGCAGCCAGCCCCACCAGGACTTGCGGATCACCGATATTGCGGTCTTCCTGGAAAAAGGCCTGCAGAACACGCAAGGAATAGGCGTGATCACGCCCTTGATCCTGCGCCATCGCCAGCAACTCGAATGCCTTGGCTGTCCTCGGCTGCGGGGAGATCGAGGGCAGCTTGATTGGCACCCCAAGCTGCTCAGCGAGCGGATATACCGACCGGGCCCAGATTGAAGGCAGGTAAGGGTCTTCTGGCTTCAGGGTCGGCACTGGCGCCGGCCTCAGTTCGAAGGCGTGCCAGCTCAGGCCAATGTTGCGGCCCGCTGTTGCCCGTGACACGACTTTCTCGGCCAGCAGGCAGAACGGGCACACATAGTCCGAATAGACGACAACGGATTTCATATGCACCTCACTTATCTTGCATGCACATGCATGTAGATTGGAGTGAGGCGCTCGTCAAGGTGCATGTGCATGCATGTAGATGCGTAGAGGCCGTGATTTGCTCGATTACGCCGGCGCCGTCGGGGTATCGCCCAGCGATGAGTCGCGTTCGAAACGAGGTGCGCAGATGGAAGGGCGACTCAGCCGCGGCTAGATCACGTTGGAAAAGCGGGCAGCGTGAAGCGCCCGCGCTCCGGGGGCAGGGCGCCGAGATTCTGGTCACCCGGGTCTGAAGTTCGTCACCTTTGGCGGCCTGCTCTATGTGACCTCCAGATTTAAAAGGAAAACGAGTAAGTCAATGGTTCTATTGTTGTTTTTGACTTTGAAAGACGCTCTGACGGTCGCTGCCAAAGCGAGGCATGATTCAAACTCGCCACACCAGAGGTTGGGCTGTGCGAAAGCGCGCGAAGCGGCGACGGCATCTCCGGCTCCGCACCCTGGGTTGTCACGCCCGGACCTGTGGCGATCTGGGGTCGATCTGGGTCCGACCGGTCTCGCCTCCGATCAGGCGAGCCAGCGCGGACCTCGCCCCCGGTCAAGGGCAGAGCAGCATCACGGGCAAGGGCATGCCGGGGTGGACGGCGTCGACGTCGGGCGGGATCACGGCGATCCCCATCGCCCGGGCCATGGGCGACAAGGCGGCTGACGCGCCCGGGCCCAACCGATCGAGGATCGGGCGTCCCATCGGGTCGCGCTCGGTCCAGACGACCGGCACATATTCCCGTCGCCCTGTCGAGCGGCGATACCGGAACCCTGCGATGGCCGGCAGCCAGTTGTCCGGCTCCTCCAGCAGTCCGGCGACCCGGCGCAGGGCCGGTTGGGCGATCTGGCTGAAGGTGATCGCGGCCGCATAGGGGTTGCCGGGAAGCCCGACATACAGCGCCGCGCCCAGCCGGCCCACGGTCAGCGGCTTGCCGGGGCGGATGGCAACCTTGAGCACGTCCAGTTCCGCCGCTTCGGCGCGCAGCGCGTCGAGGATGTGATCCTCCTCGCCGGCCGACACGCCGCCGGAGGAGATCACGACGTCATGCCCCTGCGCGGCGTCGCGGATCGCGGCGCGGATACAGGCGGGATCGTCCGGCAGAATGCCGAGATCGGACAGTGCAACCCAGGATAGCCCGGCCAGGGTGGCGCGCAGAAGCACGCGGTTGGAATTGTAGATCTGTCCCGGCCCAAGCGCCCGGCCCGGCTCGGCCAGTTCGTTGCCGGTCGACAGAATGGCCACGCGCACCTTGGGCCGAACAGCGACCTCCGCCACGCCGCTGCCTGCCAGAAGGGCAAGGCGGGGCGGGCTCAGGGCTACTCCTGCGTCAAGCGCGGGCGCCCCATGTGCCATATCCTCGCCCTGGCGGCGGATGTTCTGCCCGGCCCGGGGACGCTGCGTCAGCGTCACGCTGTCGCCCACGCGCGAGACCTGTTCCTGGATCACGACGGCATCGGCTTCCAGCGGGATCGGCGCACCGGTGAAGATGCGCGCCGCCGAACCTTGCGGCAGGATCAGCCGGCGGCCGTCGCCGGCGGCAATGCGCGCGGAGACCGGCAGGTGCCAGGGACCATCGCCCGTCAGGTCGGAAAGGCGGATGGCATAGCCGTCCATGGCCGAGTTGTCGAAGGGCGGCAAGGCCAAGACGGCCAGGACCGGCGCCGCCAGCACGCGGCCTGCGGCCTGGTCGAGGTGAAGCGTTTCGGCGCCCGCCACAGGCGTTGCGACCGCAACGGCACGCAGCCGCGCAGCATCGACCGAGAGCGCCGACCCGGGCCTGCCGGCCGAACAGGAAGCTGCCGTTCCCATCTGCACCCCCTGCGCAGGGACCCGCCCCGGCGGCGGGGCGGGTCCGTTGGCTTGAATCAAAGCATGATCTCGTGAGACTTGAACGAGATGTTGCGGGTCTGCGCCGTGGCGTCCGCGATCTTGCGGATCGTGCCCCAACAGTGCTTGTAGTCCGGCAACACCAGTTCGTTGACCCCCGGATTGACCACGTTGCCCTGGCTTCCCGCCGGCGAGCCGAAGACCATCGCCACCGTGTTCCGCTTGAGCGTCGGCATCGGATAGGCCATGCCCTGCGTCACCCCGTTGTCGTTGACGATTTCCAGAAGATCGCCGGGATTAAGGCCCAAGTCCACCATGTCTTCGGGATGCATCTCGACGAAAGGATGTGGGTAGCGGTCCTGGACGAAGTCGTTCTCCTGATCGAGGAACTGGTTCTGCCAGAAGATGTTGGCGCGAACGTTGTTGATCCAGAAGCGGTGCGCGGCCTGTTCGCGCGCCTTGCCGGGCGCCTGCCAGCCGCGCCAGCCGGCGGCGCAGAACAGCGCTTTTCCGTCCTCGCGCCCGTGGCGGGTGAAACGGCCATCGGTGTATAGGCGCGTGGTGCCGATCAGTTGGCCATCTTCATAGCCTATGACCGGCTCCTGCACGCCGTTGTTGCCCATGGCCCGCAGGCGCTCATAGGTCACCTCCGGATTGCCCTGGTGGTAGCCGTCCATGAAGGCGTCTTCTTCGGTTGCCCAGTCGAAACCCTTGAACTGGTCGGCATAGGCCGCGTGTCCCATCTCGCGCAGCACCCGTTCCATGGCTTGCGCGATGCCGGCGGCGATCAGGCAGTCGGGTCTCGAATTGCCGTAGGGGTCCATGTATTTCTCGGACAGCCGCAGGCGCCGCTCGCCGTTCATCGAGGTGAGGTTCATCTCGTTGGCTTCGCAGGCCGGCAGGATCACATGAGCATTCTGGCCGATCTGGCTGTGGATGATGTCCACGTCCACCACGAAGAGCCCGCCGGCGTTCAGCGCCGAGACGATCGCGTCGACCACCTGTTCGCGCGTGCCTCCGGCGGCGGCGTCGATGGCATCCTTCACCATGTCGGATCGGCGCTTGTGCACCCGCTTGAATTCCGAAGCGTTCAGCGTGGTCTTGTAATGGTCGCAGGCCCAGATGTGGTGCACCTTGCCGAGGCCGCGGATGAGGAACTGGTCGACATACTCGGCCGGGCGGCCCACATGTGCGTCGCCGGGACGGTAGTAGCCTTCCTGGTGACCGCCCAGACGGCAGACACCGCCGCCCTCGCGGCCGACATTGCCGGTTGCGAGCGCGATGTTCACCAGCGCACCGATGGTGCGATAGTTGTCGTTGCCCCAGATGATGCCCTTCTCGTAGGCCGTCACGCAATTGCGGCGGCTGCCGTCGTCATGCGGCTTGGCGATCCACTCGGCGGCCTTGGCGATGTCGGCGGCCGGAACGCCGCAGATCTCGGCGGCCTGATCGAGCGAGGTGCGACAGGTCAGCATCGCCGTTTCGAGGCTGCCGAGCGCGGCGGGGTGCGCCGGATCCTCGGGCACCGCCACCCCGTCCTGAAAGGTCGAATTGGCGATGAACTCCTTGTCGGTCCAGCCGTTGTCGACGATATGGGTCAGGATGGCGTTGAACAGCGCCATGTCCGTGCCTTCCCTGATCGCCAGGTGCAGCACGTTCTCGGGGCCTGCGAACTGCTCGGACGAGGCAATCGTCAGAGTGCGGCGCGGATCGACGACGACCATCTTCGCACCGTTCTGCAGACCCTTGACCATGTGGTTGAGGTAGAGGTTGGTCTGCGTTTCCATCGAGTTGGCACCGACGATGAAGATCGTGTCGGTCACCTGATAGTCCTCGTAGGCGTAGTTCAGCTCGTCCACGCCCATGTCGCGGCTGGAATGGACCTCGGAATTGTAGGCCGGCCGGTTGTGGATGCGACAGTTCTTCACCTTCATGCTCTGGAAGTAGAGCTTTCCGGTGCCCCAGGTGTTCTCGTAGCCGCCGGCACTGCCGCCGTGGTCGAACATCGAGACGACCAGATCGTCCTCCGACCCTTGCGCCACCACCCGCGCCGTGACCCGTGCCACCAGGTCGAGCGCATCGTTCCAGCTTGTCGGCTGCCAGGTGCCGTTGCGCCAGACCATCGGGTCGGACAGGCGCTGCTGCTGTGTGCCCATGACCTTCGACGGCCGGTTCTCCGCCATTCGCGCGCCGCGGATCGACCCCAGGCCCGAATTGACCACACAGCCGCTGTCGGGCTTGACCACCAGATGCACGTCGCGACCGTTCTGGCGCACCACGTTGTACATCGACGGCGCGAACCAGGCCTCGGTTTCCATGTGCTGCTGTTCGCTCAGGTCGACGCCGAACTTGTTTTCGCCAGGCGCCGTTCCGCCCTGACGGTTCATCGGCCAGGTGTAGGCCTTGTAGCCGCAGCCGACGATGCAGTAGTGGCAGGTGACGTTGAATTCCTGCGCATCTGCGGGGATGATCGGCAGGCGGTCGATCTGTCTCTTGTAAGCCATCGTTTTCCCTCCCCCTACAGCACGTTCGACAGGCGGCCGTAGATCAGGTCGTCCACGCCGTCGGCATAGATGTCTCCCTTGTCGTCGACGCGCAGCAGGAATTGCGGCAGGTTCTGCGTGGCATGACCCCAGATCTGCTGTCCGCCCGCCTCGCAGTCGAAGCGCGAGTGATGGCCGGGGCAGTTGAGCGTCTTGTCCGTGGCCGAATAGCTCAGCAGCCAGCCCTTGTGCGGACACAGCACCGAGAAGGCCACGATGTCGCCATCCGGTCCGACGCCGCCGTCCACGGCCTGGCCCAGCTTGAGCAGAACGCCAGGGCTGTCCGGATCGGGATAGGCGACATCCAGCGGCGTGTTCACCGCCAGATCGGCGATATTGGCGAGACGGTTTGCCGGGTAATCGACGCGGGCAAGGGCGCGTGCCTTTGCCTGTTCCGGTGTTGCCACCACCGCGGCCACCGCGCCCGCCGTCGCCAGCGCGCCCCCTTTCAGAAACTGTCGACGCCCAACGTCGACCAATCGGTTGCACTTCATTGGCTGGCTCCTCCCAAGCTCTCCAAAGTCGAAATACGGCAACATGCTATTTCGCGGGTCCAGGGCGGACAACGGCGTGCGAGGTCCTGCTGCAGTGCAGCTAAGGACTGAATTTCAAAGAGAAAATTTCGTGTTCGGAAATCCGGACATGCCGCAGTGGGATCACAGGCCGGACAGGCCCAACCTCTGCATCTTTTCCCACAAGGTTGTGCGGGAGATGCGCAACAGCCGCGCCGCCTCGCCGATCTGACCGCCGGTACGGTCGAGGGCGGTGATGATCTGCACCCGCTCGGCAGCCTCGCGCGCCTGCGCAAGCGACAGGAACTCCCCCGGCCCGGCCTGATGCTCCGGGAACAGGTCGGAGGGCTGCAGCAGCGACCCTGTCGCCATGGCGAGCCCCCGCAGCAATCTGGTGCGAAGCTCGCGCCCGCCCCCCGGCCAATCGTGGGTCCGCACGGCCTCTTCGCACAGGGTGCTGATTCCTTCGACCTGGGGTGCCTGGCGAGGGCCGAGCTTGCGGAACAACTGATGCAGAAGCCAGATCGCATCCTGCGGCCGTGTCCCGAGGGGCGGTATCGGAATTTCGTTCTGCGCCAGCCGCAGGAACAGCTCGGCACTGAAGCGACCGTCCTGAATAAGAGCCTCCAGATCGGTGCCGCAGGCCGCGATCAGCCGCGCCTCGCCTCCCTGGTCGAGCCGGTCGAGCAGCCGGGACTGGACCTCGGCGCCCATCCTGCCGACGGCCTGCAGGAACAATGTACCGTCTCGTACGGTGCCGAAGCCGCTCGCCGATCCGAATAGCGCCGCATCCGCATCGGCCTCGCGGACGAGATCGACGGTGACGAACGGCGTGACGCGGCGGTCCGACAGGTCGTGAATGCGCCGCGCGACAAGGTCCTTACCCGTTCCCGGACCGCCGCGGATCAGGACGGGCTGGCCGTTCGCCGCGGCTTTGTCGATCAAAGCCTCGATCTGCCGCGCCGCCGAAGACACCCCCAGCAAGGGTGGGAAGTCGTCGGTCGGCGACGGGCTCTTCCGATTGCCGACAAGCAGCCCAAGCCGCTCGAGGAACACCGACATGTCGAACGGTTTGGTCACGTAGTCCGCGGCACCCGCCTTCATCAGACGAACCGCCTGGCTGATGCCGCCCTGGCCGGTGATGAAGAGAAACGGCGGCGGCGTGCTGGTGCGGGCCAGCGTGGCGAACAGTTCCTCGCCCGACCCGTCCGGCAGAGCGATGTCGCAGACCACCGCGTCGATCGGCGCGTTCGGGGTCCGGATGGCTCCCAGTGCCCGCACCATCTGCTTGAGCCAGAGCACTCTTGCGCCTTCGAGCTCCAGACGCTGCACCAACGAGCCGCCCATGATGGAATCGTCCTCGACGAGAACGATCCGTCTATTCCGCAGCATCGCCAGCCTCCGTCGCGAAGGGCAGTGCGACCGTGATGCAGGTGACGCCCTCGACCCGCGCAAGATCGATCCTCCCGTTCAGTTGCCTGGCGAGGTCGCGCAAGAGGCGCAGGCCCACGCCGCCGCCTTGAGGCACCGGGCCGTCTGCAAGCAGCCGCTCGCGTGCGGCCTGGGACAGTTCGGGGCCGGTGTTGGTGATCTGCAGGACAAGCTCCCGGTTGAGTGGCAACACGGCCAGCCCGACGCGTCCCGCGGTTCCTGCGGCCGTGCAGGCGTTCAGCAGCAGGTTGAGCACGATCTGCCGAACCGGCACCGCGCAAAGGCCGTGCGCCGTCGGCGCGGGCATGTCCACGGACCAGTCGAGCGTAAGCCCCATGCGTGACACTTCGGGCTGGATCAGGAGCTTGAGATCCTCGAAGTCCTCGCGGGTCAACGGCAGGTCCTGACGATCGAGGCGGTTCTGGTCGAGCGTCGCGCGCGTCACATCGCGCAGATGGCGCAGGCCTCGGTCCAGCAGGTCGGCAGCCTTGCGGACCACCTCGGGCCGGTCGGGATAGTTGCGGATCGTATCGGTGGCGTTCAGCAGGCCGCCGAGCGGGTTGTTGATCTCATGCGCAAGCGAAGAGGACAGGCGACCAAGGGCCACGAACCGCTCCCGCTCGGCAAGCCGCCGTTCGGTTTCGGCCTTGGCGGCGACGGCGGCCACCATGGCATTGTAGGTGTGGGCCAGCCGCGCCGTTTCGCCGTCGCCACGTGGGATCTGCGAGACCGGAATGGGGTGGGGCTCGCCCGGCGTCTCGGTCATCTGATAGGCGAGTGTCGCCACCGGGCGCAGCATCCGTCGCAGGACGACAAAGCCTGCCAGCGCCAGCAGGCTGACGATAAGAGCGTTGCCGAGGATCAGGAAGACGAGCGCCTGCCGCCGTTCCGCCTGAAGGTCGGAGACGTCCAGCTCGGTTGCGATCTGGCCGACCATGCGCCCTTGGTAGACCAGCGGTGCCAGCAGGTTGAGAACGGGGGCGGTATCGTCTATCGACAGATGGTCGAGGGCCACCGCATTTCGGACCAGATCTGCGATATCGCTGTCGATGGGCACGCGCCGAGGGTCGGTCGCCGCCAGAACGCGGCCGCGCTCGTCCGCCACGGCGGTCAGAATCATCCTGCGTCCCTCGGCCCCCTTCGAGGCCCGGTCCAGCGTGTCATAGACCTCCCAGACATCCTTCCGCAGAACATGCGACCCCAACGCCACCGTCAGCCCCTCGACATGCATCTGCGCCAGTTCCTGGATCCGTGCGTCCTGCACCCGGGCCAGCGACCGCAGGACCACTTGCGAGGCCTGTGTCCCGGCAAGGATCATCATCGCCGCCGCCAGCAGCGGCAGCTTTATCGACATCGGCAGGGAGGCGAGCTGCTTCATTCGTCACGGTCCCAGATCGCGCATGCGATCGGCAATTCCGTCATAGAGATCGTCGGTCGCCCGCTGAAAACCGTCGAGATGCAGCGCGGCGAGCGCCTGACGGCCGTCGGCCCGCTCGACCAGGCCCAGCAAGGCATCTTGCAGTGCGCGAACCGGCTCGGAGGTCAGATTGTCGCGCCTCGCGCAGACCGGAGGGAAGCCCAGCCATTCCGACCGCGCAACCACCCGCGTTCGTTCGGTCAGCGCCGGCTCGATGACGGCCAGAGCCTCCCAGACATAGCCATCGACGCTCCCCGACCTGACAAGTCCGTCCGCCACGGCCCGCACCACGTTGCGATGACCGAACGTGAAGACCGACCTGCTGAAGAAGGTCTCCACCCGGTCCCCGAGGCGCCGCAGATCGGTTGCGGTGACGAGATAGCCCGAGTTTGAATCCGGATCGGAGAAGGCGTGCAAGCCGCCGCGCAGCTCGCTCAGGCCCGTCGCCGGATCGTCGGCCCCGACGATCAGGTAGGATTGGTATCTCGGGCCGCCGCGCCACACCGGCACGGCGACAAGTTCCAGCGCATCGGCATGTTGCAGATAGGGATAGCCGCAGAGCCAGGCCGCATCGATCGTCCGGTCCAGAAGCAGGCCGGTGACTTCCTGGTAGGTGCGCCGCTGAAACAGTTCGATCTCGCGGTTCATGCCGCTTGCAAGGGCGCGGCGCAGGCCCTCAATCACGACTGCATCGTTATCCAGAAAGACCGGCGTCAATCCCAGACGCAAAACCGGCTGTGCCCGTGCCGGCCTCGCAATCAAGGCAGCCGTTCCTGCGCCGATCAGGAAGCGGCGTGTCATTGGATGGGTCATGATCCCGGCCCCTCCCTTTGGCCAAGATACATAGCGCGCGACCGGATCGGGTGCCTCTACGCTTGTATCGTATTCTTTTTCGCTGTTCCAAAGGCAAAGCAGCGGGAAGCCGTGCCGTGGTTCGCGTGTCCCCCAAAGCGGTCCGCCGAAATGGTGTGCCGAGGACGCCGGCGGTAGGGACGTCTCCTCCCGCGCCAGAGAGGCACGAACTGCCGAAAGCCATGCGACATCCGGATGGATCGAGCAGCGCCTCGCCGACATGAGGTTGATCGGGGTCAAGCCATCCGGTCTTGCATCTGCTATCGTTGGTCGAACGGGAGGCGGGGATGCGCAGAAGGGGCTTTCTTGTCGGGGCGGGTGCGGCGCTTCTCCTTGGTGGCCTGGGGGCCTATGGGTGGCGGTCGGCCGTCGGTTCGCTCTCAGACTATGCCCGTCATGTCGGCGGCCTGCGTGCGCCGCTGCCGGCCGATCCGACCGACAGGGATCTCGTCCGCTACGCGGCGCTTGCCGCCAATGGCCACAACACGCAGCCCTGGCGGTTCCGCCTTGCGGAGGGCGCCATGGATATCCTGCCGGATTTTTCGCGCACCACCCACATCGTCGATCCCGACGACCATCATCTTTTCGTCAGTCTCGGCTGCGCGACCGAAAACCTCGCCATCGCGGCGGCGGCGGCGGGGCGGCCGGGCGAGGCGCGGATTGATCCCGAAGGTTTCGTCCACTTTGCCTATTCGGCGGGTCCGTCGCGATCCGACCCCTTGTTTGCCGCCATCCCTCGGCGGCAGTCGACCCGCAGCGAATATGACGGCCGCGCCATTGCCGCCGCCGATCTCGAGACGCTGCGCAAGGCTGCCGAGGAGCCTGGAGTCCGCCTCGTGCTGCTGACCGAGCGGGCTCGGATTGACCAGGTGCGGGACATCGTCATCGCCGGCAACACGGCCCAGATGCAGGATCCGGCGTTCATGGCGGAGTTGAAACAGTGGCTGCGCTTCAATCCCCGGAGCGCAATCGAAGCGGGCGACGGTCTGTTTGCGGCCGCGAGCGGCAATCCCGTGCTGCCCGACAGCCTCGGGCGACTTGCCTTCGACACGGTCTTCACCGCAGCGGGTGAGGGCGACAAATATGCCCGGCAGATCGACAGTTCGGCCGGCATCGCCGTCTTCCTTGGCGAGCGCGAGGACAAGGCGCACTGGATCGCCGTCGGGCGCGCCTGCCAGCGGTTCGCCCTGGCGGCAACGGCGCTGGGCCTCAAGCACGCTTTCGTCAATCAGCCGGTCGAAGTGGCGCCGCTGCGCTCCGACCTCGCGGCATTGGTGGGGGAGCCGGGGGTGAGGCCTGACATCGTGATGCGGTTCGGCTACGGACGGGACCTGCCGTTCTCGCCCCGCCGTCCGGTGGATGATGTCCTGGTTGCGGCGTCCGACGCCCAGGCTCCCGACGGGACTGCTCCTCGGCGAACCGCGTAGATCCGACCGAAAGCGTCGCCGCTCGCGGCCGATGAGGCACCGCGCTGTCCGGCCCGTTTTCCCGCAAATCGCCCTGCCCTCCCGCAACCCGTTGCCGGCCGAGCGCTTTCCGCTCGGGATCGGTCGAGTGAATTGGTACCAAGATATCAATGTACCTCAATACAACTTTAAGGTATCCTTCCTTGGGTCCCGGCAACCCGGCCGCGACCGGATTTCAAGGAGGAAAAGGAGACCATTATGTCTGCCAAGGTTTCGTCGGCTACCCATGACAAGCTCAAGGCGCATGTCGGCCCGATCCATGACGAGATCGGCAAGCTGACGCTTGAGATCGACCGCATCCGCAGCGAGCGTGCGATCCTTCAGGCCATGGCCGTCACCGAACTGGACGGCATGGGCCTGTCCAGGGACGCGGTCGGCAGCCTCGCCGCCGCCTGCTGGTAAGCTCCGGCGCAGGGCAGCCGCTGCCCTGCGCCCCCGCTGCCCTGCGCCCCCGACAGCGAGCCTTCTCGATGACCAGACATTTCTCAGAAGCGGGTCAGCGTCATATCGTCATTGTCGACCCGGTCGCCCACTTCTTCAACTACATCCCCGCCGCGCGCGACCTGGGCTACGGCGCCATCGTTCTCAGTTCCAATCCTGATGTCTGCCGGGCCGAGGAGGCGGGTCACCGCCGCATGGACGACGCCTATGCCGCGAACAGCGCCCTGACGGCCTTTGTCCCTTACACCGCCGACGATCTCGACTCGGCCCTGTCCGCGCTGGCTCCCTGGCGCGGCGCCATCGCCGGTGTCATCGCCGGCGACGAGGTCACCGTGCCCGCCGCCGCCGCGCTGGGGCGTAGACTCGGCTTCGACTATGCCCCTGCCGAGGATGCCGCCTGCCAGCAGATCAAGTCTCGCATGAAGCAGCGTCTCGTCGCCCGCGGGGTGCCCACGCCCCGCTTCGTCGTGGTCGAAACGCGCGAGGACGCCATCGCCGCCTGGCACGCCTTCGGCGGCGACTGCATGATGAAGATGGTCGACTACGCCATGAGTTACGGCATTTCCCGGGTCCGCTCGCCGGATGAGCTGAGCGAGGCCTGGGACCGCATCGCCGCCCGCCGCGCGGCGCTCGATCATGACTTCGCCACCCAGAGCAGCGTGGTGATGGAGGAATTCGTCTCCGGCCGCGAATTCTCGGTCGAGGGCTACGAGCAGGATGGCCGTATCGAGGTGCTGAACTTCTGCGAGAAGCTCTCGCATGAGAATTTCATGGTGATCGGCCATTACGTCCCGGCCCGCACCAGCGCCGGCGAGGCCGAGGCGCTGCGCCGCATCGCCGCCGACTGCGTCCGCGCTCTCGGCATCCGCAACAGCGTCTTTCATGCCGAGGTGCACATGCGGGGCGATCAGCCCTTCCTGATCGAATGCGCTGCCCGGCCGCCGGGGCAATATTCGGTCGGGGTGATGAAACGGGTCTACGGATTCGAACTGATGCGCATCGCCCTGCAATTGGCCTGCGGTGAAAAGGTCACCGTGCGCGCCTGCCCGCCGCGCAAATGGAGCGCGATCATGGCGCTTTACTCCGACGAGACCGGCATCGTGCGCAGCACCCGGTCGCTGGACGAGTTGCGCGCGCGTCCCGAATGCTACGCGCTGAAATGCAGCGTCAAGGCAGGCGACGCCGTTCTCCGGCTGGAAACCTTCCGCGATGTGCTGGGCCTGGCGCTGCTGGAAGCGCCCGACCCCCAGGCGATCCGGGAGGTCTATGACTGGGCCCGCGCCTCGGTGCGCTTTCCGGTCTGATGGGGGAGGGACCATGGACGCACTGACCCTGCTGCCCTGCCCGGATGGGCCTCGTTTCGCTGCCGCGGTGCGCGCCGCCGCGCTCGCCGGCGATCTGCACAGCATCCCGATCTCGGGCACGGCCCGCGACGCCCGGGCGCTGGCTGCGCTCTATCCCGACCTGCCGATCCGCATCGCGCCCGCCCCCCCGCCGTCCGCCCCTCCATTCGACAGCGCGTCTGGTCTGGCGGTCGATCTGCTGAGCGACCTCTGGCAGATGGGCACGGCCGGAACCCTGGCGGTCGCCGATCCGGGGCCGGACAGCCTGCCCGCGCTGGCCTATGCGGTGCTGACCGGCCGCCGCGTCGTCGCCCTGCCCGCGCCGCTGGACCCCTTCGCCGCCCTGTGCGGCTCGGGCACGGCCTTGATCGCAACCCCGGCCGAGGCACTGGACAAGGCCTTCATCGCCCGCCTGCTCGACTGGCAAACCACCGACCCCGAGGCTCCCGACCGCCTTGGCCTGCTGACCGGACGCGACGCAGCGCAAACCGCACGGATCGTCGCCCGTCTTCTGATCCTGCGCGCCTGCCACGCCGCCGGTCACGTGCTGCCCGCTCCCGCCGACAAGGGACCGGCCGAGTTCCTGCTGATCGGCGCGCATGGCAACGAGATGCATCTCGGCTACGGCGAGGAGGACGTGCTGTGCGGGCGCCGGCACGCCCTGCCGCCGCAGCCGGAGGGGCGTTTCGATTGCGGCCGCGCCTGCCAGATCGAGAACCGCCGCGCCGCGCAGTCGCTCGACGCCAACACCGTCCTGCTCATGAGCTGCGACGGCTTCACCCCCAGCCAGGGGCTTGCGCCGCGGGATTTCTCGGTCCTTTTCGGCCTGCTCGACGGGCGTCCGGCGGCGGTGCTGGCGCCGTTCAAGCACGTGCAGGCCAATGCGCCGCTGCTCATCCTCATCGAGGCGCTGGCGCGCAGCGCCGCGCCGCTGGGCGAAATCGCCCACACCCTCAACCGCATCGGCAACACGGGCATGCTGCCTGATCCGGCCTTCCTGGTGCTGGGCGATCCCGACCTGTGCACTGTGCCGCCGCTGGCGCGGGACACACAAGGGGCCGAGACCACCTCCACCCCGCGCGGCACCGTCCTGCGGATCACCCCCGCGCCGCAGGCGCATGCGGTGACGCTCCCGCTGCCCCGGCCTGCGGGCGACACGCCGCTGGCCGTGCTGCCGATGACCCCGGCCCTGCGCGCGTCCGGCCATTTCTTCGCCCTTGCGCCCACCCCCGGCGAGGGGATCGAGGTGACGGTCTTTCGCGACGGCGCGCTCGACCCCGGTCCGCTGGAGGTTGCCCTGGTGCCGGCCGCGCCGCTCGACAGCCGGGTGCTGGCGACCGGGCGCGGCGCCCTCTCGCGCCTGCGCCTCATTGCCCATGTCTTCGGGTCGTCCCCGGCGATGGACACGGCCGGCAAGGACATCGCCGACCTGATGCATCGGATCGCCGCCTTTCCCCGCCCGATTGAGCAGTTGGACGCACTGCCCCTGGCGCTGGCCGCGCCGGCTCTGATGCAGGCCCGCCTCGACGCGCTGCGCCGCGCCGCGGCGCTGCGGATTGCCGACCATCTGGGCGAGGCACGGGTGTGGATGTCGCAGGACCATGCCGCGCTCTACCCGGATCTGCGCCGGGCCGGGCCCGAGGGCGACGGCCCCTGCCCGCATTGCGGCACGCAGGCCTTTGCCTGGCGCTACCGCGACCCGGTGGCCGAGCATCCCGCGCGTGACGTGACGATCTGCCATCGCTGCGGCATCACCGCGGACCTGCCGCTCGCCGCCGCCTTGCGCGTCTCCATGTCGACCCTGCCGGAAGTACGCGGGTCCGCTCTGGAGGTCTCCGTCCGCATCGACAACACCGGCCCGGAGGCCGCGGCGCTCTCGCTGTTCCTGCAGCTCAACGAATGGCGCAAACTGGGCGTCGGCGGCCTGGCCGAGCCGGTCGAACTGTCGGTTTGGCCTGGCGAAACGCTGCGGCATGGCGTTGCCCTGACCCTGCCGCCGCAGATGCAGGACGATATCGTCTCATTGCAACTGTTCATGGTGGACGCAGGTCTCGGACTGCATTTCCTCAGTCAGAAGACCCTGCTGAACCTGACCGCGCAGCCTGCCCGTCGCCGCGCGGTGGAAGCTGCGGAATGAGGGGTAGGGCCTCATTCCTCCATGGTGTGGGCGTCGTCGGCATTCAGATCCAGATGGTAGACCTCGCGCATGGTGCGGATGAACTGCAAGGTCTCCTCGTTGAAGGCGGGCCGGTTCTCCAGGCTGTGCAGGATCATTCCCTCCAGCAGGTCGCTCAGACTGATCTCCTTGTGATAGGCAAGGGATTTCAGGACCTTGAGGATCCGCTTCTCGATGCGAACGCCCGTCTGAACTCTTTCCACGTGTTTACCCGACCTGGCCGCCATCTCGCACCTCTCTTCCGACCGCATGGTTCTACTGGGTAAAAGAGCACCGGGGCAACGTCAAATCGGGAAAGGCGCAGGCGGGACAACCGCTTGAAGGCGGGAGAGCTTCCGGCGTGTACGCCGCCGTGTCCCATGATGGGTCCTGGATGATCCGAGAGGCATGGCGACCGTCCATACGCACGGGCTGGCGTCGCCTGTCATCGTCCGCGACGATCTCATCTGAGGAGCGGGGAGCCGTCGGGCGATCGCCCTGAAGGTCGGCAGCGGTCCTCAGCCGGGAGCCAGTGTCAGGAAGCGTCGGAACAGGCTGGCGACACGGTCGGGAAACTCCTCATGCGGCAGGTGGCCCGCCTCGGGCAGGATCACCGACCAGCAGTCGCCGAGCCGCGCCTGGATACCCAGGGACTTGTTCACCGGCAGCACCTTGTCGCCGGCGCCCCAGACCGACAGCACCGGCTTGCGCAACTCCGGCAGCCGTGCCTGCAGATCCTTCTCGTGGAACTGTTTCAGCGTCTGCAGAAACGCATCTGCCGCCCCGGGCTCCAGCAACTGGCGATAATAGAAGTCCACCATCGCCTCATCGGGCATATGTGCCGTGTAGGAGGCCCGCATCTTCGACCGGAAGATCCGCGGCCCGATGCCCTCGCGCAGGATGGCGCTGCGCATGGCATGCCGCACCAGGCCGATCCGCGCCGCCCGTTCCACCGAATGGGTGCCCCCGGCGATGCCGACGCTGTTGATCAGCAGCAGCCGGTCCACCAGTTCAGGCGCGTTCAGCGCCAGCACCGTCGCCACCGCCGCGCCAAAGGAACTGCCCGCCACATGCAGCCGCGCCAGACCCAGGGCGGCGCAGAGCTCTGCCACCCTGGCGCTGGTCGCATCCAGGCTGTAGTCGCCGAACGCCTTGCCCGAGTGCCCGAACCCCGGCATGTCGATCGCCAGCACCCGGTGATCCCGCGCCAGGTCAAAGAACAGGTCCTGCCAGGTGGTCATCGATAGCGGAATGCCGTGCAGGAACAGGATCGTCTCCGGTCCATCGCCCGCCAGCGCATAGCGGATCGGCCCGCCCGCCACCGTCTGCAGGCGGGCAAGGGGGCTCATGCGGTCTTCGAAGTCCAGCATGGTGAGGGGAACGGGCCGCGGCTCGTGGCCGGCAAGGGCGTGCGGTTTCATGGTCGTGGTCATTCGCCCGCCCCCGCCAGCGCCGTCCGGGCGAAGACCGCCAGCAAGGCATTGTAGTCGTCCGCCCGCTCCCAGGTCAGGAAATGCCCGGCCTCGGGCAGAATGACCGGAGTGACGCCGCCGAGGGCCGCTGCCAGCGCCCGCGCGTGCTCCGGTCCGACCAGCCGGTCCCCGCCGCCATGGATGATCTGCACCGGGCAGGCGATCCCCGCCGGGTCGGCCAGCGGGACGAAGCGGTTCGCCACCAGCGTCTGGCGGCAGAATGCATCCGCATGCTGCTCGTTCACCCGGTAGAAGGTCTTCAGCTTGTACAGTTCGTCGGCGTTGCGGCTGCGATAACCCGCGCCGAACAGCCAGTCGATGCTGTCGTCGAACACCGCCGCCATGCCCGACTGCCGCGCCAGCCGCCGCCAGCCCTCGGTCGTGTCGAGAATGACCTCGTCCGCCGCCAGATAGGCGGAACACAGGCTGATGCCGGCCACCCGCTCCGGCGCCATCAGCGCTGCCTGCAGGGCGATCAGCCCGCCCAGGGCGCAGCCCGCCAGCACCACGCGGTCGAGATCCAGATGCGCCACCAGTTCCAGCACATCGGCGGCCATCGTCGCGCAGTCAGCACTCTCCGGCAGGGGGGAACTGCGCCCGATGCCGCGATTGTCCAGCGTGATCACCCGGAACTCTCCCGCCAGACGCGACGCCTGCCGGGCCCAGAAGCTGGTGTCGCCCCCCACCGGCCCGATCAGCAGCACGGGTGGCCCCTTGCCCTGGCTGCGGTAGCAGAGCGTGCCGCCGTCGCGCAGTTCCAGCGTCGCGGCGCGCACCTTGCGATAGAAATGGTCGAAGATGTTCACCACCAGCGAGCTTTTGTCGTCGATTCCCTCGATCACGTCGGTCGGGTCATAGGCGGGCATGCCGCCATCGAGATAGACCGCTTCGTGCCGCCAGGTGCAGGGGTCGTATTGCAGCGTGTGGGGAATGACGCGCGGCTTGTGCCGCCCCAGCAGGATCAGCACGATCTCGCTCGCCACCAGCGAGGCCGCGAGCACGCAGGCCGAGGCCAGCGACGGTCCCGATCCTTGCATGAAATCCGTGTTCGAGTTCTGCTTCGAGACGTCGTAGTAGCTGATATGCGCCAGCTTCGGCACGAGGCCGCAGGCATAGCGCAACTGCTTCTCCATCGGCGGCTGCGCGTCGGAAATGCCGCAATAGGCCTCCATCGTCATGCCCGCCGGATCGAAGATCTGCAGGCAGGCGCTGAACCCCACGGGCGAGCCCATCAGGACGTAGAGCCCGCGCGCGCGGGCCGCACGGTGAAAGGTCAGGTGATCGTCGATCCGGTAGAAGTCGATGGCATCGATACAGATATCCACCCCGGCGAACACCGCCTCGGCGATCTCCTCGGTGAAATAGTCGCGGAACAGCGTGACCCGCGCGTCCGGGTTGATGTCGAGGATCGCCTCGCGCAGCACTTCCACCTTGTCGCGTCCGTCGTTCGAGACGGTGGCGCCGAACTGCCGGTTGATATTGGCAAGCTCGAACCTGTCGGGATCGACGATGTGGAACCCGCCCACGCCCATCCGTGCCAGCGTCGACAGGCAGTTGGAGCCGATCCCGCCCGCGCCGACCACCAGCACCGTCGCCCGCGCCAGCGCCGCCTGTTCCGCCTCCGTCAGGATGCCGATGTTGCGCTTGAAGGAGTCGGCATAGACCGATCCGGCGCCCTGAAGTGGATTGCCGTCATGCATTGGCCGCCTCCTTGAGCAGGTGCGAAAACCGCTTGCGGTATCTGCCGACCCGCCCCAGCGCCCCGGCCACCGTCGTGCCCGCCACATTGACGAAGACATCGCCGGCCGGAACATCGAGGATCGTGTCGAACAGCGTGTTGATGCGCGCGTCGGCCACATAGGGCAGGCTGCGATAGAAGAAGTCGCACTCGCCGCGCAGCGTCAGGGTTCGCGCGTCGAGCGGCAGGTGCGGGTCGTATTTTTCCACCACCTGCCGGGCGATCCGCACCACCTCCTCGGGCGGTTGGCCGACGCCGTCCGGATACACCGGAGCGAGGTGCGACATCAGGCTGTAGACCAGCGGGCTTTGCGAGATCGAGGTGAAATAGACCGCGTCCCGCGCCGGCCGTCCCACCAGCGCGTGATCCGCCAGAAGCACGAGGAGCAGCGCCATCAGCCCGGAATTGCGCAGTTCCGGCATGACGTTGACGCTGCACAGGTGCAGCACGTGCACGCCCGCCCGCCCTGACGGCACGGTCGTATCCACCCCGGCGGTGCCGATCAGCATGCCGTTTCGGAAGATCAGCACCATGGCGGAGGCGTTGTAGAACGGCTCGATCTTGAAATGCCGCCGCATGTGGTCGAGGTGGGTCTCGTCCCAGCCCCGCGCGAAGGTTGCCAGCCTGAGCAGGTCCGGTTCCAGTGCCGCCAGTTCCGCCCGATGGCGATCGGTGCGGTCGAGGATGACCAACTCATGCTCGAGAAACGTCATGCGGCGTGCGGTCTCAAACATCGGCGTAGGCCCTTGTGGTGAGGAAATGCAGCGCCCGCGCGATCAAGGTCCCGGCCTCGCGCACATAGGTGCCGCGCCACGCAGCGTCCTGCGGACAGAAGGCGCGCAGCATCTGCGCCCGCGCCCTTGCGACGCAGCGCGCATCATCCGGGAAGTGCACCAGCGCACTGTTGGCCGCGCGCAGCGCCAGCAGCGTCCGCGCCGCCGGCCCGGTGCCCAGTTCGAAGGTGACGCCGCAGGCGCCCTCCAGCCCGAAAGCCGTCTTCAGCCCCCGGATCACATCGCCCCGCGCCGGATACACCGCCTGCTCGCCGGCATGTCCGTCGCTGACCGGCATGCCGAAGATCTCCCGCATGGGCAGCAGCGACGGACCATTGGCGAGCAGGCTCGGCACCTTGTAGTCGCCGATGCCCGAATGCAGGTCGAACAGGATCGTCCGGTCGGGCCGCGAGCCGGCCAAGAGCGGGCCCAGCGCCGCGTTCAGCGCCTGCAGTTCCGGCGCCAGCGCCGCTCCGCCATAGAACACCGCCTGCGGGTCGAAGTACTGCCCGCCCGCCAGCGTCTCCTTGACCTGGCGCATTCCGCCTCGCGCGATCACGCTGGCGACAAAGACCGCGAACCACGCCGCATCGGGCAGGCGCGACAGGGCGCGGCTGCTGAACAGCCGCCCGATGGCGCGGGCCTGCGGCCCGACATCGGCCAGTGCGGCATGGTCCGAAAGGTAATTGCGGTTCAGATCGACATTGTCGGCATTGGTGCGCCGAAACGCGCGGATGCCGCCGGGGTTGATGCCATGCACCAGGATCACCCGCACCGGCCCGTCATGGTCCGCCAGCCGCCGGACCAGCGCCACCTGCGCGGCGCTGCCGCAATGCCCCTCGATCCCGTGCAGCCCGCTCAGCACCACCAGCGTGCAGGCCGCGTCCCCGGGGCCGCACAGCGCCACCCGCAGGCTGTCGCCGCTATCGCCGATCAGGTGATCATGGAGCTCCAGCCCACAGGCGCTGCAGGCCGCGTCGAACATCGCCCGCGCGCCCTCGACGTCTGCGGCATAGAGCCGCGACGCCTCGCCGTCATCGATGGCGGCGGCCATGTCAGTAGGAGGCCTCGGCACGGTTTGCATCGTCGATCTTGGGCTCGGGGTTGCGAAGGGCAGGGCGGCGCTGCACGGTGCGCACCGGCCGCACGCCGTCCGCCGCCAGGGCCTGCTCGTCGACCACCAGCGTCTGCCCCTGGAATTTCAGCGGCGCGCCGATCCAGCGCGTTTCCGCCTCCAGATGCTGCCAGTCGCGGGTCATGATGGTTTCCAGCCCGGCGATGCTCTTCACGTCGCCTTTCCACTCCTGCGAGGTGTTGTAGAAGGCGTCGTCATGGCAGGCCTTCACGCAGGCAAGACACTCGATGCACTGGTCGGGGCGCACCGACACCGCCGGCCCTTTCGCCAGCCGCGCCAGCACGCCCTTCGGACAGACATAGATGCAGTCGTAGCAGGAGGTGCATTTCACCGGATCGATGATCGGCTCGAAATGGCTGCGATAGTCGCCCTTCTTCAGCCAGCGCTTCGGCGTGGTCTTGTAGATCGTCGAACTGCCGCAGCCGTCGAGCGAGATCAGCAGCACGATGGCCGTGAGCGTCGCGGCCCACAGTCCGACCTCTTCCGCCGGCATCCGCGTGTACCATGCCACGCCCGCCAGCCCGGCCAGCGACACGCCCAGATGCGTCAGCGTCTTCGCCCAGCGGCGCTCTTCGGGGAGAATGTCCCAGAAGGCGAACCAGGTCAGGTGCAGCAGGAAGATCAACCCCATCGAGATCAGCGCATACTGCGGATAGAAGAAGGCCACCGGGAACAGCGTCATGCAGTAGACCAGCGCCGTCGACAGTGCCTGTTCCATCCGGTCGAGAAAACCGAACTGCGCCAGCGTCATCGGCTCGGAGCGGCGGTAGTTGGCGCGGATATAGGCGGGAAGGTCGTCGAGATGCGTCGGCCCCCAGGCCAGCTTGAACCCCGTCTGCCGCGTCACTTCCTCCGCGTCGATGCCGGGCGCGGCATAGGGCGGCGCGATGATCCGCCGCCCGGCCACCACGTCCTTCAGCCCGGTGACGTTGATCGCGTCGATCACGTCATATTCGTTGTATTCGTTCATTCCGGCGGCGCACCAGACGTTCGAGCCCTTGGAATTCGCCACCAGCAGGTAGCAGTCGAAGGGGGCGAGCACCTTCATCAGCCGGTGCACCGTCAGCGTGTAGTTGCCGCTCAGGAACACCGGGCTGTTGGCATCGGGATTGCCGATGCGGCGCAGTCCCAGCGCGCAGGGAAAGTTGAAATGCCGGAAGAAGACGTGGAACGTCTCGTAGAGCTTGGTCGTGATCCACTCAAACATGGCGCTTCACACCTTCTATCAACTGGAAGGTGGACATGGGCCAGGTCTTCTTCTCGGTGATCTCGAAGCCCGCCGCCTCGATGACGCCCTTGAGGTCCTTCACCGGAAAGAAGGCCCGCCGCAGGATGGCGAATTGCGGTACCCACATCAGCGTCATGACCACCCGGAACAGCACCCGCGAGACCCTGCCCTCGGGCCAGACCTCGTCGGCGATCAGCATCTTGCCGCCCGGTTTCAGGATCTCGTGGCATTCACGGAAGATGTGTTCGAGGTAGGGCTTCGACAGTTCCCCCACCACCATGGTGGAGACGATCACGTCCAGGCTGTTCGGCGCGAAATGCTTCTTCAGGTTGGTGACGCTGTCCTTGATGATGGTGAAGCGGTCCTCGCGCCCTGCCTTCGCGATGTTGCGGCGGCACTCCTTCAGCATGCTTTCGGAAATGTCCATGCCGGTCACGGCCGCGCCGTGCTCGATGCATTTCAGTCCCAGCGAGCCGGTGCCGCAGCCGATGTCCAGCACCTGGTCGCCCTGCTTCATCCGGCTGGCGATGGTGTTCTTGATCCGGTCGATCTTGCCGCCGGTCAGCAGCTTGACCGAGACGTCGTAGCGCTCCGGTGCGTATTCGACCCACACCATCCAACTGTACATCAGCATCGTGACCTCCCTTCCGTTACGTGCCGGACTGTCGGCTCGCCGCCTGCGCGGATGGCGGACAGGGGGCGGGTTCAGGCGCGCGCCATCGCGTCCATGCGCTCCTCGCGGTAGCCCGCGATCTCGCGTTCCAGGCTCTCGGATGTCGGGAAATGCGCCCGGTCCAGCACCGGATAGAAGTGCAGAACGGCCCCTTTCGGCAGCGTCACTCGCACGCCGGTCTCGTCGTCGGTCTGCCGTGAGGCGATGATCCGCCGCAGCACGCCGCCGGTGGCAAAGCTCTGCACCGGTACCGCGTCCGTGCCGATCCGCTCCAGTTGCAGCGCGCAGACGGTCTGCGCGTCATGTGTGACCTCGATGTGGACGGAGTTCGCCTCCGCGTTCCACAGGAAGTCCTTGCTGCAATGCGTGTCGGGCGAGGTGGGCAGCGCGACCTCCGCAGCGCGCCCCTTGAGTGCCTGCCGCACGTCGTTCGGCGTGCCGCACTGGGTGCAGCATCCGGCCTCGTCCAGCGCCACCGCTTCGGCCTTCAGCCCGTAGCGGCGCACTGTGCGCGTGCCGCAGCCCGGACAATGGGTGTCCGACACGCCATCGCGGAACATGTTGCCGCAATAGACATAGCGAATGCCCGCCTCCATCGCCATCTCGCGGGCTTTCAGCACGATCGCCTCCGGCGTGCGCCTCACGCTGGTGTAGAGATAGGCCGGGTGGAAGGCGACGTAGTGCAACGGCACCCGGTCGCCGACATGCTCCAGCACCCAGGTATTGGTCTTGGCGATCTCCTCCTCGGTATCGTTGCGCCCGGTGATCAGCAACTGGCTCAACTCCAGATGCCGCCCCGAGGCATGCACCTTGCGGATCATGTCCAGCACCGGTTGCAGATGCGTGCCGCCCGTGAACTTGCGATAGAACTTCTCATCCATCGACTTCAGCGAGATGCTGAAGATGTCGATACAGTCGATCAGTTCGTCCACCGCGCCGGATTCGATGTAGAACGCCGACTTGTAGAGTGTGATGATCCCCGCCGACTGGGCAAGCCGCGACGTCTCCACCACGAATTCGTGCCAGACGACAGGGTCGTTGTAGGTCCAGGAAATCACCTCGATCCCCAGCATCTCGCAGGTGGCGACGATCTGTTCGGGTGTGTAGCGGCGCACATCCGCCTGATCCAGGTGGCGCACCTGCGATGTCCGCCAGTTCTGACAGAAGTCGCAGGACATCATGCAGCCGATATTGCCCAGCGACAGGATCTTCGCTCCGGGTCGGAAGTGGTTCACCGCCTCGGTCTCGATGTATTCCATCGTCGCCTCGACAGACTTGCCGTAGTTGAACGTGTACAGCTCGCCGCCGATATTGCCGCGCACACCGCAGCGCCCGAGGTGCCCCTCGGCGATCTTGCAGTGACGCGGGCTCAGGTTGCACACCACCATCGAACTGCCGTTGCCGGCCTTCTCCCAATGGGTCGCGGGATAGGCGTCCCGCATCCAGGACACGTCTTGATCGATTTTCATGCCGGCCTCCAAACTGATGCGACGGGAAAAGCGAAAGGGATCAATCGAGGATCAACTCGGACAGGCCGAACTTGACCTCTCCCGGCTTGGCGGGGGCGAGGTCTTCCTCGACATAGAAGCGTTCCCAGACAGCGTTCGAATAGAGTTGCCCCTTGCGGGTCAACCGCACTTCCTCGCCGTCGTCGGTCAGGTAGCCTTCGGCCTCCAGTGCCCGCAGCACGTCGCCATAGACCAGGTCCATGGACACGCCGAACCGCGCCTGGAAATCGGTCTTGAAGACGTTGCCCACCTTCAGCCCGCGGATCATCACCCGGCGCATCTCCTGCTCCTTGCTCAGATGCGTCGAGAAATCGAGGATCGGCTCTCCGGCGTTGATCCGGTCGATATACTGTCGGATATTGGTGATGTTTGTGTACATGAACTGATGAATTGCCGATTTCGACGAGACGCCGAAGCCGATCATCGGCCATGTTCGCCAGTAATAATCAAGGAAGCGGCAGTAATGATTCGCCCGCGCCGGGTGGTAATAGCCCGAGGTGCTGCCGGTGACGTAGCCCGCCTGCTCCAGCAGGTCGAAGGCCCGCACCGCCATTGCCTTCTCTTCCTCGATCAGCGGCAGCTTCTGCCCCTTCTTGAGGATCCAGTTATGGTAGGCGGTGTTCTCCCAGACCTCCAGCGGATAGACCGTGATGCAGGACATCTCCAGGTCGATGGCGCGGGCGACGGAGTCTTCCCAGATCTCGGGCGTCAGCCCGATCAAGGGATAGATCAGGTCGACATTGACATGGGTGAAGCCCGAATTGCGGATCGCCGTCACCGCGCGGTCGATATCGCGAAGGTCGTGCGGCCGGTTGGTCTGCCGCAGGATGCCCTCGTCGAAGCTCTGGATGCCGATCGAGAACCGGTTGAAGCCTGCCTCGAACAGCGCGTCGATCTTGTCCTGGTCGACGCTGCGCGGATCGAATTCCACCGCGACCTCGGCGCCGTCGGCCACCTCGAACGTGTCGCGACAGGCCTGAAGGATGCGGATCAACTGGTCCGCCGTCAGCAGTCCCGGCGTGCCGCCGCCGAAATAGATCGCCTCGATGCGGAACCTCGGGAATACCGGGTTGGCGGGAAACGCCTCGATCTCCTTGATCAGCGCCTGGACATAGGCCTCGCGCAGATCGTCCTTCGAGTTCACCATCACGGTGTAGTCGCAGAAGTGGCATTTAGTCGAACAGAACGGGATATGGATGTAGATCGATGCATCCTGCTTGCGAAAGAAATTGCCGAAATCCGTGTAGGTGTAGTTGAACGGATAGGTGTGGATGTTGCGGCGGATGTATTTGTCCTGCTGGATGTTCATCTGATCTTCCTGTCAGGCTGTTCCGGGTCTGGATGAGCGGGGCATGTCAGGTCAGCGGTGTCAGGCACTGCAGGCCGGGGGGCGCGGATCGATGCGCTGCGCGTCCGGTCTTCAGCGTCGGACGTCCGCAGGAGACGAAAAGGTCGCTGAGCACGGATCTGTCCCGCCCGCGCAACTCCGGCCCGGCGCGCCCGATGGTCTCGATGGCGGCGTCGACCAGACGGAACTGGAAGCGGCAACTGCGCGGATCCGGGCGGTTCATGTCGCCGCTGCGGACGAAATTCTCCTGCTTGCAGCCGCCGCTGCACAGGTAGCGGATCGCGCAGTCCGCACACACCGGCGTGTCGTTGATCGACGTCCGCCACCGCTCGGTCGTCGCCGCGTCGACGCCTTCGGAGAAGCTGCCGCTGCGAAAGTCGACCTCGCCCACCAGCCGGTGACAGGGCATCACGGACTGGTCCGGCGAAAAGGTGAAATACTTGCGTCCGCCGGAACAATGTCCGTTCGCCACTTCTCCCAGCAGGATCATGCGGATGATCGTTTCGATCTCCAGCACGCCCTTGAAGCGGTTGTCGTCCGAGAACAGCGTCAGATAGGCCCGCGCGAGGTCGCGATATTCCGCGTCCACCTTGTCGTCGCACAGCGCGTCGATCTCGTCCCGGCTGCGGCCGGCGAACGTGTCCGCGAACACCGGCTTGAGAAAGCTGTCGCCGACCACGGCGGGCAGGATCTGGAACCAGTCGAAGATGTTCTCGCCGTGCAGTTCCCGTACATCCGCGACGAGCGAGGAACCGGGGAACGGCACATAGGTCATGCGTGCCACCAGCGTGATGGCCTCGGACCGCTGGCGCACGCGGCGACAGTTGGCGATGATCTGCTCGAAGGAGCCTCGCCCGGCCAGGTTCGGACGGTTGCGGTCATGCGTCGCCGCGCCGCCGTCGATGGACACCGACACGGTGAAGCCGAAGCGCTCGAACAGGCTCAGTTCCCGCTCGCTCAGCCGCGTCGTCAGATTGGTCGAGATGCGGTAGTGAAAGCGGATGCCGCTGTCTGCGGCCAGCGCGATTGAGCGCTCGCACAGCGTCTCGATGGCGTCGAAGTTCATCATCGGCTCGCCGCCGAAGAACTCCAGCCGCATCGCGTCCCCGGCGCCGGCATTCTCCGCGATGAAGCTCAGGATCGCATCCAGATCCGTGTCCGTATTCAGCTTTCCCTTGATCCGCCCGTAGTCGCCCCCTTCCGCGAAGCAGTATGTGCACCCCAGATTGCAGACCGACGTCAGGTTGATGTTCAGAGCCAGGTTCGCGCCATCCAGCGGCGAGGCGCGCTCCAACCGATCCCGGTTGAGCGACGTCAGATGGCCCGCCGTCCGCAACTGCTCCAGATCCCTGGCGACCCGCTCCGCCAGCCCGGGGGAAAGCACCTCGGGGTCCCTGCGGTCTTCCGGGGGCGTCCCTTTTATTTCATAGAGTTGGTGCGTTTCCGCATGCAGGATCCAGGCTTTTGCCGCCGCCTGGACGATGTGGAAATCCGGTGTGTCAGGGCGTTGGTCACGCATCCGTTTCTCGCTCCGCGTCGAACTACGGTTAACACCTCTTAATATCGGTACTTTGGTACCAAGCTCAGTGCAAGCACAATCTTTGGGCGAGTTAACCTATGGTAAAACAATCTTAGCGAGTTTTTACGAGGCGGCGGGAGGACCTGCCCCGACTGGGAATTTCGGCTGCTGACGGCAAGTGCAGGGCCGGCCACGCCAAATCGCGAAACCCGGCACAGCGTCGGCGCGTGGCGACATGCAATTCGGCTTGAAGTTTGAATATCCCGGAGTTAGGTACCAATATACCAAACTACCAAAAGCCGAAAGAAGCTCCGTGTCGATCCGCGCTCTCTCCTCCTCCGGCGTCTCCTGGGCGCTGCTTGCCGCCCTGCTCTACACTCTTGCCGCCGCTGCGGCGAAGGTGCTGGTGGGTGACTTCCACGTTCTCGAGATCCTGTTCTTCCGGCAGATCGTCGTGCTGCTGTCGACCCTGCCCGAGATGCGGCGCAGCTTTCCGCAAGCGCTTTACACCAGTCGTCCCGGCCTGCATGCCATCCGCCTGGTCGGCGCCTTTCTCGCGCTGTCCTGCGGCATCTGGGCCGTGGCCGTGCTGCCGCTCGCCACGGCGACGACCCTCGGCTTCTCGCAGGTCTTCTTCGTCGCGCTGCTGGCCCGGTTTTTTCTCGGCGAAACTGTCGGGCCGAAAACGTTTGCCGCCATCGCGCTGGGCTTTGCCGGCGTGCTGGTCGTCATGCGTCCCGGCGGGGAGGGCCTGTCGCTGCTCCATGCCGCGATCCCGCTCCTCGGCGGCGTCGGCGGTGCCATGGCGGTGATCAGCGTGCGCCGGCTGGCGCAGACCGAGAGCACCGCCACGCTGCTGCTCTACCAGTCGCTGTTTGTCGGGCTGCTCAGCGGCCTGCCGCTGGTCGTCCTCTGGGTGACGCCCGACCTGCCGCAACTGCTTCTGCTGTTCGGCATCGGCATTCTCGCGACGCTTGGCCAGTGGTGCGGCGTTCAGGCGCTGCGTCTCGCCGAGGCCAGCGTCGTCGGCACCCTGGACTACATCAAGCTCGTCTATGCCGAACTGCTGGGCATCCTGGCCTTCGACGAGCGCTCCGATCGGCAGACGGTCTTCGGCGCGGCGCTGATCGTGCTCGCGGCCTATGCCACGGTGCGCCTGCGCCCGCGCCCGCGCGGTCGCTGAGGGCAGGCCCGGATCACGGTGACCTCGCCGGTGCTTCGGTGGAGCCCGGCGGCGGAGGCGCGTTTGCGGCAGTCGGCCGCCGTCTCTGCGTGACGAGGCGAACGAGGTCGTCGACCAGTTCGTAAAGCACGGGGATCACCAGCAGGCTCAGGAAGGTCGAGGTGATCAGGCCGCCGATCACGACGATGGCCATGGGGGCGCGGAAGCTGGGATCGGCGCCGAAGCCCAGCGCGATGGGCATCATCCCGGCGCCCATCGCCAGGGTCGTCATGACGATCGGCCGGGCGCGCTTGCGGCAGGCGTCGAGCAGCGCATCCAGCCGCGACAGTCCGCGCTCGCGCTGCGCCACCAGGGCATATTCCACCAGCAGGATCGAGTTCTTGGTGGCGATGCCCATCAGCATGATCATCCCGATCATCGCCGGCATGCTGAGATGGGTGGCGGTCGCCACCAGGGCCAGCAGGGCCCCCGGGATCGACAGCACCAGCGCCCCGAGGATCGTCACCGGTTGCGCCCAGGCGCGGAACAACAGCACCAGAACGATGTAGATGCAGGCGATGCCCGTGCCCATCGCCAGTTGGAAGCCGTGCCCCAACTCGTTCGAAGTTTCCGCCGGGCCGATCTCGCTCTTCGTCAGGCCCGGCGGTAGCTGCGTCAGGCTGGGCAGGGCCGCGACCCGCGCCTGCACCTCGCCCAGCGCCCGCCCGTTGAGGTCGACCTCGAAGGTCACGTTGCGCAGGCGGTCCAGTCGGTTGATCTGGGCCGGACCGCTGGCGATCTCGATCTCGGCCACGTCGCGCAGCGGCACCGCGCCGCGCGCCGCCGGCACGGTGAGCTGGCGCAGCAGATCGAGGTCGGCTGCGGCCGCCTCGGGCAGGCGGACGACGACCGGCACCTGGCGCCGCCCGAGGTTCAGCTTCGGCAGGAACTGGTCGTAGTCGCCCTGGGTCGCCACGCGGATCGTCTCGGCGATGACCTCGGTGTTGACCCCCAGATCCGCCGCGCGCGCGGTGTCCGGGCGCAGGATCAGCTCGGGCCGTTGCAGGCTCAGGCTGCTGACCACCTGGCCGATGCCGTCCAGGCCGCGCAGGTCCCGCTCGACCCTGGCCGCATGCCCGGCCAGCAGATCGCTGTCCTCGCCCGAGAGCACCATTGCATAGGTCTCGCCCGCCACCAGCGCGATGCGGGCGCCGGCCACCTCCTGCAGGCCGTCGCGCAGGTCGCGCTCGATGTCCTGCTGGGTCAGGCCGGGACGGTCCTTGCGCGGCGTCAGGTTGACGGTCAGGGTCGCCATGCGTGCTTCGGCCACTCCGCCGGCGGGGTTGTCGGAGGCGTTGCCGCTGCCGATGGCGGTGAACACGCTCCTCACCTGCGGGTGCTTCGCCACCGCGCGGCGCGCCTCTTCGGCGGTCGCGAGCGTCCGGCCGTAGGGGCTGCCGGGTGGCAGTTCGACGGTGATGCGGATCTGGCTGAGGTCGCCGGCCGGCAGGAAGTCGGTCTTTATGGCGCCCGATGCCAGCGGCAGGGCGCAGGCCAGGCCGAAGAGGCCGACGAGCGCCAGCGTCGCCCCCTTGTGCGTGAAGGCCCAGCGCGCCGCCTTCAGATAGGCGGGGATCCAGAAGGGCTCGGCATGCGGCCGGCTGGGCGGCTTCAGCAGATAGGCGGCCATCATCGGCGTCAGCATCCGCGCCACGGCCAGCGAGAAGAACACGGCGACCGATGAGGTCCAGCCGAACTGTACGAAGAACTTTCCCGCAAGTCCCGGCATGAAGGCCGTCGGCAGGAAGACCGCGATCAGGGTGAAGGTGGTGGCGATGACCGGCAGGCCGATCTCGTCGGCTGCCTCGCGCGCGGCGACCAGCGGCTCCTTTCCCTGTGCCATATGGCGCACGATGTTCTCGATCTCGACGATGGCGTCGTCCACCAGGACGCCCACGACCAGCGACAGCGACAACAGGGTGACGATGTTCAGCGTGAAGCCCATCCACTGCATGAACAGGAAGGTGGGCAGGATCGACAGCGGCAGCGCCACCGCGCTGATAAGGGTGGCGCGCAGGTCGCGCAGGAACAGCCCCACCACCACGACCGCCAGCACGGCGCCCTCGATCAGCAGCGACAGGCTGCCCTCGAAGTTCTCCACGACCGGGTCGATGGCATTGAACGCCTCGACAAGGTCGATGTCCGGATGCTCCTGCTGCAGCGCGTCGACCGCCTTGCGCACGCCGCGGGCGACCTCGATGTCGCCGGCGCCGGTGGTGCGCAGGATCTCGAAACCGACCACGGGCCGGCCGTCCAGGAAGGCGCCGCTGCGGCGCTCGGCCTGGGTGTCGGCGACCGCGGCCACCTGATCGAGACGGATCACCCGGCCGTCGGGCAGCGGAATGTCCATCGCGGCCAGTTCGGCCGCTGAGGAGGCTTCGACCACCGTCCGCAAGCTCTGTTCGCCGCCGCCGAGCCTGGCGCGTCCGCCGGGAGCCTCGAGCTGCACCCTGGCGAGCCGGCGCGAGACGTCGGCCGCGCTCAGGCGCAGGGCGAGGAGCCGGTCCGGGTCGAGCTCCACCCGCACTTCGCGCGTCACGCCGCCCACGCGCGTCACCGCTCCGACACCGGGCACGGCCAGCAGGCGCCGGGTGACCCGGTCGTCCACGAACCAGGACAGAGCCTCCTCGTCCCGGCGCGAGGATGCCACCGTGTAGGTCAGGATCGGATCGTTCTTGAACTCGATCTTGCGGATGACGGGCTCGCGGAGCGCGGCGGGCAGGTCGCCCCGCACGCGGGCCACGGCGGCGCGGGTGTCGTCGAGGGCCTCCTGCGGCGGCTTGTCCAGGCGGAACTCGGCCGAAACCGTGGCCACCCCGTCCTGCACCACGGTGTGCAGATGCCGCAGCCCCTTCATGGCGGCCATGGCGTTTTCCAGTTTGAGCGCCACTTCGGTTTCCATCTGCGCCGGGGCCATCCCCGGCAGGCTGGCGGTGACCGTGATCATGGGCAGGTCCACGTCCGGGAAGTTCTGCACCCTGGCGCTGTGAAAGGCGAAGAGGCCTGCCAGCGTCAGCATGGCGAACAGCAGGACGGCCGGAACGGGGTTTCGGATCGACCAGGCGGAGACGTTCATGGTGCCCTCCTTACCGCAGCGCCGGGAGGGGCGCGCCGCCCGCCGCCACGACGACGCGCACCGTCAGGCCGTCGGAGAGGAAGCCGACGCCGGCTTCGACGACCGGCATGCCGGGCTCCAGCCCGGCGCGGATCTCGATCCGCCCGCCGCGCCGCGCGCCGACCGTCACCTTCTGCTGCCGCGCCCTGCCGTCCTCGATGCCGAAGACATAGCTGAACCCGTCGCGCAGCAGGACGGCGGTGTCGGGCAGGGTCATCACCTCCCGCAGGTCCAGCAGGATGTCGCCGCGGGCGAAGAGGCCGGCGCGCAGCACGGCGGAAGGCTCCAGATCGACATACACGATGCCGCTGCGCGTCAGCGGATCGACCTGGGGAGAGACCCGGCGCACGCGTCCTTCGGCCGTCTCGCCGCCACTGAGGGCGAGGCGGACACTCTGGCCGGGTGCCAGCCGGGCCAGATCGGGGCCCGGCAGTTCGGCCCGCCATTCCAGCCGGCCCTGCCGTTGCAGGCGCAGGATCTCCTGTCCCGCGTGCACGAGCGCCCCTTCCACGGCGGCCACGGCACTGATCACCCCGTCGTCCGGAGCGCGCACGTCGGTGAAGTCCAGTCGCAGTTGGTCGGCCTGCACCCGTGCGCGGGCGGCCTCGAGCCGCGCTTCGGCCATTTCAGCCGCGGCGACAGCCTGTTCGAAGGCCCGGATCGCGAGGGTCTCGCGCTGGTGCAAGGTCCGGGCGCGTTCGGCGGCACGGGCCGCCTCGGCGTCGGCGGCGCTGGCCTCGCGCAGGGCCGCGCGGCTGGCCTTCAGCTCCGCCCTCAGCGTGCCGGTGGCGAGCCGGGCCAGAAGCTGCCCCCTGGTCACCCGGTTTCCGGTCTCGACCAGCAGTTCCGACAGGCGCAGCCCGCCGATCTCCGCTCCGATGACGACCTCCTGCCAGGCGGCGATGCTGCCGACAGCGGGCAGGGTCTGGGGCCACCGTTCGCGCGCGGCGGAGGTCAAGCTGACCGACAGGGCCGAGGGGGCGGCGGGAGGAGGCTCGGAAGAGGTCGCGCCGCGCACGAGCGATGGCCATGGCAGCCCGATGGTCAACAGGACGGCCACCAGGACGGCCAACAGGGCGGTCAGCCCGATGGCCGGCCCGAGGAGCAGTGTCAGGGAAGACCGGCGACGGCTCATGCGCACCTCTTTCGGCTGAGCCCCGTCCGGCCGCAGCCGAAGCGAAGGGGCGAGGCGGTGAGATTTCCCTCCTCCCGGCGGCCGGTCATGGGGTGAAGACGATGCGGGTGTTGCCCGGATCGGGACGCGACCAGGTTCGTTCGACCTGGTTAAGCGGGACGGCCCGCGCGTCCACGCGGAAGGTGCCGCGGGCGATCTCCCTCGCCAGCCTCGGCAGCTCGCGCAGGATGGCGCGGCCCGACACGGCCCCGTGTCCGCTGCCGAGGACGCGAAGATCCGCCCGGCGCAGGAGGGTGCCCGGGATCGGCGCGATCTCGCCGGCCATCGAGCCGACGTGGATCCAGGTCAGCGGCAGGTTCCGGCTTTCCCGTTGCGCCAGCATGGACTCCATGCAGCGCACGGCGCTCTCGCCCCAGATGAAGTCCAGCACCACATCCGTCTCGCAAGCGGCGGCACCCAGCCGCTCGTCGCCCAGCAGGATGGTTCCGGTGGCGCCCAGCGCCGGCAACTCCGCCAGCCTGGCCGCGTTGCGGCCCACGGCGAAAATCTGCGAGGCGCCCAGATGCCGGGCGATCTGCACCGCCAGCCGCCCCGAGCTTCCGGTCGCGCCCAGGATCAGCACCCGCCAGCCGCGTTGGAACGGCAGGCGCCAGCGAAAGCCCGGCGCCCGGCAGCGCAGCGCGATCCACGACGCCATGGCCGGGTTCATCGCCGCCGCGATGGCGACCGGATCGCAGCCATCCGGCAGTTCGATGCTGTGGCTGCGCTCGATCACGGTCCGCTCGGCCATCGTTCCGATTCGGCCGTGCTCTTGCACGAAATAGCGCAGCTTGCCGTCGGGACCGCGCCCGACCCCATCGATGCCGGGGACCTGAGGCAGTTCGGCGGTGCTGGAGTAATGCAGTCCGGCGGCGCGGCCCCGCGTCACATGGTGCAGGCCGGCCGCCAGCACGTCGATCGGCATGTCTGTCGGCGCGCGGGCCTCCGGATCGGCGAAGTCGCCATATCGCGGTGGTTGATCGAAAGCGGTGATGACGGCAGCTTTCACGGGGTCCTTCCTTTCGGGCGTAAACATGATTAAATTCGCATTACGAATTAATATGGTTCGCAATACGAACAATGTCAAGATGGAGCTGCGATGCAGACGCAAGACGAGACGCCCCCCGCATCCGGCGACGGGCTGGCCGATGCCCTGATGACGACCGCCTTCGTGATAATGGCCGTCGTCAACCGGATCGCCGCCGAGCACGACCTTTCTCAGTCGCTGCTTCGGGTTCTGGGCATCCTGCGGGACCGCCGTCCGCGGATGGCCGAGCTCGCCGACTATCTCGGGCTGGAGAAACAGACGATGTCGGGCCTGGTCTCTCGGGCGGAGAAGCGCGGACTGGTCGCCCGCGCGCCGAATGCCGAGGACGGACGGGCAACCGATGTCTTCCTGACGCGCGAGGGGGCCGAACTGGTCGACCGACTGCATGACGAGGGGCAAGCCGCCCTGGCCCCGATCCTCGACAGGCTCGAGGCGCCCGATCGACAGCACCTCGAGGATCTTCTCCGCCGTCTGGTCGGCGGCCGGCAAGGCTGACGGGTTGCGGCGCGGTCAGGAGGGGCCCGTCGGCGGCGCGCCGTCCGGGGTCTCCCATGCCAGCCGGTCGAGGACGCCCTTCAGCCGAGGCGCCGCGAAATCGAGAAACGCCCGGATCTTGGGAGCAACGAGCCGCACATGCGGATAGACCAGGTGAACCGGTTGCGGCGGCAAGGTGAAAGCCTGCAGTATCGGAACCAGCGTGCCGTCGCGGATCTGCTCGCACACCATGTAGGACAGGGCTATCGTGATGCCATGCCCCATCGCGGCGGCCTGTATCGCCGGGGTCGCGTCGTTGATTTCGAACGTCGGTTGCACAGACACGCTCCCGGTTTTCTGCCCGTTCCGGAAGCGCCATTCGCGGTTCGGCATCAGGCCCGTGAAGGCGATCACCGAGTGGTGCCGCAGGTCCGCCGGCGATGCGGGGACCCCGCGCCTTGCAAGATAATCCGGGCTCGCGACCAGGATCCGATGGACCGAGCCGATCCGCTTGGCGATCAGGGTCGAGTCCGGCAGGTGTCCGATCCGCACCGCGATGTCGACCCCTTCCTCGACGAGGTTCACGACACGATCGAGCAGGAGAACGGACGCCGTCACCCGCGGGTACTGTCCGAGGAAGCCGCAGACGACCGGCGCCAAGGCGGATCGGCCGAAGGTCACCGACGCCGTGATGTTGAGGTGGCCCCGCGGCAGGGCGGTTTCGCCCACCGCCTCCTTCTCGGCAGTGTCGAGATCGGCGAGGACGCGCCGTGCGCTCTCGAGGAAGCGCTGCCCGACATCGGTGATGGTCAGGCTGCGTGTGGTGCGGTTGAAGACGCGGGCGCCGAGCCGCTCCTCAAGTGCGGAGATGGCGCGGGTGACCGCCGGTGGCGACAGGCGCAGCCGCGCTCCGGCCTTGACGAAGCTGCCCGCGTCGGCCACCGCGATGAACACCTCGAGCTCATGCAGCCGGTCCACTTATTATTCCTCCTTGAGGAATAAAATATTTCATAAAGCGAGCATTCTTTCAATCGATGCCATGAACCAGATTGGGCGGACGCAGTGCCCGGAGCACCGCATCCTCAACCGTACAAGGACTGACTTCATGGCTCGTGTTGCCGTTATCGATCCCCAAACCGCCACCGGCGAGGCCAAGCAGCTTCTGGACGCCGTCCAGTCCGGTCTTGGCATGGTTCCGAACTTCATCCGCGTGCTGGCGAACTCGCCGGTCGCTCTCAACGCCTTCCTGGGTCTCCATGGAATCGCCGGCGCCGGCGTGCTCGACGAACGGACGCGCGAACGCATCGCGCTGGCTGTCGCCGAGCAGAATGCCTGCCAGTACTGCGTTTCGGCGCATACCGCGATCGGCCGCAAGGTCGGCCTCGACAATAACGAGATGCTCGCCAACCGGAGGGGCCGGTCCTCGGATGCCAAGGCGGAGGCCGCGCTGATCTTCGCGCGCGCCCTTGTCGAGCACACCGGTCAGGTCAGCAAGGCCGAGTTCGAGGCCGTGCGCGCGGCGGGTCACTCCGACGCCGAGATCATCGAGATCATCACGCATGTGGCGATGAACATCTTCACCAACCTGCTCGGCAAGGCGACTGAGGTCGAAATCGACTTTCCGAAGGTCGAACTGAACACGGCCGCCTGACGGCGCGAAGGCATCCGGGCGCAGCTTCGGCTGCGCCTTTTCCCTCTGAACCGAAGGAGACACCCCATGACCGAAACGACGCAGCCCGGCGTCCGCCACCCCTTGCCGCCCTTCACGCGCGAGACCGCCGTCCGGAAAGCGCGGATGGCCGAGGACGCCTGGAACAGCCGCGACCCGGAGCGGGTGTCGCTCGCCTATACGCAGGACAGCGGTTGGCGCAACCGTGCCGAGTTCCCGGCCGGCCGCGCCGAGATCGTCGCCTTCCTGCAGCGCAAATGGGCGCGGGAACTGGACTATCGCCTGATCAAGGAGCTCTGGGCCTTCGCCGAGAACCGGATCGCGGTGCGGTTTGCCTACGAATGGCGGGACGATGCCGGAAACTGGTTTCGCAGCCACGGCAACGAGAACTGGGAGTTCGACGAGCACGGCCTGATGCGGCTGCGCTTCGCCAGCATCAACGACCAGCCGATCCGCGACGCCGACCGCAAGTTCCACTGGCCGCAGGGGCCTCGCCCCGCGGATCATCCGGGCCTTTCGGACCTCGGCCTGTGACGCCGGCGCGAGACCGCAGGAGGACACTATGCCCCATCATTTCGCGCAGATCGCCTTCACGCCGACGGTGAAGAAGGTGCAGGAGGCGTTGGGAAGCCGGTCCTCCTATGCCCGCATGGAAAGCGCGCCGGAGGCCGTCAACCAGCGGCTCACTCCGGCGGAAGCCGGCTTCATCGCGGCGCGCGATTCGCTCTACATGGCGAGTGTCGGCGAGACGGGCTGGCCCTATATCCAGCATCGCGGCGGGCCGGCCGGCTTCGTGCGCGTGCTCGACGAACGCACGATCGGCTTCGCGGATTTCCGCGGCAACCGCCAGTATGTCAGCGTCGGCAACCTGACGAGCGACGACCGGGTGTCGCTGTTCTTCATGGACTACCCGAACAGGACGCGACTGAAGCTCTTCGGGCGGGCGACACTCGTTGGCCTCGACGACGAGGCGACCCTGTCGCGCCTCGAAATGCCGGACTATCGGGCCCGTGTCGAACGGGGGCTCCTCGTCACGGTGGAGGGGTTCGACTGGAATTGTCCTCAACATATCACCGAGCGCCATACGCTGGAGGACATGCGCGCGATGACCGCGCCGCTGGTGGCCCGGATCGCCGAACTCGAGGCGGCCCTGGCCCGGCACGCGGAAGCAGGGCATTCGGATGGGCGCGCGCCTCGCAAACTCCACAAGCCCGCGCGAACCCCGCCAACGCCCGGTGCCGGACCTCGGCGAGCGGATCATCCGACCGGCCGACCCGTCGGCCATGGGTCAGGCGCCGGGTCAGGCGCGCCGCGCGGGCGTCGGGTCAGGCGCGCCGCGCGGGCGGCAGATGCCTCAGCTTCTCCGGGTTGCGGACGATCCAGATCGCCCGGATATGCCGGCCCACGATGTCGAGCGCGGTGGTCTGAAGGACGCCGTTCGGCTCGACGGAGACGAAGCCGGGCGCGCCGTTGATCGTGCGAAACACGGGGGTCGGCGGCATCTCGGGCGCCTTGCGCGCCAGGCCGACGAAGAAGCCGACCGCCCGCCGTTTCCCCTTCAGGACGTTGATCGCCGCCAGAACCTTGCCGCCGCCATCGGTGTGGACCTCGATCTCCTCGCTGAACAGGGCGAGCAACGCCTGCATATCCCCCTCGCGGCTCGCCCGCCAGAAAGCCGCGACCATCCGTGCGGCCTCCTCGCTGGCGGGCGTATCGACCGGCTCGGCGCCGGCCAGCTTCCGGCGCGCGCGCGACACCAGTTGGCGGCAGGTGGCCGGGGAGCGGCGGACGATCTCGGAGATGTCCTCGAAATCGAAGTCGAACGCATCGCGCAGGATGAAGGCGGCGCGCATCTCTGGCGACAGATGGTGGAGGGTCAGAACGAGCGCGATCCTGACATCTTCGGTCAGCATCCATTGCTGTTCGGCGCTCGCTGCCGTGTCCTGCACCAGAGGATCGGGCAGCCAGGCGCCGATATAATTCTCGCGCCGGATCCGCGCCGAGCCGAGGTGGTCGAGACAGAGCCGCATCGTGGTGGCGCTAAGCCACCGCGGGGCACAGGCGATCTCCGCCAGGTCCTGTCGGGAGAACCGCAGCCAGGCCTCCTGCAGGATATCCTCCGTTTCGGCCACCGAGCCGGTCATCCGATAGGCCAGCGCCGCCAGCCGGCGGCGCTGGCGCTGGAAGACGACGATGTGTGCTTCAGGCGGCATCGGCCGCCGCGCGTCTTGGATGGACCGAGCGGAAGGCGACCGCGAAGCGGTTCCACGCATTGATCGTGTTGACGATCAGCGTCAGTTCCACCCGCTCGCGGGGGGCGAAGGCGGCCGCCAGGTCCTCGTAGTCGCCGTCCGGCACGCCGCTGGCCTCGATCCTCGTCAGCGCCTCCGCCCAGCGCAGCGCCGCCCTTTCGCGAGTGTCGAAGGCCGGGCTTTCGCGCCAAGCCGCGAGAACGTCTAGCTTTTCCTGCGAGACGCCGGCGTCCAGCGCCGCGGGCGCATGCATGTGCAGGCAATAGGCACAGCCGTTGATCTGCGAGACCCGCATCTTCACCAGCAGGCGCAGGGCGGGCGAGATGCTCAGCGCGCTCGCCGCCTCCTCGAGCGCCAGCATCGGTTTCAGCACGTCGGGGGCAATCCGGAAATAGTCGAGACGGGCCGTCATGGGGAACTCCCTTGCGTTGATGTCGCTCCCTAGACGATTGACGCCCGCCCGGTGTGACACACATGCGCAAAAAAATCTGCTCCCGTGGCCGGGCGCGGGGCTCCGCGGATCCCGGCCCTCCTGTCCCCGCATCCGGCCTTTGCGGATTTCGAGACGGATTTTGCAAAATTCCGTCTCGACATCGCGAAAATTCGGCGCGCGCCTCGCAAACTCCGCAAGCCGCCATCGGACAGGCAACGGCTCCGCCAACGCCCTGCGGCGCAGGCCGGCTCGGAGCCGGCAGGGCGAGTTATTCCCGCAGCCGCTCCGGCTCGTCGGCGCGCAGATAGGCCTCCTGCTCGGGCGTCAGGACGATCCGGTCGAAGCCGGTCACCATCGGGCGCACATGGCGCAGGAAGCCATGGCCGATGGTCAGCAGATAGACGTGGATGATCACGAAGGTGAAGATCGCGAAGCCGGCGAGGATGTGGAGGTTGGCGACAATCGTCATCCAGAAGCCGCCCGGGTCCCAGTGGCCCCACAGCGCGTGCAGCAGATAGATCAGCCCGGTCGACCAGATGGCCGGGAACAGCACCACTTTCAGCGCCAGATAGCTGAGCGCCTGCAAGGGGTTGTGCTTGCGCGTGAAGATCTTCCGATAGGGGTGCTCCTCGCCCCGGAACACCCCCCCAGGCATAGAAGCGGGCAACCGTGAGGAGCCCGCCGAAGCTCGGCCAGAACTGTTTCCAGGCGCCGGTGGTGAACAGCCAGAAGGTCGCGAAGGCCCACAGCAGCAGCGGCGCCGCGCCGATCCGCCGCACCGGCCTCCCCAGCCTGTCGGGCGGGACCATCGCCATCCTCTCCCCCGCAGATGGAATGCGCTATATTCAGAAAACAAGATATTATCCGCGCCCCCGCGTCAACGCGATCGGCGGCCCGGGGCGAAAGGGTCGCACCATGGGCTGTGGGCGGCGTCTCGGGCCGGGCGCCGGGCCGGGCCTCGGGCGTCTGGCGGTGGGAAGCGGGCCTCGGCCCCGCCGTCACGGGCGTTCGGAGATCGTGTCCGAGCGCACCGCCCTGGTCAACAGGGAGGCGCAGGACGCGCGCAGGACCTTGGGGCAGGATGCGTTGCCGGACGCCGGAACATCCGGCCGCGGCCGGCCGGGAGACGGCTTTTATCAGAGCAAGGGGCGGGGAGGCGAAGGTCGCCCCCGGCCCACGCCGCCGGGGCCGCGTGGGCGAGGCAAAACGGCGGAGCAAGACCATGGCGGAGACCTGCGCTTGCGCCGGAGCCCTCCGGGTCGCGAGCCGCGAGCGGCGGGAAGGGGGAAGCGGACAGGCGGGTTTGGGGCGCGCGGACAAGAAAGCTATCCTTCATCTTGTAAGCCGGTTCGGCGACAATGCGCCCCATGCCGACCGTTCCAACTGGGCAGCGCAATGCCAAGTGCAGACACCAATCAAGCGACCTCTGATTTGCGGCTAGAGAGCAAGGGCACTATTCTTAGATCAGATGCCGTATTATTGGGGCAGCAATGACAAAAAGAAGCGTGCTGGGTGACGACCTGCCGAAGCAGAATCCATGGGTTCAGGATAGGCTCAATTATGCTCCGTTCGCCTCGCGCATAACCAAGGTCATCACCTCTTTGACCGCGCCGAACGGCTATGTGATCGGAATTCACGGGCAATGGGGAACGGGTAAATCGACCGCTATCAATTTCATTCTCGCCTACCTGAACAAGCACAATGCGGAGCATGAAGACGATCAGGTTATCCACATCGACTTCCGTCCCTGGATCGTATCCGGCCATCAGGATCTGATAACCGTCTTCTTCAAGATCCTATCCGAACGCTTGGGTCCGAGAGACAGCAAGTGGGTCCGTTTCTGGCGCCGAACACTTCGGTTCATGCACGGGACTACGGACAACCTCGTCGACGCTGCGGCGACAGTGGCATTGACCGTTGACCCCACCGGCACTGCCTCTGGATTCGGGTCGAATGTCGCCAAGAAGTCGGTCAATGCTTTGCTTGGACGCTTCCTGGAGGACCCGTCGCTGCAGACCGCCTACGAAAGTCTGAAGGACCAGCTTAGTCGAAGCGGTAAGCGTTTCCTCGTTACAATAGACGATATTGACCGTCTCGATGACGACAACGTGCGGGCCATCATGCAGATGGTCAAAAGTATTGGCCGGTTACCAAATGTCGTCTATCTCTTGTCGTATGATAGGGACATCGTGTGGGACGCCCTGGATCGGAAGGTAAACCGCATCGGTCCAAGGTTCGCAGAAAAAATCGTCCAGCAGGAAATCGAACTCCCCATACCATCTCGGAACGCTCTTCTGGCGATCCTCAACGAAGAGATTTCATTTCTGACCGTCGACACTCCCGCCACCACGCGCTGGCACTACCTTGTTCGTGACGGCATCAATCGGTGGATAAGATCTCCCCGTGACATTGTGCGCCTGTCGAATGCGGCCAAGTTTTCTTGGCCGGCCATGGAGGGTGAGATCGATCCCCAAGATCTTCTGGCGATGGAGGGTATTCGTCTGTTCGACCAAGCAGCATTTTCTTGGATCCGAGACAATCGCGACTTTATTTTTACAGAGGGCCGTTTTTTCATGTCGAACGACGACGTGAAAATTGAAGCCGCTGAAGATCTGAAGGCCCGGATCCCCGATGGTTGCCGTTCGCAGGTAATGCGCATTTTGACGATCCTTTTTCCTCAGGCTGGCAAATGGTTCGAAGGCAAGGGGCACTATAGTGACGAAAGCTTCATTGAGACCACCCGTAGAAGAGGAGTAGGGAGCGCAGCCGGATACGACACGTATTTCGGTTTGCATCCGTCATCCGATGCTATCCCCAAGGCAGTGGTCAACGAACTCATGTCTAAGCTCGACAGCGCCGATGATTGCGAACGCATCATCCGGGCTTATCTGGGTCGGACCAACAGTCGTGGCGAGTTAATGGTTGCAAAGCTGCTTGATGAGCTGCGTGTACAATTCCGACATCCCCATGCAGCAATGCCTCAGCAGGGCCTGCTGGATGCTCTGTTCAGGGTCGGCGAGGAGATTATCTCCATCGATCGCGATGCCGGTATGTTCGAGCTTTCACCGAGATCGCAGTTGATGTTTCTCGTCAGAAATATGCTTGAGCAGTGGGGCGTAGAAGCAGCAGGCGAGCATCTTGTTGAGGCTTTCGGCAAGGCCGATTCTGCTATGTTCCTCGCCGAACAGTTCACGGATCGTGGTCGGGAACTCCAGATCTTCAAATCGAGCTCGACTGAGCCTCCGACAATCGACGCCGAGGCATTCGCCAAACTTGGCAAAACGCTGGTGGGTAAAATCAAGCAGGGAGAAGTCGAGAGAACTCTCGAGAAATCTGCCTATTACTTCAATATAGTTCGTGCTTGGGCATATCTATTAGGTGCTGACCAACCGAAGCAGTGGCTCGCCAGAGGCATGCTCGAAAGCGCCGATTTCATGGCGAAAGCTGCGCGTGGTTTGGTCAGTTACAGCCTCGGCACGCCTGTTCGTCGCTACACGATGCGCGACAACCCAGATCGAAATCTTTTTGACCTTGACGTGCTTTTGGAGGCTGGTCGAAAGCACTTGGCGGAAACAGACCTGACAGATGACCAACGCAGCATTATCACCGCTATCCTCCGAGGGGCCGAGCACCTTAAGCAGGGCAGGTCGCCCACAGTGGATGACTTGGAGCGCAATGATTAGTTCAGTTCAATCTGATTAGCTGCGTCGGTTCATATCCAGCGTTAAACCAGTTTGTCTGCTTGCCCTAGTCTACAGTGTCTATCCTCGACAGCCTGTCACCAAAAATACGATATGCTGGTTGAGGCCCGACTACTTTCGAAAGCTAGAGATCCTGGGCGGAACGCCCGCATCGGCGTCGCCTGCTGCCATCGCGCTCCTCCTGGCATGTCATGGCCGGGCCGGACGCCGTTTCCGGCACCATTATCAGTCCACGACCTGGGATTGCCGCGACAGGAGCAAGGCCAAAGCCGCCGAGACTGCGCCGAAGGCGCATGTGCCGGTCCAGCCCCAGGCGGCATAGGCCGCACCGCCGATGCCCGCTCCGACCGCGCCCCCGAGCAGCATGGTCGCCATGAACACGGTGTTGAGCCGGCTGCGGGCGGTCGGATCGAGCGCATAGACGCGCGCCTGGTTGGCAACCTGCGAGGACTGCACGGCAAGGTCCAGAACCAGAATGCCGACAACGAGGCCAAGGAGGGAGCCCTGCCAAAGCCCGAAGATGGCGAAGGCGAGCAACACGAAACCCGCGCCGATCGAGACCACCACGGCCGGCCCGCGCTTGTCCGCAAAGCCCCCGGCGATCGGCGCGGCGAGCGCGCCGGCAACGCCGACAAGCGCCAGCAGACCGACCGCCGTTCCGCCAAGCCGATAGGGCGGATCGGACAGCAGCAGCGCCAGCGTCGACCAGAAGCCGATGAACGCCGCGAAGATCAGGAACTGCACCGCAACCGCGCGCCGGAGAACGCCATGCGTGCGCACCAGCGTCCATAGGGACCCGAGCAGGCGCGGATAGCTCAAGTCGGTTGTTGGCGGCACACGGGGCAGCCAGAGCGCCAGCGCCGCGCCGATGGCGATCATCAGCACTGCCGCGAACCAGAACACGACAGGCCAGCCCCAGGCGTCCGAGATCGTGCCGCTGATCGTACGGGCAAGCAGGATGCCGATCAGGATGCCGCCCGTCACCGTGCCGAGAATGCGCCCGCGCTCCGCAGGCGGAGCCAGATGCACGGCAAGCGGGACGATCTGTTGCGCCACCGTGGCGAACAGGCCAACGGCGAGGCTGGCCACCGCGAGCCACACAAAGCCGGGCGAGACGGCCGCGCCGATGAGAGCCGCCACCAGAGCGCCCGTGGTCACAAGAATAAGCGACTTGCGCTCCAACCGGTCGCCGAGCGGCGCGAGGAACAGCACGCCGATCGCGTTGCCCGCCTGTGTCAGCACCGGCACGATGGCGGCAGCCCCGGCCGCCAGCCCGAAATCCGTCGTCAGATGGCCGAGGAAGGCCTGGTTGTAGTAGCTGTTTGCGACGGCCGCGCCAGCGCCGACCGCAAGGAGGCGGACCAGGGCGGCGGACAGGTGATCGGATCGGGGAAGGTTGGTTTGCATGCGCGGCAGACATACATTTCGGCCTTGCCCACACAAATGATATCTCTTGCCGAACGATTGAGCTCAGCTAAACTGAAGATCATGACGCTGCCCGTTTCCCTTGGTGCGCTGCGCACCTTCGTCGAGGTCGGCCGGCACGGCAGCATCAAGCGCGCCGCGCAGGAGTTGAACGTGACGCCGGGGGCCGTCAGCCAGCAGGTCAAGGCGCTGGAAGCGCGCTTCGGCGTCCGGCTTCTCGAGCGCGGCAACCGCGAGGTGAAGCTATCCGCGCATGGCCTGCGCCTTTTCGGCAAGGTCGCTCCGGGCTTCGAGCAGATCGACGCCGCCGTGCAACTGTTCGAGGATCGTCGGCCAGGCCCGCGTTCGCTGGTCGTCAGCACCACGCCGTCCTTTGCCGCGTGCTGGCTCACGCCGCGCCTTGGCCGCTTCGCCGCGCAGCATCCGGAGGTCGAGCTCCGGATCGAGACCTCGGTGCAGCTCGCCGACATGACGACCGGGGGAGTGGACGTCGCGATACGGCACGGCTCCGGCGATTATCCCGGCCTCGATGCCGCTTTGCTGTTTGCCCCCCGCCTCATTGCAGTCGGCAGCCCGTCGCTCTTGATCGACGGCCCTCTGACCGAACCGGCCGACTGCCTTCGTTATCCGCTTCTGCAGGATCGCGACCGCGCGGACTGGCCGGCCTGGTTTGAGGCGCATGGCGTCGGGCCGGCCCGCAATGCGACGAAGGGGCCGAGCTATGCCGACGACGCCCTGCTGATCCAGGGCGTCATTGCCGGCCAGGGCCTTGCCGTCGTGCGGGATGTTTATGCCGCCCGCGATCTGGAGGCCGGGAGCATCATGCTGGCGATCGACGCGCCCATTCGGGCGAAGGCGGGATATTTCGCCGTTGTGCAGCCGGGCAGGATGACCGTGCCGAAGATCGCGGCATTCCGCCGGTGGATCATGCGCGAGGCCGGTGTCGCATAGATCCCGCGACCGGCCGAAAGGCCGCCCCCGCGAAAGGCGTCGAGCGAAGCGAGACTGCCGTGAGCTGAGACAATGGTGGAGCATCGCGCAGACATTTCGAACCCGCAGGGTTCGCAAGGCCAAGGGCCGTCCGAGCTCGTGCGAGGCCCCGACTGGAGCGAAGCCCAAAGGGCGACAGCGCGAAGTCAGATAATGGCGGGCCGTGGCCAATGAAGATTAGAACGACGCCTGCGCTTCGCCCTTTTAATGCCGCACGCTTACGCCGTTTTGAGCAACGGCGGGAATCTTGCCGATCAACGGATATGGCCAGTTCTTTTCAAAGATCGATGCTTACAGAGGAAGGAAGACATGGCTGTTCCTGCCACCAAGACGGAACTACTGGCGGCCATTACGATGACGTTCGAGCGGCTGATCGCGGATTTGGCGAAGGTTCAGCCCAACCGTGCACGTAAGGTCACGATGAAGGGCCATGCTGAAGGGACCATGATGAGCCCGGCGGATCTGGTCGCCTATCTGATCGGATGGAACGAACTGGTTCTGAAATGGCTGGACCGCGACGACCGGGGCGAACCGGTCGATTACCCCGAAGCGGGCTTCCAATGGAACCAACTCGGCCTGCTGGCTCGGAAGTTCTACGCCGATTACAGCGCGATGGAATGGCACGACCTGCTCGCCCGTCTGGAGGATGCGAAGGCAGGACTGATCGCGACGATCACGGCCCGATCCGATGAAGAACTCTATGGCGGCGCCTGGTACGGGAAATGGACCAAGGGCCGCATGATCCAGCTCAACACCTCGTCCGCTTACACCAATGCCCGAGCCCGGATTAGGACCTGGCAGAAGGCGCAGGGCTGAAGGTGCGGTTCTTGGCGGAGGGGGACCGGCAAGCACTGGCCGACGGCACGTGAGAGGCGGCATTCGCACAGCTATCGCGCGGAAATTTCACTACAGCGCATAATTAGCAGTGAATGGCGGAGGGAGAGGATCTGGAATCCAACGTTCTCTGCCTTGGCTGGGCATGCGCTGAGTCTTCTGCGGGGGGATCAGCTGGCCGTGGGGTCGGTGGGGAGCTTGATCGCGCCGTTTGATCTCTTCCAGAATCTTGCCGTGGATGGCACGGTAGCCGCACGCGTTCGCGTGTGCCAGGTGCCATTCGATCCGCTGATCAAGTGTAGGGTTCTTCGGCATCGGTGCGCCCGGTGCCATGTCGCGTTGATCTTGCCTATGGGCCGACTCCTACCCACGTTAGGCACCAGACTACGATGTATCGGCGTGAACGCCCACAGTTCTTAAGCGAAAAGAACTACCCATCTTCGCGGCTCTCAAGTCGATCGAAAGTACCACGTCTTCGTCACCTCAGTGGCTACGATGTATCCGGCGACGATCACAACCACGGCGGCGAGTTCCGTCGCCGATAACGGCACGAAGCCGAAAAGTGTACTCAGTTCACCAAGAAAGGGGATTGCGAAAGTCGCGACGGCCACAGCGAGGGTCGACCACAGGAGCAAGCGGCTCGGCCGGCTGTGAAAGGCGGGCTTGCGGGTGCGCAGGACCAGAACCACCGCCAGTTCGGTCATGAGTGAGATCATGAACCACGAGGTCTGGAACACCGCCTGGCCTGCCTGAAAGGCGTAGAGCAGGACGCCGAAGGTCAGCAGATCGAAAATCGAACTGATCAGCCCGAATACGATCATGAATTTCTGGATGTCCTTGACGTTCCACCGCTGGGGACGAAGCACCCGCTCCGGATCGACATTGTCGCTGGAGATCGCGAGCGAGGGCAGATCGGAGAGGAGGTTGTTCAGCAGGATCTGTTTGGCCGCCAGCGGCAGGAACGGCAACAGCGGCGTCGCCAGCGCCATGCTGATCATGTTGCCGAAATTGGCACTGGTCGTGATGGAGATGTATTTGAGCGTGTTGGCAAAGGTCCGCCTGCCGTCCTCGACACCCTGGCGCAGCACGTCCAGATCGCGGCTCAGCAGAATGATGTCGGCGCTCTCGCGCGCAACATCGACCGCCTCCTCGACCGAAATGCCGACATCGGCGGCGTGGAGAGCCGGCGCGTCATTGATCCCGTCTCCCATATAGCCGACGGAATGGCCGGTGCGCTGCAGGGCGCGGACGATGCGTTCCTTTTGCTGGGGGTCGATCTCGACGAAGAGATCGGTGCGCGGCGCGAGGTGCCACAGCGCTTCATCCTTCAGCGTCGCCAACTCCTCACCGGTCAGCATCGACGTCGCGTCCAGCCCTACGGCTTCGGCCATGTGGGCGGTGACGTGGCGGTTGTCGCCGCTGATCACCTTGATCGTGATGCCGAGCTGGGCGAGATCGCGGATCGTCCGTTTCGCTGCCGGCTTTGGTGGATCGAGGAAGACCAGAAAGCCGCGAAAGACCATGTCGCGCTCGTCCTCACGGTCGTAATCGGCCTGCGCGACGACGCTGCGGGTGGCGAGGGCCAGCACACGAAATCCCTGTTCGCCCTTTGCCTTAAACACTGCCTCCAACTCTGCCCTGGCGGCATCGTCCAGAGGCGCCCTCGCGCCGTCGCGGTCCACTCCCGTGCAGATGTCGAGCACGTTGGCGAACGCCCCCTTGGTGACGAACAGATGCTGGGCCGGTGCGGTATCTTCGGCCACGACGATCGTCAGCCGACGTCTCATGAAATCGTAGGGGATCTCGTCGATCTTGGTCAGACCACCAGTCGTCAAGCTGGCAGCCTCCCCCGCTGCCACGATCGCGGTGTCGAGCGGGTTCTCGATCCCGGTCTCGAAAGCCGCGTTAAGGAAGGCGAGCCGCCGAACCTCGTCGGAGGGACGGCTGGCGGTGTCCAGAACCTCGCTCAGCACGATGGTGCCCTCGGTCAGCGTGCCGGTCTTGTCGGTGCACAGGATGTCCATGCTGCCGAGGTTCTCGATGGCGTCGAGCCGCCGCACGATGACACCTCGCTTGCTCATGGCGCGTGCGCCGGCAGAGAGCGTCACGCTGATGATCGCCGGCAGGAGCTCTGGCGACAATCCGACCGCCAGTGCCACCGCGAACAGCAACGATTCGATCACCGGGCGGTCGAGCAGCAGGTTCACCGTCAACACAAACAGGACGATGACCACCATCACGCGGATGAGCAGATAACCGAACTGGCGCACGCCGCGGGCGAAGTCGGTCTCGGGCTGGCGAGCCCGTAGCCGGGCCGCGATCGCGCCGAACTCGGTGCGCCGTCCCGTCTTGACCGCGAGTACCTTGGCCGTGCCGCTGCGCACCGACGCGCCGAGAAACACGCAATTGGTCCGCTCCGTGATCGGCGCGTCCGCCCGGACAGTCCCCGGGCGTTTTTCGACTGGGAAGGATTCGCCGGTCATGCTCGCCTCGGTGACGAGAAAGTCAGCGGCTTCGATGATTACGCCGTCGGCGGGAATGAGATTGCCGGCTGACAGCAAGACGATGTCACCGGGCACGATCATGCTGACCGGGATCTCTTGCTCCGCCTCGTCGCGGATAACGCGGCAGGTCAGGGCAAGGCGCTTCTTCAACTCTTCAACAGCGGTCGAGGCCCGGTACTCCTGAAAAAAGCTCAGAAGCGCGCTGCCAATGACGATAGCCAGAATGATTCCAGCATCGATCCATTGCTGGAGCGCCAGCGAAATCGCCGCGGCGAATGCGAGGATGAGAACGAGCGGGCTTTGGAACTGACGGAGCAGGAGGCGCAGGGCGCTCAGTTGCGCCGCATCTTCGACGCTGTTGGGTCCGACAATAGTAAGTTGGGCCGCGGCTTGATCGGACGTCAGCCCGCCAAGGCTCGCGCCGATGGAAGCCGCTAATGCGGTCTGGTCCTGGCTCCAGTATGGAGCATCACCTTTTGCCTCGCCCATATACGGTTCCAGTCACCCAAAGCATGCAATCACACCACCGTACCGAAAATCGCCCCGATGCCCGCCGTCAGTGCCATCGCCAGAGCGCCCCAGAAGGTGACCCGCAGTGTTGCCCTTCCGATATTGGCGCCGCCAGCGCGCGCGCCGACAGCGCCGAGCAGCGCCAGAAACACGAGAGATGCGATCGAGACGCCCGCCACCAGCAATGAACGCGGCATCAGCAGGACCATGGCGAGCGGCATTGCGGCGCCAACCGCGAAAGTGGCTGCCGAGGTCAACGCCGCCTGGATTGGTCTAGCCGTGGTCACCTCCGAGATGCCGAGTTCGTCCCGTGCATGCGCACCCAACGCGTCTTTAGCCATCAGTTGGTCTGCGACCTGGTGGGCGAGTTCGGCCTCGACGCCGCGATCAATGTAGATGCGAGCCAGTTCCTCACGCTCGAACTCAGGCTGGCCCGCAAGCTCCGCACGTTCACGCGAAAGATCGGCCTGTTCGGTGTCTGACTGGGAGCTGACCGAGACGTACTCGCCCGCCGCCATTGACATGGCCCCGGCGACAAGGCCGGCAACCCCCGCGATCAGCACATCGGAGGTCGCGGCCGAAGCTGCCGCAACGCCGACGATCAGGCTGGCCGTCGAGACGATCCCATCATTGGCGCCGAGCACAGCCGCGCGCAGCCAGCCGATGCGGGAAACGAGATGGCTTTCCGGGTGGCGGTGAAGACGGGACACGGCTCATGCTTTCTTTGGCGAATTGTCATACGTTTTCGTAGGGTTCGCGAATGACCCCGATGCCCGCGATCCGTCCTAAGTTATGGACTGCCTGAGGTTAGAATATGTCGCTTGCCTCGCGGTGGCTGGCTCCTGAGTTCGCTGACGCGGCATGGCCGGATGCCGGCATCATCCTCGGTATAGAACGCTGCTATAGCTCAGCGTTCATCTGAATAAATGCTTCGTAGACGTGCTCCGAGTCGGTCGCGGACCTCATTGCCTTCACTATCTCGGACGACCTGAGTTGGCGTGTAATTGTCGACAGCAGTTTCAAATGCCGGTTCTGCTCGCCGGGCGGTGTGAGGATCAGGCAGACGAGGTCCACCGGATGTTCGTCGATCGCCTCGAATGCAACCGGTCGGCCCAGTCTGACAAGGAGCGTGAACGGCGAAACTATCCCGTTGACCGGCGCATGGGGAATCGCGATGCCGGCTCCGATTCCAGTCGACCCAAGGTTCTCCCGGCCTTGCAGCGCGGCGAGAACGTCATCCTCGTTGATGCCCAGAATGCCGGCCGCCTTGTTGGACAAGAACTGAAGCAGCTTTGTCTTTGATGAAGAAGCTACGTTGATGAGCACATCATCCCGCTTCATGACCTCAGAGATCTTCATACGTTCACTCGCTTCTACTCCCGCGCACTCGACAGTGTGCCGCGCTCTCTCATTGATATCATTCGGCTTCTCGCAGCCGGTAACCGACCCCCGTTTCCGTGGTGATGTATTGTGGTTCATTGGGGCTCGGCTCGATCTTCTGGCGCAGTTGTCGGACGTAGACGCGAAGGTACTGGACGTCGGTCGATCCAGCCCAGACATGATTGAGCAGATGCTGATGCGTGATGACCTTGCCCGCATGCTGAACGAGGACACGAAGGATGTCGTATTCCTTCGGCGAGAGTTTCACCTCCTTCTCGGCCATTCTGACAATCCGCTTGACGAGATCGACGGACAGATCGCCGGTCTGGAAGATCGGACGTTCACCCTGCTCTTGCAGTTTGTGGCGAAGGGCGACGCGGATGCGCGCGACCAGTTCCTTTGTTCCGAAAGGCTTTGTGACATAATCGTCAGCGCCGAGTTCCAGGGCCCTTACGATGCCGGGCTCGTCCGTACGGCTGGACAGGATGATGATCGGGAGATCGAGCAATTCGTTGCGCCACTTCGCCAGGAGTTCATGCCCTTGCAGGTCGGGTAAACCCAGGTCGAGGAGGATCAGGTCGGGCTGTCCACTTTCCACCTTCTCCATCGCGTCCCTGGCGTTGGTCGCTTCGACGATCGCGTAGCCTTCGGCGGTGAGACCGACTCGCAGCAGTTTCCGAATTGGTGGCTCATCATCGACCACAAGTATTTTTACGGAGGAATGTGTCATCACAACTCTTCCAGTCTTGGCGCGTCGTTCATGACCGGCATGCGGATGGTGAAAACGGCGCCGCTGCGATCCGTCCTGTTGTCGGCCATGATCGTTCCGCCCATCGCCTCGACAAAACCCTTGCAGATCGACAGACCCAGCCCTGTTCCGGCAAGGACATGATCTCGCTTGCGGGCGCGGTAGAAGCTGTCGAAAATCCGCTCAAGATCAGCTGCGGAGATGCCCGGTCCTTCGTCGAGGATCTGGATGGTCATCCACCGCCCGTCATCCCACGCGCGAATCTGGATCGTTGTATCTGGGGGGGCGTACTTGGCGGCGTTGTCGAACAGGTTGAACAGAACCTGCTCGAACAGCACTGGGTCGACCTTGAGCATCGGCAAGCTGGACGGAATGCTCGTGACTGTCTTGTGCCGCGACATGATTTTGCTTGCCCGGCGCAGCGCCGCGCCGACAAGGTCGTCCAGATACTGGATTGATGCGTTGGGCGCCATCGCTCCGGTCTCGATCCTGGACATGTCCAGAAGATTGGCGATGAACCTGTTGAGGCGTTCGGATTCGTCAACGACTGTTGCGAGCAGGTCGGTGCGATCAGCCTCCGACATTGCGCTAGCATAGTCCCTTAGAGTGCCCGCCGCGCCAAGAATGGACGCAAGCGGTGTCTTGAGATCGTGCGAGATAGAGGAGAGCAGCGCCGAGCGGAGCTTGTCGGCCTCGGCCGCCAGCTTGGCCTTGTCGACGTCGGCAACGAGCTGAATGCGTTCGATGGCAAGCGCCGCCTGGTCGGCCAGCGCATCGAACAGGCGCTGCTGCTCGGGTGTGAGCAACAGGCCTTCCTTGTCATTGTCCAGTCCAACGACGCCGACTGGCGTGCTTCCGGTAATCAACGGCAGATAGAGGCGCTTGGCGCCGGGCAGCGTGTCGGCTCCGCGGCCGGCAGGTCGGTTGTGCTCCCAAGCCCACCGCGCAGCGGCTATATCGGCGTCGACAAGCGTATCGTCAGGTGGATAGCCAGCTCTCACTGCGACCGTGCCGTTCTCAGGAAGCAGGATGACGACCCGCACATTCAGCATCGACGCCATCTGGTAAGCCGTAGCCCACAGCACGTCTTCCAGCGCGCCGGCCCCAGCAAGCTTGCGGCTGAACGAAAAGAGGGCCTCGGTCGCGCGCGCTCTTGCCTTGGCCGCCACAGCCTGCGCCTGCGCCTGCGCAGCGACATTCGATACGATGACTGCGACGATCGCGAAGAAGACGACCGCAATGATCTCTCTCGGACGAGAAATGAAAAATGTATAGTAAGGATCGGTGAAGAAAAAATTGTAGGCGAGAGCCGATACCATGCTCGCATAAAGAGACGGCCAGAGCCCATAACGAACAGACACGGCGACCACGGCCGTAATAAACACAAGGGCGATAGGCTCAACTCCTATCCATGGCCAAAGCAGCTTACCGATTACGCTCGCGACGGATACGATCAGCGTGGAATTCGCATAAACTCTCCATTCGAACTTCGGTCGATGAAAGGCGACTGCTACAGAACTTCTGGAAATGCTGGCGTCAGTGTCCGTTTCCCCGGCTACAACGTGGACACTGATGTTACCGGCCCGGCGCACAAGCTCGTGCACCACCGAACCATGCCAGATCTCGAACCAACGTGATCGTCTACTCTTTCCGATGACGATATGGGTGATGTTATTTGTTTGCGCGTAGGCGATGATGTCCTCGGCGACACGACGATTTCCGCCGGGGATAGTAATCGCATCACCCTCAAGGCTCTGGGCCAACCGTAGAACTGCGGCAACGCGATCCCGCTCATCGTCGGCCAGTTGCAGATGCCGCCGACCCTCGACATAAAGCGCCGTCCATGGTGCGTGCAGCCGATCGGCCAAACGCTTGGCATAGCGAACCAGACCCGCAGAGCGCCGATCATCGCTGATGCACACTAGAATGCGTTCGCCTGCGGGCCAGGGTCCCTTGATGGCGCCGGCACGCATTTCTGACAACAACTGCTGATCGACCCGCTGCGCCGTTCGTCGCAATGCGATTTCACGCAGAGCGGTGAGATTGCCCGGAGAAAAGTAATTCTCTATTGCACGCTTGGCTGTCTTGGGAAGGTAGACCTTGCCTTCCTTTAGGCGCTTGATCAGATCACTCGGGGTCAGGTCGACGATCTCGACGTCGTTAGCCCTATCTATGATCGAATCCGGAACCGTTTCACGAACCCGGATGCGGGTGATCTGCGCGACCACGTCATTGAGACTTTCGACATGCTGGATGTTGAGAGTCGTGTAAACATCGATGCCCCGGTCCAGGATTTCGAGGACGTCGAGATAGCGTTTGGGGTGACGGCTGCCGGGGGCGTTGGTATGAGCCAGTTCGTCGACCAGCACGAGCTGCGGACGTCGCTCAAGTACGGCGTCGAGGTCCATTTCTTCTAGATGCTGCCCCTTGTACGAAACCTTCGCTCGCGGGATGATTTCGAAGCCTTGAAGCAGCGCCTCGGTCTCTTCGCGTCCGTGCGTCTCCACCACGCCAATGACGACGTCGTCACCATCGCTCTTCCGGGCGCGGCCAGACATCAGCATCTCGTAGGTCTTGCCGACGCCGGGAGCCGCGCCCAGAAATATCTTGAGACGGCCTCGCGTCTCCTGCATCGCCTTTTCGAGCAGGGCTTCTGGCGAAGGTCGCAAGCTGTCGTCTCTAAGATCGTCAGAACTCATCTTCACATCTCGGTACATCTGGCGTCATACATCTGGAACGGCGCTTCACCGCTCTTACAACCTGTCGAGCGCGAGGTTGAGCTCGAGGACGTTGACAATGCGGTCTCGTGTCAGAATACCGCCCGGCGTGAACGCGGCGCTGCGGACCAAGGCTTCAATTCGGGACCGGTCGATGCTGCGGGCCTCAGCGACCCGAACGACCTGATACAGAGCACCCGCTTCGGAGATATGTGGGTCTAGCCCTGCGCCAGATGCCGCAGCGAGATCAGCAGGCAGGAGATTCCCGGGGGTAGCGCCATAGCGCTCCACCATATCCCGCCCCCGGTCTGCGACATCTGTGCTTGTCGGAGACCAATTGCTGCCGCCAGCGCCAGCGCCATCATAGTCCACGGCCGAGGGCCGGGGCCAGAAATATTCAGGTCGGGTAAACGCTTGCGCTACCTGACGGCTTCCGATGACCGTGCCGTCCTCGCTCGTGAAGAGCGAGCCATTGGCCGTATGCGGCGAGATTGCCTGCGCCAATGCCCAAACGGCGGTGGCATAGCCGGCGACGCAGATCAGCATCGTCGCCGCCGCAATTCGTATGCTTGCAAGAAAAGATTGCATGGTTCGGGTCTCCGGATCAGTTCATGAACATGACGTGCTCAGCAATCGGCCCGAGCGTCGCTGCTGGGAAGAAGGTGAGCGCGCCAATGACGACGATGGTCGACGCAAGCATGGTGGCAAAGACGCCGCCCTCGACGCTGAGGGTCCCTGCCGACTCCGCGCTGCGGCGCTTGGCCGAGAGAGAACCGACGATGGCCAGCGGCAGGATGATCGGGATGAACCGCGCGAGCAGCATCACGATAGCTGTTGCGATGTTCCAGGGCACGGTGTCATCCCCAAGACCCTCGAAGCCGGAGCCGTTGTTGGCGCTGGCGGAAGAGAACTCGTAGAGGATCTCGCTGAAACCGTGCGGGCCGACATTGTTGAGAGTGTCTGCGCCCCACGGCGTCGCCGCGAAAATCGCCGTGCCGCCCAGGATGAACAGGCCGTGGGCGAGCAGCGCAAACAGGGCGAGCTTGACTTCTCGTGCCTCGACGCGCCAGCCGAGATACTCAGGCGTGCGGCCGATCATCATGCCTGCCAGGAAGACGCCGACTACAATGTAGAGGAACATGTTGATCATGCCGACGCCGACGCCGCCGAAGGTTGCATTGAGCCACATTCCGACCATTGGCATCAGGCCGGTCATCGGATTGAGGCTATCGTGCATGGAGCCGACCGACCCGTTGGAGGTCGAGGTGGTCAGCACGGACCAGAGAGGCCCGCCGGTCGCTCCGAACCGCAGTTCCTTTCCTTCGAGATTGCCGACATTCTGCTCTATCGGCAGGTTGGCGAAGGCCTGGGTGGGAGCAGCCTCGAAGTAGACCGCACCGGTGATCTTGACAGCGATGAAGGCAAGCATCACCGCAAAGATCACTGCGGAGTGACGCATCCGGCCGATGATCCGGCCAAACATCCACACGCACGCCATCGGGATCAGGATGATGGCGACCATTTCGATCATGTTGGTCCAGAAGGTCGGGTTCTCCAGCGGATGTGTCGAGTTGGGGCCGAAGAAGCCACCCCCATTGGTGCCAAGCTGCTTGATCGAGACGAAGGCCGCAACGGGGCCGCGGGCGATCGTCTGCTGCACGCTTTCGAGCGTCGTCACGACGGCCGCGCCATCGAACGTCATCGGCACACCACCCAGGACCAGCAGGATGGCGAACACAAAGGCGACCGGAAGCAGGACGAGGAAGGACGCGCGCTGTACGTCAACGAAGAAGTTGCCGAGCGGGCGGCCGGCCAGTCCACGGGCCAAGGCCGCGAGCGCGGCGACACCGGTGGCAGCCGACACGAACTGGAGCCACATCAGACCGCCGAGCTGAGATAAGTAACTGAGAGAAACCTCACCCGAATAGTGCTGGAGATTGGTGTTCGTGGTGAAGGAGGCCGCCGTGTTGAAGATCAGGTCGGCGTGCAGCGCCTCCTTGCCATCCGGATTCAACGGCAGATGCTGTTGGAGCGCCAGAATGCCGTACACGATCACGAACATGACCACATTGAAGGCCAACATGGCGAGTATGTAACGCTTCCAGTCCTGATCCTGCGTCGCCAGGGGGCCGCCGACTGCCCGGAAGGCACGGTTCTTCCAACCGGCAATTCCGGAGGATGGATCGTTCGGGTCCATCGCCCATTTCATGTAACGGCCGAGCGGCCATGAGAGGAGCGCCGTGCCTCCAACGATGAGAACGACCAAGAGAATGGATTGGGTCAGCATCGAACTGTCTCCGACATCGCTGGAAGGTCAGGCCCGATCAATGGCGTGAGTCATCACGAGCAAGAGCCCGAAGACCGCCAGACCGAGTACGAGATAGAGAAGGGTCATGTCCTGAACTCCTGTGATCAAGCGAGGCCAATGGCCGTGATGGCCACGTCGATCACCTTGATGCCGATGAAGGGTGCGATGAGGCCGCCGAGACCGTAAATGAGAAGGTTGCGCTTCAGGAGTCTGTCCGCGCCGATCGCCTTGTAGGCGACGCCTTTGAGCGAGAGCGGAATAAGCGCAATGATGATGAGCGCGTTGAAGATGATCGCCGACAGGATGGCGCTTTGCGGAGTCGCCAGACCCATGATGTTGAGAGCGCTCAGTTGCGGATAGAGCGCGATGAACATCGCCGGCACGATGGCGAAATATTTGGCAACGTCGTTGGCGATGGAGAAGGTGGTCAGCGCGCCGCGTGTCATCAGGAGCTGCTTGCCGATCTCGACGATCTCGATGAGCTTCGTCGGATCGGAATCGAGATCGACCATGTTGCCGGCTTCGCGCGCAGCGACCGTTCCTGTGTTCATCGCGACGCCGACATCAGCCTGAGCAAGTGCCGGTGCGTCGTTGGTGCCGTCGCCGCACATGGCGACGAGCTTGCCCTTGGCCTGTTCCTCACGGATCAGGGTGAGTTTGTTTTCCGGGGTTGCCTCAGCGAGGAAATCGTCGACGCCGGCTTCTGCGGCGATTGCGGCCGCGGTCATCGGGTTGTCGCCGGTGATCATGACCGTACGGATGCCCATCCTGCGTAGCTCGGCGAAGCGTTCGCGAATGCCGCCCTTGACGATGTCTTTCAGGTGCAGGACGCCGAGAAGCCTGCCGTCCTTGACGACGGCCAGAGGCGTCCCTCCAGTCTTCGCTATGTCGTTCGCAATTGCCTCCAACTCACGTTTGCTATCCGCAGTCGTGCGGGTAGAACCGTTCGCGGCGGAGATCTGCTCGATGTACTTTAGGACGGCGTCAACCGCACCCTTGCGGATCGAGGAGCCGTCGAAGTCGACGCCACTCATTCGGCTTTGGGCTGTGAACGGCACGAACGTAGCGTTGAGAGACCGCATGTCGCGACCGCGGATTCCGTACTTCTCCTTGGCCAGCACGACGATCGATCGGCCCTCTGGCGTCTCGTCGGCGAGCGAAGCCAGTTGCGCCGCATCCGCCAGTTCCTGTTCGGTGACGCCCTTGACGGCACGGAATTCCGTGGCCTGCCGATTGCCGAGGGTAATCGTGCCGGTCTTGTCGAGAAGCAATGTGTCGATGTCACCGGCCGCCTCGACGGCGCGGCCAGACATTGCGAGCACGTTGAAGCGCACGAGGCGATCCATGCCGGCGATGCCGATCGCCGACAGCAGCGCGCCGATCGTGGTCGGGATCAGCGTAACGAACAGCGCCACCAGAACGATCACCGGAATGGAGCCGCCGGCATAGGCGGCGAAGGCGGGGATGGTTGCGGTCGCGAGGACGAAGATCAGGGTCAACCCGGCGAGCAGGACGTTCAACGCGATTTCGTTGGGCGTCTTCTGGCGCTCTGCCCCCTCGACCAGCGAAATCATGCGGTCGATGAAAGTCGATCCAGCGGCAGCCGTGATCTTCACCTTGATCCAGTCGGAGAGAACCTGCGTTCCGCCGGTCACGGCCGAGCGGTCGCCGCCCGACTCGCGGATCACGGGCGCGGATTCACCGGTTATGGCCGCCTCGTTGACGGAGGCGATTCCCTCGATGATCTCGCCGTCCGACGGGATGATGTCGCCAGCCTCAACCAATACCACATCACCCACCTTCAGACTCGTGCCTGGCACCAGCTTGACGCTGTCGCTGCTGCCATTGCTCAGCAGCTTGGCCTGCGTCTCGGTACGCGAGCGCCGAAGCGAATCTGCCTGCGCCTTGCCGCGCCCTTCGGCGACTGCTTCGGCGAAGTTCGCGAACAAGACCGTGAACCATAGCCAAAGGATGATCTGGAAGGAAAAGCCGAGATCGCCTGCGCTGGTTGCGACGTCCTTGAGAAAGAGGACGGTCGTCAGCACAGAGACGACGGCGACGACGAACATCACCGGGTTCTTCACCAGCGTACCCGGATCGAGTTTTCTGAATGCGCCCCCAATGGCGGGAACGAGGATGCGAGTATCGAAGATGCTCGCCGACTTAGACTGGCTCATGAGAGACTCCAGCGTTGATATTCTCAATGTCGACCAAAGCTTGTTCGCCCCGAGGGAAGAACTGAGTCAGTAGCCAGACGACGAGTACGATCGACAGCATCACCAGCGTCATGGCGAGGAGAATGTCCGACGCTCGAAGAGGCCTTGCGGCCGTCATGTGCTCTGACATGAAGCCGGAGGACTTGCGGAGTTCACCAATGCGCCGACAGAGGGCCCACACCGAATTCCATCGGACCGACCCTTGGCCACTTCAGAAGCGCTCAGGGCGCAGCAGCGCGTAGATGAGGTAGGCCGCGATGAACAACGTCACCGTACCGCCCAGCACGTAGTCGATGGTCATTTCCGCACCTCTTGTTTCCCAGGAAGGCTCCAGATCAGCCCCATCCTGTGCCCGTTCGCCCGTCGTATGTTCAAGTAAATGGCAAGGATCACGCCCGTCTGTCCTCGAAGTGTTTCGGGAACGGTTACTGATGTGACCAAGAATATGACGCTAAACCGCATAAAGGTTCGAGAGAGGCGGGAAGGCAAAGAAATAAAAATCCTATATAGATTTTGCCTTGGGGATGAGCGGCAGGCATCTCCGCCTCGGGCGGCGCCCGGTTGGCCCGCGCGCAGTTCAAGAATTCTTGCCGATCCGGCAACAGATCATGAAACGCAGAGCCGAGCCTGATCGCGCATGACGCTGTAGTCGGCGAGCATTTCGGCAATGGCCGATCTCTCCGGAAGCATCCCAAGTTCCTCGGCCGCGCGCGCCTCGAATTTTTGGTTGTATTCCGCCACGGCGGGACAAGCGGCAACGATGCGTGGCTCAGAACCGACCGTCGCGCAGCCGGTCAGCGAGATCGTCGCGATCGCGAGGGCGGCGAGCCGCAGCGTCGAGCATCTGGCGTTGGACATCATTGACATTCTCCGTGGTTTCAAGGCGTTCGGCGAGGCGGCCAGCGCGCTCGCCGGAACGCCGGAGCGCGAGCAGGAACAGAAGCACCGCAAGTGCGATGGCGCCGTAGCGCAGGGCGGCTCGGCTCCATGAGCTAGCGGCGATCCCGGTGAACAGAGCGGCGATCATCGCTGCCCCCTCTTCCAGTCATCGATGCGGGCGTAGATCGCGACCGCGATGCCGGCGAGGGCCACGGCGATGAACACCCAGCGCAGCGTGTCGAGGTATGGCACGAGCGGCAGGACAGCGGACTGGGTCTCGGCCAGGACGTTCTGCGCGACCTCGGTTCCAGCCGCGCCCACAGTCGCAACACCGGCTGCACCGCTGCCCTTTAACGTGCGACTCTCAGACAGCACCTCGCGCGCGGGCGGCGTCTCCATGGCGAAGGCCGCCTCGCGGACTGGGAACCGCTCACCCCACTGCCGAGCGGGCCCAAGGTCGATATGCATGAAGCCTGACCGCGGATAGAAGCCGAAGCCCCTGAAGCCGACCGCACGGGCCGCCTCTTCGAAGGCGGCCGGGTCATGGTTGGTCATGGCGATGTCGAAGGCCATGCCGTCGAGATGCTTCGAGTGCGGCGCGCCGCCGACGGCGCGGTTGTGCGCCGGGCTGCGGTAGGCCGAGCGAACGATCAGCGGCTTGCCCAGCCGATCGCGAAGGGCTTGCAGCTTGTCGAGCGCCTCCTCGTGGATGCGCAAGCTACCGCTGCCCCGACAGGCGATCTCCGCCGGAGAGAAGTTCTTCCAGCGCCAGGCGCCCTCGGGCACGTCGCGCCAGTGGTTGAAGGTGGTTGTCGTCATAAGTGATCTCCGGGCACAAAAAAACCCGCCGAACGGCGGGTTGGTGGGTTGAGAATCGGAAGCGGCGGTCAGGGACCGTTGCCAAACAGCTTCAGCTTGATGGCGATGCCGGCCATGAGGGCGAGCAGGACGCCGGTGGTGATGATGCGAACGGCAGTCTGCACGGCCGTCTGCCTGGCCAGCCGAAACCCGGCCAGTAGCGATCGCAGATCGCGGATGTCCTCGGCGGCGTCCGTCCCGTCGAGCCCGACCTCATGCAGAGCGCGACGCGCGCCGGTCTCGGCGGCACGTTCGAGCAGCGCCTCGAACTCGTCGCTCGGTAGGCTGATCAGTCTGCCGATGTCGCGTTTTCGGTCCATGGGTGCGGTCCTCGGCTGGTGCTTCAGACGACCAGCGTGCCGGCAAGCGTAAAGCCGATATCGGCAAGGGTTGCGTCCGGCGTTGCGGGGGCGACGACGCTGAGAACGTCACCCGGCTCCAGCACGGTTTCGGTGGCGGCAATGAGATCGGCGACGGTTCCTGCCGCGGCGAAGCGCATGGTGGCGAAGCTCGTTCCGTTGCGCCGGATGTCGAAGTCCGTCTGCGCAGTGGCCGCCACTCCCGCGACGCCCTGACTGCCGGCAAGATCGACCTTCATCCGCGTGCGCCGGGCGATCGGTACCCGCATGAGGATCTCATCGGCGCTCGGCTGACCCATCTTGAACCCGGTCAGATCGGCTGGTGGGTCGGCGGCATCCTGGGTTTCGACCACCTCAATGGCGAACCAGGTACGCGCCCCGGCGAGGATGGAGTTCCAGTTGTTGTTGGTGAAGTTCACCCGAAGCTGGAAATAGTCTCCTTCGACCACGGGCAGGACCGCGGAGAAGGTCGAGAAGTCGTTGTTGGTGTAGCCGGACGAGCCCTGGCGCACGGTGTAGGGCGCGGCTCCGATCGGCTCTCCGGCGCCGTTCTTGTCGAAGGTCAGATAAACGCCACCGGTGGTGGCGCTCGCCTTCATGGCGATAGAGCCGAGAAGCCTAACCTTGGTGATGCCGGAGCCAGCGGGGATCGTCAGACGCTCGGGCGTCCCTCCGGCCCAGAAGCCTTCGCTGTCATAGACGGCCGCCTGCCACGGGATCTGGATCGGCGGGCTGACAGTGGCGATGTCGGTCGTGCGCTGCACGAGAGCGCCCCGAAACGGCAACAGCGCCCGCTGGAAGATGCCGACGCCCGTCGCACCCCAGAGCGCGCCATCGAACTGGAGAACGTCGCTGGCGACAGCGCCGCCGGCGGCCACATCGGTCAGGTCATTAAGTGCGCCAGCGCCGCCGCCGACCCCGAAGAGATCGCTGCCATTGCCCTGCACCAGCACGGTGGCGCCGGGCACGATGATGACCTCCGCGCCCGAACCCGGGTACTTGGCCCGGACCTCCTGACCGCCGCCGGTCGCGTTCCTGATCGCGAGCCGGCGATGGTTGGCCGGCAGCGTCAGGACGCGCGCCGCCGTCAGAGTGCCGGTGAGTGCGATCAGGCCGTTGCGGTTCGCCTGCGTGCTGGTCAGCGCCACGTTGGCGTCGGCCATGGCCAGCGACAGAGCCCGGTTCATGGCATTGTCGAGGGCATCGACCGCATCGTTGATCGTGACTTCTTTCTGGTTCTGGGCGGCGGCGACATGGGTCACGGCCAGATTGGGGCTGGGCATCAGGCAATCTCCGAGGTGACAGCGCGCGGGAAGCCACGACCCGCGACCGCGCTCAGTTGATAGACGGCTACGGACAGAGCAGCCGGCACGACGCCGAAGTCGGCCAGGATGTCGGCATTGGCGTAGACGACGCTGGGGCTCGCCGAGGCGAGCGTACGCTTCACCGCACCGCCGGGACCATCGAGGATGTCGACCTCATAGGCCTCGCTCGCCTCACCGAGGGGAACAAGACCGGTCCCGTCCTTCAGCTCACCGCCAATGCGCGTGCGGCGAACCCAGGACAGGGTGATGTTCGCTGGGGCGCCGCTCGGGGTCGCGCGCACATTCCACGGCGCATAGGGTTTGAGGTCGCGGCCGCCGTGGCTCTGGACGAGCGTCTCGGCATCCTCGAACAGTGTGCCGAAGCCGACGGCGCGCCAGGATCGCGGCAGCCCAAGATCACCGAGCGCCGTGACCAGCGTCTCGACATCGTCGGGATCAAGCAGCGCGAAGACCTCACCTGCCGCATGGCCATCGACGAAGACGTCCGTGCCGCGTCGGCCGCGCAGCAAGCCGGTGAGCGTGTAGGAGCCATCAGGGTTCAGCGTGACCTGGCGGAACTGGATGATCTCCGGCTCGCCATTGGTTTTCAGCACGAGGGCCGCGTTGGCGCCGTTGACGAGGGCCTCCTGCGTGACGCTCTCCAGCCGCTCGCCGCCGGTGGTCATGAAGACGGTGAGGCTATTTTCCTCATCGGTGCTGAAGGACGAGCGCGGCGCTCCCAGCGCATTCGCCGTGGCGCCCCAGGCGGCCTCGCTCAAGGCCCGCCCGGCTTGCGCCCAGGCCGATCCGTCAGCGCTGCGATAGAGGGCAGCGCCCGGCCAGCCCGGACCGCCGAACCCCGCCATCAGATAGTAAACCCGCGAGCCCGCACCGCCCGCATCATCGACATCGCGCAGAAGCGGCAGGTCGGGCAGGATAAGCCGCGTGGCGGCGTTCGCGCCCACCAGCTGGGCGGGTTTGCCCGAGCCGCCATCGGCGATGACAGACGATACATAGGTGGCGGCGGTCTCCGAGACGCCCTTCACCGCGAGCGAGAAATCCGCGCCGACATCGAGCCGGTTGATCCGCGTCCGGAAGGTCGAACCAGTGGCGAACACCACATCCACCACATCGGTCGGATCGAGCCGGAGCCAGTCTGGCGGCAGCTCTGCTTCGTAGGCGCTGCGCTCGATCCAGGCGCTGTAGAGCGTCTTGGCGGCGATGCGCTTGGCCGTTGTGGCGTCGATGGCGAGCGCCAGCTCGAGGCTCGCCTGATTGCGCGAATGCATGGTGGGCAGCGGCAGTGATCCGCGTTTCTCGCTCTGCGTGCCCTGTTGATAGTCGGCGTCCCGGTCCATGTAGATGACGGCGACGCGCTCGGGCAGCTCGACCTCCTGCGTGCGGCGCTCGCGCCAGCTTTCGCCCGTCTGGCTGTCGAGCGGCACGAGATATTCGGCCGGGATCGTTGCGACCGGCGTGCGCCCGCGGTTGCGGAACTGCAGGGTGTCATCGCTCTCGGCCGCATCGAAGAAATAGGCCTGCGCCAGAGGCTCGATCGATCCGCGCACGGTGGTCTGCCGGCCAATCACATAGCCGGGCACGGATGGCGTGAGCTCGGCGACGTCAATGTCGGCGAGCCCGAGGCCGGCGCGTCCGCAGAGATCGGCGACGATGGATGACAGCGCCTCGCCCTCGCCACCGCCGCGATTGAGGAACAGCCGGGCCCAGCCGCTACTGCCGCGCACCAGATGGGTGTCGGTGACGGCGTCGTAGACCTGTGCGCCCTGTTCACTGACCGCACCCGGCCAGATTTCATTGAGCACGATGGCGCCCGTCGCCGTGTCGAGCTGGACGACGCGCGTCGAGCGCATCAGCGTCCAGCGCTGGCCCCGCAAGCGGCTCTGGCCGAAGAACGGGCCCTCGTAGTTGATCTTGTGCGGGACGGCCGTCTTCCAGACGATGCCGGTGTCGGCGCGCCACTTGATCGCATAGATCGTACCGGCCGAGCTGCCGTTCGACATCGTGATCTGGAAGATGACGCTGTCGTCGGTGGCGTCGTAGGTCAGTCCGCCCGCATCGCTGTAGAACCCGGTCGCGCCAGCTTCGATCTGCGCAGGCGTGAAGCTCGCCACTTTTTCAAACGTGACGCCGAGCGATTGGCCGGTGAGACTGTCATACTGCGCGAAGGCCGAAACCCGGATGCGGTAGAGCCCGAGGCTGGTGTGGTTCAGACTGCTCGACGTCGCGCTCGCCAGGATCCAGCCATCGCCGTAACCCTCGCCGACGGCGCCGCCGATTGCGCCCCGAACGCGAGATTCCGTCACCGTCTGGCCGGCGCCCCAGACGTAGCCCATGCTGTCGGCGCGCAAGAGTCCGATGTCGTTGAACAGCGAGCCGGTCAGCAGGAAATCGACGCGACCGGACGGCCCATAGGCCGAGATCATTCCCAGCCAGGTCGTCGTCACGAAGCGGGTCGTGGTGTTGGACAGGCCGGTGCTGGTGAAGCCGAAGCGGCCGACTTCCTTCAGCGCGTTCGGCTCGACCCGGATGATCGGCCGCGAGTTGCCTGAGCCGACGGTCAGGTAGAGGTGACCGTCCTCGCCGCAGAACAGCGTGCTCGGGAAATTGTTGGGCGTGACGGCGGCAACGTCCGTCATCCGCGCCTGACGGTCCTCCGCCATGGTGCGCAGATTGAAACGCCGGATGCCGGCGGCTTCGGCGTTGCTGCTCGACGAGACGAAGTAGCCGTAGCCGCGTCGCCAATCGATCGCGAGGTCGCTGATCTGGTAGGACCCGAAATAGCCGCCTTCGCCCGTCGTGATGAAGTCCAGGAGCTGATAGGGCTGCTGCGCGGCGCGCCGATAGGTGATCTCCGCCGTGATGTTCGGGATGCGATTGCCGAAGTCTGCGAGCGCCAGATCCTCGAAGACGATGACGCAGAGCCCGCGATGGGCCGGTGCGCGACCGGCGCCCACATCAGCTTCGATCAGCGGATCCGGCAATTGGCTCTCGCTGCCGCGATGAAAACGGAAGCGCAGGTTTTGCTTGGCGACGTCCGGGCTCGATCCAGTCTTGTCGTAGATCAGCTTGCCGTCGGCCCAGATGCGCAGCACGTCCTCGGCCGGGCCCTCGCCGAAGCTGAGCGCGAAAGACGCGAAATAGGAATAGCTGATCGAGGTCTGGGTGCTGCGCCCGCCGCCGCCTTTGCCGCCGGAGCGAGTGCGGGTGACGTTCTGCTGTTCGCGGATCCCGGACGACCAGATCATGTTGCCGGCCATGCGCAGCGTGCCGAAGCCGATCGGGATCGATGCGCCATAGGCGGAGGACGAGACGGTCAGATCGCCGAGCCGCGGACCCTCGGTGGTGACGTTCTGGCCCTTGGCGGGAAACAAGAGGCTGCCTACGACGGAGCCCACCAGCCAGCCGGCCTGCCAGCCGAGACCGACGGCGGAGCCGAGCGCGGCGCCACCTACTGCGACGAGGATGGCCATGAGAAATCAGGATCCGGATTGGCGAAAGCGAAAGGCGAATTTGATTTTTGCCGGCCATTCGCCGGCATAGGGCTCTTCGATCACCTGCCTGCGGGTCGCATGGGCGTGCAGCAGATGAGGATGGCCGAGCCGCTCGGTCAGGAAGCCGCAGTGACAGGGATAGGCCTGATCGGCGAAGACGAGCACGTCACCGGGCTGGGCCTCAGGGATGGAGACGCCGTCCATGTTGCCCCGGAAATGTTCGACGAAACCCTGTCCCTGAGCGCGGCGGCTGTAGCCGGTACTGTCATAGTCAGACAGGTGCAGCGCATGTGCGACGCAAACCACCAACCCGACGCAGTCGATGCCGGAGTGCGTCCGCCCCTGATGCCGCCAGGGCACGCCGAGCCAGCCGCGCGCTTCTGCGATGATCCTCTCGGGCGTGATGATCTCAACGGGCATCGGGATAGCTCATCATGGCGTCCTGCCCCGGCACGTAAGGCTCGCCGCGGAAGTTGAGGACGTTGGCAAAGCGGGCGATGCAGGTGTCGAGGCGCTTGTCGCAGCCGGGATGGATGCGGAAGAGGTCGCCGACCCGGATCGCATAGCCCATGGGCAGGAACAGCTCGACGCGGCCCGTCGCTTGGGTCCACGCCTTCACCTCGATCGAGCGTGCGGCATTGGGCCCGCTCTCCCAGGTCAGCACGCCGCCGGCGAACCAGCCGTCACTCGCGCGCGGCTCGTCGATCGTAGCCGTGAACACCGCCCGGTCGACGACATCGGTGACGATGCCGGCCCGACTCCAGGACTCCATGGCCTCAAACACGGCCGTTCCGTCGGTGGTCTGCTGGCCGACGGAAGTGTCATAGGCTGTCTGGTCAGCAGCCGTCGTACCCGCACCGACGCAGCGGTAGACGCGATTCTCAAACACGGTCGCTGTGCCGACGCCTGTCGTCGTGTCGGTGAAGAAGCCGCTGACGGCGTCGAGCGCGACATTGCACACCGAGCCGCTGACCCTCGTACCGTTGAAGATCACGCGCAGCTGCCGCGTGCCCGAGGGAACCAGCGCGTCGGCGACCTGGCGGAGCGTCCAGACGCCGGTCATCGCCTCATTGCCGGTGTCGAGCGGTGTGGCCAGCACAGCGCCCAATTCATCGAGCAACTGCACGCGCAGCCGTCCCTGATCGACGGTGTTGCCGCCGCCATTGGCCCGCCAGCCGCCCACGGTCAGGCGGTAGTCGCCGGCATCGAGGATGGGCTCATCGAGAACATGGGAGAGATCGACGGTCTGACGCAGCTCGAAGCCGGCGACATTGCCGCCTTCAAGAAAATGCGTGCCGGTCTTCGGCCCGAGCGCGCCGCTCGTGGTCTTGGCGGCTGCCGAACCGGAGGCGACGGTCCAGCCGGAGAGATTGCCTGCGTCGAAGCCAGGATTGACGAAGGGAATGCCGATCGTCGTGAGCGCCGATGAGGTTCGTACTCGGACGGTATCGCCGACGGCGTAGGACGTCGATCGCTGGATCTCGGGCGGGTGGATCGGCACCTTGCAACGCGGGTCGCCGAGATCGGCGCGGCATTCCGGGCTGTAAAGCTCGCCGAGGCGCTGGGAGAGCGCCTGCGTCATGCCGCGCAGCTCTGTGCGGAAAACGCCTTGCTCGGTCAGCACCACCTCGCCAAACCAGCCGCGGCGCATGCGAAGCGCCCCCATCGACGGATCGGCCCAGTTGACGAGGAAGATGCGCACCTCCGCCTGATCAAAGAGACCCGCGCGCAGCTCCTCCTCGGTGATGGCCTCGTCATCGAACACGCCCTCTACGTCGAGATTGTCGACGCTGAGGCTCGCATCATTGGCGATCGCCGTGCGCGAATAGCCGGAGCTCGCCTTATAAACATCGCCATCGAAGACGAGGTCGCGGTCGTGATCGGTAAAGAAGAACTCGCGCCCGTCGATGCGCGTGATGCGCCAGCAGGTGGCGAGCGTGGTCACCGGCCCCGCCAGGTGGGTGGCGAGCGCTGTCGATGTTGACTTCATGGGCGGATCTCCAGCACCGGGATCTGGCCCCAGCTGCCGAGCTGATAGGTCTCGATGGTGATGTCCATCTGATCGCTGTCGAAGCGAACCGGCACGTCGAACTCGAAATCCGCCGTCACCTGAACGCCGGACGCCGGCGCGGTCGTGAAGGTCACGAGCCCTGTCGCCGTGTTCACCGTCCAGCCCGTGACCGCCTCGACGCCGTCGCGGTAGATCTTGACCGTGCCAGGAACCGGCTTGGCGATGATGCGGCTCTCGATCTCGCCGCCGCTCGCATAGCGCCTGACGAGCTGGAAGGTCTTGTTGGCGCCATCGCCGATGCCCAGCACCTGCGCGAACGCCTGGTAGTCGGTCCAGTCCTTGAAGCGGAAGCCATAGGCGCGGCCCTTGCGGGCGCGGAAGAAGGCGATCAGCGCCGCGACCTGCTCGCGCTTCTTGAGGCCATGCGCGACGTTCCATTTGCCTCGCGCGGCGGCCCAGTTGGCATTGCGGCGCTCGTGCCCCGACACGGTCGTCACCACGGTCGTCGAATATCCCGGTCCGCCCGACGCCCCGTAGGAGATGTCGGGCGGGAACTGCACCTCGTGAAATCCGCTCATCGCTCATGTCCGTCAAAGATTGCGCCGCGCCCGTTCCATGGCGCGGGCGGCGTCGGCGGCGATCTGGCCTTGCGCATAGCGGAAGCTGTTGGCGTCAGGCGTCGAGATGTTCATCACCACATTGACGGGCGGGCGCGTCTCGCGGGCCGAACCCATCGCTGCGAGCTGGGAGCGCGACAGCACCATCTCGCCCCGCTGCAGGATGGCGGGCACCTCGTCGGGACGAAGACCCGCCATGCCGCCGCCATGCAGGCGCGGCGCACCGGCAAAAGCGAACGCCGGGACGAGCCGCTGCGGCGCAGGAGCGCCGACGATGCCGCCCGCGTGGAAGATGCCCGACAGGATGCCGCCGCCCCCGCCGAACAGATTGCCGAAGAGCCCGCCGCCGCTCCCCATGCCGCCGAGCGCGTTGGCGAGGGGCCCAAGGATCGCCGAGCGCAGCGCAATGCGCGTGATATCGGCCAGAATGCTGTCGGCGAGCGCCTTGAAGTCGAACTTGCCGGTGGTCACGAACTTGGCGACGGCGTCCTCGGCCGACCGGAAAGCGCTGGTGAGCGCATTGCCGAGGCCCTTGCCCCAGTTCGCGGCTTCTTCTGCATAGCGTGCGAGCTCGTCCCTGACGGCGGCCCAGCCCGTTGCAGCTTCGTCAGCCGCCGCCTTGATTTCCCGGCCGGCCTCGCGACTTGCCGCGGCGGCGCGCCCTGCCGAGCCTCTGCCGCCCGCTCCATCACCTGCCTCATCGCCACTGTCACCAATCGCGCCGAACGCCGTGTCAAGCCGCTCCGTCGCCGCAGCAGCCTCATCGATCTCGGAGTTCGCCCCGGCCATCGCCTCGCGGAGCGCAGCGACCGACTCCAGCGGCGCACCGGCAAGTTCACCAAGTGCACTCGCGGTTTCACGGGCGCTTGTCGCGGCGCGACGGGCATCCTCCGCGAAGGCGGAAAATCCGAGATCCGGAACGCGAAATGCATCGGTCTCGAAGGCGGCCGCGAAGGCGTCGCGCGCAGCCGCGCCAGCGCCTTCGGCCGCGCCCGCAAATTGGTTTTCGATCCGGCCGAGATCGATATCCGGAACGAGTCTGATTTCGGTCTCGATGCCGATCGCTGAAAGCGCGGCGCCAATTCCCTGCACCAGGCCGTTGATGCCGCGCGTGGCTCCGTTCAGCATCCATTCGACGGCGGCGATCAGCGCATTGGCCGCCCGGATGGCAAAGTCGCCGATCGCTGCCGGGAGTCGGCTCCAGATCGCCACCATGGCGTCGAACGCGCCCTGGAAGACGTTGACGGTCCGATTGCCGAATGCGACGACGGCATCGAGGGCGCCTTGCAGCGCGTCGGCGACGTTCGCCTGAATGCCGAGCCAGGCTGCGGCGATCCGGTTCTTCAGCACCTCGACGAGCAGACCGATCCGGTCCCACACTTCACGCGCCACATCGCCCAGCAGATTGAGCGCCGCGCCGAAGCCGCCAGTCGCCTGCACGAGCCGCCCGAACTGATAGATCAGCTCACCCGCCGCCACGACCAGCACGCCGATGCCGGTGCGAATGATCGCGCCGCGCAGGAAAACGAGCGCAGTGGCAAGACCACGCACCGAGACGGCGGCCACCACCATGCTGGCGACGAAGCGCCCCGCCATGAGCCCGACGAAGGCGGCGGCGATCGAGGCTAGCCGTCCAAGATTGTCGAACAGAAGCCGAATGGCCTGCCCGAGCGGCCCGGTGGCGCGCGCCATGGCAGCGAGCGCGTCGGCGACGGCTTCGAGCGCCGGGGCCGCCGCCACCGCGAGCTGGTTGGACACCCCGCGCCAGATCAGACCGAGGCGAGAGATAGCGTCATTGGTGCGCTCGATCTGGGCCGCGTCCTGTTGCGACACCACGACCCCGAAGTCCCGCACGTCCTGCGTCGCCGTCCTGAGCGTCGCCGTGTCGATGCGCAGGAAGGTGAGCGCGGCGCGATCGCCGAAGAGCTGGGAGGCGACCGCCGCACGCTCGGCCTCGGGCACGTAGCGGGCGAGAGCCTCCTGGATGGCGGCGATGCGCTGGTCGAGGGGAAGGCGCTGCAGTTCCTGAGAGGTGAGCCTCAGACGTTCGAGCGCGCCGACCGCGGCTCCGGTTCCGGCTGCTGCCTGGCTCAGGCGCCGGGTCAGTTGGATGGTCGCCTGTTCGATCTCGCCCATGGAGACGCCGGCAAGATCACCGGCGCGCTCCAGCACCTGGATACTCTCGACCGTCGTGCCGAGTGAGGCGGCAAGCTTGGCCTGATTGTCGATGACCTGCAGGCCGGGGCGGATCATCGCCGCTGCGCCCGCTGCAAACGCTGCTGCAGCCGCAGCGGCGGCGATCTGTACCCGCCGATAGAAAGCAGCGACCCGCGTGTTCGCCGCATCCATCTCGCGCGACAGGCGCCGCATGCCCTGTTCGCCCGCATCGCCGATGCCCTGCAGCTCGGCGCGCACCTCGCGGCCGCCGACGACGGCAAGGCGCACGGACACCCTTTTCTCAGCCATCGTGTTCAGCCTTCAATTGCGCATTGAGGCCGCGCACCATCATTGCCTCGATGTCCGGCAAGAGCTCCGCGCAGATAAGTGTGTTGAGCCCGAGCGCCTCGGCCATCGCGAGGGCGGCGCTCATGTCGAGCCCCAGGACCGCGCCGGGTATGGCGCGCAGCTGGCCGGTGAGCCGCAAGGCGAGATCCCAGACCTGCCAGCCCTCGATCGTGACGGGGCGGTTCAGGACGGCTGGGCACTCGCCGCAGGTGCGTCCGCGGCTGACATGGCAGGATCGGCAATACTGGTCACCCCCGCTGAAATGCCATTCGGCAAGGGCGCGGAGCCGTTTTTTTCTTCATCCAGCAGCAGACCCTTCGAGACGTAGCGCAGCTGGAAGGCTTCAAAGAGCGGCAGGATATCAAGCAGCGCATCGATCCCTTCCGGATTGACCGGAACGGGATTTCCGTCTGCATCGCCGACGCCCTCCCAGTCTTCGACAACAAGCCGCGCGAGCGCCTTGGCCATCACAACCGCGATGGTTTCGTTCGATGCCCCCTCCGGCAGGCTGGTGACGGCCGGATCGCTGCGTGCGGCCGCCATGAGTGCGGTGGTCAGTGGCCCCACGCGCAGGCGCACGCCGTGGCCGAGGTCGAGCCAGCGCGGCTCGCGCGAGAGATCAAGACGGATCATGGGATTTTCCTCATGCGTAGCTAGTGACGTCGTTAAGGAGATGCGCGCGCAGCATCGTGCCCTCGCTGTCGTCGAAGGCGGCGCGCCAGTCGAAACTCGCCTCGACCCCGCCGGGGCCGGAGACGGCGTATTTGGGTTTGGGCAGGAAGACGCGCGGCAGCTCGAAGCGGAGCGCATAGTCCTCGGGGAAAGTGAAGCCGTAATCGAGTGTGACGGGATCGCCATTGGCGGCCTCGGCGACCAGCGTCGCGCCGTCGAAGCGCACCGACATCGAGCCTTCGGCGGACGCGAAGGTCGGATCGGCCGCCTCGATCTTGCCGTCCTCGCGGATCACCCGCACCCGTTCGAGATTATTCGAGAAGGTGAGACTGCCGCCGGTGACACCCGCCAGCGCAGATCCGCCACGCCGGATGAACCCACGCCCCTGACTGAAGCGGCGCAGCGAGAAAGCGTCAGGACTACCGTCGACCGTCGCGGAGAAACGCTCCTCGCCCTGCGCCACCAGCTGCAGACGGGCATTGGCCGGTCCCTCCTGGCCCATCTCGAAATTGAGGCTCTCCATCACCGTGCCGAGATGGCGGAAGAAGACCGGGGTCGTCAGCTTCGGGTGGCCGATCTCGATCGTGTAGCTCGGGATGTCGTCGGCGCCGCTCTCCCAGACATGGGCATAGCCGCCACCGGTCAGCGTCGGGCCGGACACGCTCGCCGCGGATGCTGCAAAGGTGAAGCTGTTGCCAGTCGGGCCGGCCGTGTCGAACACGATCACGAGCGTCTGGGTGCTCGTCGGCCGGGACCAGGTGCATTTGGCGATCTCGGCATCGGCCGAGGCGTTGAGATCGTCGACCAGTTGATCGAGGGTCTGAGTGACCGTCGTCTGGATTTCCGTCTCGTCGCCCGATGGCGTCCCGGAGACGAAAGTCCAGACGGTACTATTGAGCGTGATCGTGTCGCCGGGCGACGGATTGGCCGCGAAGGAAATCGAGCCAGAGGCATTGACCGGCGTCGTCACGGGGTCGCCGAACATGCCGGTCAGCCAGAAGCCGGTGCCGCGCAGGTCGAACGGGATATCGATCTGCCCCTCGTCGGTGATGAGGCCGCGATAAGGATCCTGCGCGTTTCGCCCCCGTCCCAGCAGCGGGTCGTCACCGAGCGGCTGGGCCGAGGAGAGATCGGTCGATTTGAAGTCGAGGCTTCGATAGCCGGTAAGCGGCGCCACCCCATAGCTTGCCTCCCGGCAAGCCTTGAGCGTGGCGTCCGCGCCGTAAGCGCGTACCTTGGGCATGGATAACTCCTGTTCCTGAAGATCAGTCGCTGAGCGGATCGCTCACCAGGTATTCGACCGTGACGACGAGCCGGGCGGTCAGGACCGGGGCCGCCCCCTCGATCGCCAGCGCTCCGGTTTCCGGCGCCGACGGCGTCAGGTTCTCGGCGAAACCGCCGAGGGAGGGATCGATCCTGAGCGCCGCACCGATCGATCCGAGCAACGTGTCGAGCGCCGCTTCGCCTCCGCCCGTCGGATCGCGGGGCACATAGACCTCGATCTCGACCCGGTGGGCGTAGAACTCCGTGCGCGGATTGAGCGTCACGTCCGGCTCGCCCGGATCGCCGTCGCGCAGGATGACGAGACCGGCTGCCAGCACCTTCTCGGGAAGGACCTCATTTCGACGCACGTTCCCGGCCAACGCGTTGTCGAGCGTCTGGAAGAGGGCTCCGAGGATGGCTTCACGGCGGCTGGACACTGGTTCTCCTCAGGCTTGCGGGCAATGCATGTGATCGCTCCGCACGCGGTGCGGCGCGCACATGCACCGGGATGCGAAGAAGGCGAAGACGGGGCTACCGCCCGTCGACCCAGTTGCGGACGACCAGGCCGGGCAGCCGCTCCTGCCAGGTGTTCGCTGCGGAGGCGACATCGAGCCGCTTCCTGAATGTCACCTGCGGCACCAGAATGAAGATCGGCACGGTCACCAAACCGCGCCCGCTGCGCACAGCGGCGGCACTGGCTCTGGCGTATCCGCCCCGCTTGCCTGTTCGCGCCCGCATGTTGTCGGCGACGAGCAGAGACGCAGCGTTGCGCCGGTAGACAAAGCGTAGCCGCTGCCCGGTACGCCGTTCCCATCCGCCGGGCGTAATCTTGAGGCCACCGTCGCCGAAGCGTCCGGCAGCAGCGGTCGGAATGGCCAGGAAGAAACCCTTGGTCGACCGGATGGTGGCGCCGTCTTCGTAAATGCGAATGATGCCCGGCGCCTTCGACCAGACGAGCCCCGCCGCCCGGATGCTGTTCTGGCCCTTTGGGAAGGTCTCGGACCGCCAGGTGCGCGCCAGCCGAGGGCCGAGCCCCGCATTGGTGATCTGCGTTCTGAGCTCGGTCTTGAGTCCCTCCGCCGCCTCACCGACACCGGCCGTGACAGCCTTTTCGGCCGCCTTGACCTCCTCGGCCATGATGCGGCCGAGGTCGCCGATGATGGTCGCGGACAGCCTCATGCCGGTCTCAGCTCCACGGTCCAGACAAGGCGTTCGCTGTCGCGCACGGGCTCTCCCTGGACGACGTAGATCGCGCCGTCGATTTCGAACCCATCCGCTTCCGCCAGGCTCAGGGCGTCGCGCGTTCGTACATCACCAATGACGCTTTCGCTCCAGATGCGCGTCTCGCCGAAGCTCTCGACACGATCCGGCTGTCGCAAGACAATCCGGACGGTCACCGGCGCGCCCGTGCCACCTGCCCGCCAGATGGCATCCCGCGCGAGATTGGGATCGGCGAAGAGGTCGTCGATCGCCTCTGCGAAGATGCTCATGCTCAGTTGCTGGAGAAGATGCGCACGGCGAGACGCGGACGCTTGTTGATCGGCAGGATCGAGGCCTCGGTCTTGACCTCGATGGCGCTGCCGTCGGGTCGGGCGATCTGCCGCGCGTAGATCGGAAGTCCGACCGTGTTGACCGTCTCGATCAGGTTAGCAGGCGCGCCGTGGGTGACGAAGGTGTCGAGCGTGCCCAGCGGGAAGGCGATACCCTCGCCGGAGGGGATCAGCGTTTCCGTTGCGCCGGTCGAGAGCGTGACGGTGGCGTTGTACTCCTCGAACAGGATGCCGGCGAAGGGGAAGCGCCGGCGGGTGTCCTCGCGCAGCGGCTGCGCCCCGGTCGAGGAATAGTACTTGTAGGCCTCCTCGACCTTGGCGTGGCCGATCAGCTTGTCGAAGAACTCCGGGCTCACCATCGCCAGCACACCGGTCATGGTCTCGCCCTTGAGCTCGGTCTCAACCTTGCGGAGCACGTCGCGCACCTTGCCCTGGACCTGGGTGCCGGCAGTGCCGAGCACGAAGTCCGTTTCGAGCTGCGTGAGGCCGAACTCGGTGAAGTAGTTGTAGAGCGTGGTGCCGGCGCCGTCCTTGACGATGCCGCGCAGCGCGTTGACCTCCATGTACTCGCGCGTCTGGGCGTGCTTGACCCGCATGCGGGTGAGCTTGCGCTCCATGACGGTGGCGAGCGGGTCGGCGGCGTCGGCCACGCCGAAGCCGCGCACGCCCTGGATGTCCTGAGGCGTGATCACGTCGTCGTGGGGGATCCACGGCACCGTGAAGGAGCGCATGGAGCGCGCATCGCGGTTGGCGACAGTGGCCGGGCCGCCGAGCGGCACGGTCGGCAGGAGGTTCAGAACGCCCTCCGCCTGCTCGATGACGACGGAGCGCTGGGTCACGCCCTCGAAGCGGAAGAGGCCCATCTCGCCGAGGCGCGTATAGACGTTGGGCAGGATGTTGATGGCTTGGGTCATCTCGGCGAGCGAGTAGCCGCCCGCATCGAACGGATTGATCATGGCGACCATGGGGTCGGGTCTCCTTGGGCTGGAACGGGCATCAAAAAGGCCCCGAAAGCGGACGCCTCGGAGCCGGTCGTGGGTTGGCAGAAGCTAGGATCAGGCGGTGTCGCGCGGCACGATGCCCGCAGAGCTGAGCTCGGCGTGCTTGGCGGCCGTCTTGGCCGCGTCATCGACGGAGGCGTCGAAGACGAGCGCCGCCTTGGACACGATCGCGGGCCCGCGGGCGACGACGAGGCCAGTCCTGTCGCCGGCCGTAGCGTCGACCGCTTCGATCAGAACGGCCGTCGCGACCTCCGCACCCTCGTCTCCGACGATCTCGCCGTCCGGCGACAGGCGGTACTTGCCCGACGCGGTGATCCGGCCGAGGACGGAGCCGAGCGCGTAGCTCGTTCCCGCCTTGAGCGTGACGGTCTCGCGGGAGTAGCTCGCATTGAGCTCGTATTTGAGCAGGTCGCCGAGGGTCGGCGACATGGTGAGAACAGTCATGATGATCCTCCTTGTCGTCAGCTGCGGTTGGCCGAGGCGCGCTCACGCGCACGACGCACGATGGGGCTTTCGCCGCCGTTCGAGGCCGGCGAGCCGGCCGGTGACGGCGCCACGGCGACGACAGAGCTCGCCTCGGCGCGTGCCGCGAGGGCGTCGAGGATGGAGCTTCGCAGCGCATGCGGCGCAACCCCCTTCGCCATGGCGTCGGCGGCATCGATGGCGACGCCCAGCCGGGCCCCTTGGGCGGCGATGGCGGCGATCTCCGCATATTCGGCGCGCAGCCGCTCGGCCGCTTGATCGGTATTGGGCGTGTCGGTTGCTTCCGGTGCGCCAGCAGGCGGTGCCGACAGCCGAGCCTCGGGCGTTTCCGGATCGGGTGCGCAGGTCTCGCTGACGGCGGCGTCTTCGGCAGCCGGGTTGAGGTCGGGTTCTACTGTCATTGCGGTCTTTCTCCTTGAAGGTTGATGAGTGCGGGCACGTTGCGATGCGCCCGTAATGAGGCGTGGCGGGTCCAGCGCCCGGGCGAGATCCACAAGAGCGAGATCGACAGTGCCGAGCTTGTCGGCCAGGCCGGCGTCTATGCCGCGCTGACCCCGATAGATCGCGGCTTCGGTGGCGCGCACGGCGTCGGGACTCATGTTCCGATTGCGCGCCACCAGGGTGACAAGGTCGGCATGGAGCGCGTCGACATCCGCCTGGATCGCCGACAACGCCGTATCCGAGAGCGGCTCGTGGGCATTGCCATCTATCTTGCGGTCGCCCGCGTGAACGAGCGTCCATTTGAGGCCGGCCATGACGTCGGCGACGCTCTCGTCGATATGGATGGCCACGACGCCGATGGATCCGACCTCCGCCGTCCGGGTGACGTAGAGGCGGTCCGCCACGCTGGCGATGGCAAAGGCAGCCGACAGCGCGCTTTCGCTCGCGACAGCCCAGAGCGGCTTCTGCGCGGCTTCGCGCAACGACACGAGGCGATCGACCAGGTCGAAGAGACTGCCGACCTCGCCGCCCGGCGAGTCGATCTCCAACAACACGGCCCGCACAGAAGGATCGGCCAGCGCGGCTTCCACGGCGGAGGCGACCTCGCCATAGTCGCTGGCGCCCAGAAGACTGGTGAGCCAGTCGCCACGCGTCACCAACGGTCCGAGGATCGGCACCACGGCTATGCCGGGACCGGTAACGGAATGGCTCGCCACCGGCGGCGCATCGCGGGCCGGAAGCATGGCTTGGCGTGTATCGAGCATTGGGCCGGCGGCGAGCAGGCCGTCGAGCGCCCGCGGGGCGATCGCCAAGGGCCGGCCGCCGAGCCGGGTAAGCAGCGGATTCAATCGTGTCATGGAAACCTCAGTCGGCGGCGACGTTCGCCTGGTTGTCCGCTGGTGCTGCCTCTTGAGCATCGGTCAGCAGCCTCGGGTCGGATGAGGCGCTGCCGAAGGAGAGGCCAAGCTGACGCTCTCGCGCACGGTCCGCAGCAATCTCGGCATCGACCTGATCGGCGTCATAGCCGCGCTCGGCGAGCGCCTGCGTCCGGCTCTTCAGCCCCGCCTCGATCTGTTCGATCTCGGCGCGGGCGTCCTTCAGCGGATCGACCCAGTCCCATTTGGGCGGCAGCCAGGAACAGCCGAGATAAACGCGCCTCTGCTGTTCGTAATCGGGCAAGGCAATCGCGCCCGCCATGACCGCCGTATCGAGCCATCGCGCCCAGACCCGTCGACAGATTTGCCAGACCATGACCGAGTGCTGATAGGCCTCAATGCGGCGGCGAAACTCAAGGAGCGCGAGCCGCGAGTTCGAGTAGTTTGCCTTCAGCATGTCATTCGACAGATACGCATACGGGATGCCGAGCGCCGCCGAGACCTGCAGCAACGTGCGGTACTGGAACGGCTCGTAGGTCTGGCCGACATCGGCAGGCGCCGAGGTCTGCACCTCCTCGCCCGGCTCCAGCATCACGATCTGGCCGGGCTGCAGATCCATCGTCCGCTCGCCCGCCTCGTCGCTCTCGGCAATGTCGAAGGGCTCCGCCGGCGCCGGTGTGGTGATGAAGAGCGCGTGCATCGCCGCGACCTTCTTCCGGTCGAGCTCGGCATCGTCGTATTGGTCGAGCAGGAACAGCTTCACGATGCCCGGTGCAAAGCGGGAAATCCCGCGCAACTGCCCCGCATCGACCGGATCGATCACGTGGATGACCTCGGACGCCGGCACCCGCACCGTCTCGCCGGAGAGGCCCGGATCGGTCACGTCGCCCGGATGGCGGCGCAGGAAGTGGTAGGCGACACGCCTGCCGATACGGTCGAATTCGATGCCCTGGCGAATGACATTGCCGCCCGCCACCTGCTCATTGCGCGAGAGCGGCAGCATCTCGGAGGGGATCATCTGCAGCTGCAGCGGCACCATGAGCCCGTCCTCGGGCCGGCGCGGACGGAAGCGGAAGAACACCTCGCCGGCGATGAACACCTCGCGCGCGGCGCGCCGCTGCTGACCATAGAAATCGGTAAAGCCTTCGGCGTCGCTGTCGTCGGTCCAGTCGAGCCAGAGGCGCTGCACGCGCGCCTTGAGATCGGCATCGGCGATCAGGGACGACGGCTTGATGCCGTCGCCCACCACATTGCCGGCCCAACTCTCGATGGCGTTCGCCGCATAGCCGTTGTTGCGCACGAGCCAGCGGGCGCGCGCGGTGATGTCGGCGCCGGCAGCGGCAATCAGCGTGTTGAGATGCGCCCGGCTCGGCTGGAAGTGCCGCAGCCTTCGGCTTCCCTGTCCCGCTTCAAAGCCGCCCACCAGAGCGCCGATGCGGCGGCGCCACCGTGTGATCGATTCCAGCACGGGTCAGAGTCCCTTGCTTGCGGTCGTGCGAACGATGCGGCGGCGCGCGCCGGTTTGCTCCTCGGCGATCCGCCGTTCGAGGTCGCCGAGGGCGGCCGCCATTTCGGCATCGCTCGCATAGGTGATGCGGCGCCCCTCGACCTCGACGGTGCGCACGCCGCGCCATCGGGCTGCGAGCAGCGCATCGCGGCGCGCGATCATGTCCTCAAGCGTCATGGTCTTGGTCTCAACTCAGATAGCTGGGCGTGAACACCCGTCGGCCGCGCCCGGCTGGTGCTCGGCGCACCAGACCCGCGGAGGCGATCTCTGGCGTGCCGGGGTCAGAGGCCGTCGTCTCTGGCGCCGCTGTGTCGCGTCGATCGAGCGAGCCGACCTGGCGTTCGAGATCACGCCATTTCTCCTCGCCCCAGCGGTCGGCGCCGGCGATCCAGGCGGCGGCACGGGCATAGACCCGGCAATCCAGCGCCTCGTTACGCTCGCGCAGCTTCTGCCATTCGAGCCGCTGAAACCCGCGCCTGGTCTTCACCGTTACCAGCTGCTCGGCGACGAACTGCTTGCACCACTCGCTGTCGGCCCAAGCCGGCAGGTGGATGGTCCCTGCGGGGAAGCGCGCGCCTCCGGCACGCTTCTCGTCGGTCGGCCGTTCGAGCCGGAGGAAGCGATAGGTCTCGGCCTTGAAGGTCGACACCGCCACCGTCCATAGCCGCGCGCCGCGCCGCAATCGCTTGCCGCCGGCGGTCGCATCGACATAGGTCGGGCCGGAGACCGGGCTCGCCCGATTGAAACCCTCGACGCCTTTGACCGGCGCCACCTGCGCGAAGCCGGCGCGCCGGGCCCAGCCGTAGACCGACGGCGCCTCGAAACCGGTATCGATCGCGAGGCGCGACAGGCCCATCGCCACCCCAGAGGCGTGCGGCCAGCTGCGGCCCAAGAGACCGTCCAACGCGGACCAGGCGGCGGCATGTTCGGGGCCGCCCTCGATGACAATGTGGTCGACGAGCCAGCTCTCCAGCCCGCGCCCCCATGCCCAGACATCGACTTCGATGCGATCCTTCTGGACGTCGGCGCCGGCGGTGAGAAACAAGCCGCCCATCGGCACCGTGCCGGCCGGCCAGCTCTCCCTGCGATCGTAGAGCCGCTGCCAGTCCGGCGCTTCGCCCGTCTCGACCCATGTCTCGCCCAGCGATGTATTGACGAAGGTCTTCATCGCCTCGTCGCCGTGATCCTTCGCCGACAGAAAGGTGCGCACCATGGCTTCCAGGCGGACCCAGGAGGAATAGACCTCGTTCAGATGGAAGCCGGCGATGCCGTCGAACGGGGCCTCGGCCCGCCATTCGCCCCGGCGCACGGCCGCCCAGCGTTCGGCGTCGCTCCAAAGCGCACCACAATGGCGGCATTGGTATCGCGCGGTCTCCGGCCGGTGGGCGCCGTCCGCCTCGCGGTCCCAGCGAACCTGCTCCCAGACCAGCGTCTGATGCTCGCCGCATTCCGGGCACGGCACGAAGAAGCGGCGCCTGTCGCTTTCGGCATAGGCGGTCTCGATCCGGCTCGCGCCACGGATGGTCGGCGTCGAGACCAGCACGATCTTGCGGTTCCAGAAGGTGACGGTGCGCTTCTTCGCCAGATTGACCGGATCGCCCTCGGCGCCGGCGCTGAACGGATAGCGGTCGACCTCGTCGCACAGGAGGATGCGGATCGGCCGGCTGGCCAGGCCCGAGGGTGCATTGGCGCCGACGATGGTCAGATGCCCGCCGGGAAACTTCTTGTGCAGGATCTTGTTCGACCCGTCCCGCGACTTCGGATCCGAGATTCGCCCATGCAGACAGGGCGTATCGCGCGCCATCGGCGAGAAACGGTCCTTCGACCAGGTCTCCGCATCGCGTTCCGTCGGCATCACCACCATCACCGGCGCCGGGTCCTGGTCGATGTGGAATGCAACGGTGTTGAGCAGCACCTCCGTTTTGCCGGTCTGGCTCGACGACATCACGACGACGCTTTCGACCGCCGGATCGGAGATCGCGTCCATGATGCCGCGCTGGTAGATGGCCCGCTCGGTGCGCCAGCGGCCGGGCTCGGCGCTGGCTTCGGAACTCAGGCGGCGCTTGGCGTCGGCCCACTCACTGATCGTCAGGGTCGGCGGCGGCGCCAGGATCGTCAGCGCCTTGCGCGTCGCCTGCGCCAGCCGCGCCGGCCCCTTCAGCATCAACGGCGATGGCCGGGAGGCTGGCGAGTTCCGCGAGCGCTTCGGTGATCGCGTCGCGGATCTGCGCGCGCGTGCCGGCAATGGTGGACTCCTCATGGACCAGCGGCGCCAGCCTGTCGGGCAGGACCAGCAAACGCGCGCGCAGGCGAGCCAGCACGGCGATCCACGCCTCCTCGACCTGAGCGGCCGGCAAGAGATCGCCGCGCCGGACAGCTGCGTCCATTTCGGCGAGATCGGCCTTGGCCTTGATCAGCCGGGCGCGCTCGACACCGAAGTCCGCGGCGCCCGTCTGCGACCGCGTCGCCAGCTCGCGCAGGTAGCGCACATAGCCGCGCACCGTGCCGACGAGGTCGTAGCGCCCGCGTTCGGGGCCGGTGCGAGCTGACGCCGGGATGATCCCGTCGCGCGCCAGCTGCTGGACCCGCCTTTCGGTCAGGTCCAGGAGCCGGGCGATGACCGCGATGGGTTGGGTATTGGTCGCCATGAACGGGGGCCGCTCCCGGGCAAGATCAGGTCATGTCGGGAGCCTCGCCATCACTGCAGAAAAAGCAATGAAATGATGCACTTATCGACTTGATGAGGGTGTCGATCAGAGCCTGTATGGGGTCACCATCAAGCGCTGGAGACCGCCATGACCAAGTCCCGAAACACCGCTTCCGCCCTCGACGCATTCATCGCCAAGAAGGCGGAAATCGACACGATGCTGGAGCGCATCAAGGTGCTGAGCGACGACCATTTCGACACCAACCCCGACGAGATCAACTGGGGCCACGTTGGAACCCTCGCGCACTACGCCGAACTCCTGAAGCGCATCACCGACGCAGCCTTCAAGGAGGGCGAGCACGCCGATTAGGCGCGCCGCTTCCCGCCTTCGCCCCGATGGGCTCGCCCTCGGGGCTCGGGGCAGTAGAAGGTCCGCGATGGTCGCGCGCCTCTCCTGAAGAAGGATTGCCCCATGACCAAACTCTCCGACACACAGACGATCGTCCTCAGCGCCGCCGCGCAGCGCGCGAACATGCTGGCTCTACCGCTCCCGAAGAACCTCAAGGGCGGCGCAGCGCAGAAAGTGATCGCTTCGCTCCTCAAGCAGGGCCTGCTCGAAGAGATCGATGCCGACACGCGCATCGGCGAACACGTCTGGCGCGAGACCGGCGACGGCCACGGCGTCACACTCGCGATCACCGAGCATGGGCTCGCCGCCATCGGCATCGAGCCGGAGGCCTCGCGCGACGCTGCGGAGCCGACGCAAAGCGATCACGCTGCCGTCAAGACGCCAACGAAGCCAAATGCCCGCGAAGGCAGCAAGCAGGCCCAGCTGATCGCCATGCTGCAGGGCGCCGACGGAGCAACCGTCGCCGAGATCGCCGCCGCATTCGGGTGGCAGCCGCACACCGTGCGCGGCGCCATCGCCGGGGCGCTCAAGAAGAAGCTCGGGCTCGACGTGACCTCCGAGAAGGTCGACGGACGCGGTCGGGTCTACCGCCTCAGCCGGGAGGGCTGAGGCTATGGCGAGGATCACCATCCACGACCGTCTCGTCGCCGCCCTGCAGCACCGAGGCGAAGCGACCATCGCTGATGCACGCTCGACCCGCTACACGGTCCTCACGCGAACGCGCCGGGAAACCGGCGAGCAGGTCGGCTTCTATTTCGTCGGCCGTGCCGGCGCGCTCCGTGCCGGCCGCACCGTGGGCGAGAGCCGGCCGGTGGGCGTCGACTTCCGGGCGAAGCTGCTCGGCATAACGACCAGCTGACACGTCATCCTCACTGAGCCGCCGCTGCCCGCCATGGGCGGCGGCGTTTCGCTTATGCAGTCCAAGAGCGCATCCTCTCGAACATGCGCCGCACGGCATAGCTGCGCGCCACGGATACCAGCGTGAATAGAGCGCCGATCAACAGATTGTCGCTCAGGGGCACCTGCAGACCGAACAGCGGGAAGACCGCGATCTGGGTCAGCACGGCCACGCCGTAACCGATCGCGACATTGCTCAACGCCTCGATCAGGGACATTCGGCGCGACTGCATCATGCGGCATCCTGATCGCTGTCACGAGCGCCGACGCGCTCGGTCTTCACCTCGTCGAAGCTACGATTCTCGCCCTCCAGCCTTGCCGATTTCCCGGTGAAGGCCTGCCAGCGGTTGACGATCACGTCACAAAAGGTCTCGGAGAGCTCAAGCCCGAAGACGCGTCTCCCCGTCCGCTCACCTGCGATGAGTTGCGAGCCTGAGCCGGAGAACGGCTCGTAGCAGATTTCGCCTGGCACCGTGTGCAGTTCCATCGGCAGTGTGAATACGCGGACCGGTTTCGAGGTCGGGTGCTCGCGCGTCTCGATCTCGCTCGACGGGATGGACCACACCGTCGTCGGCCAGTTCTCGAAGCCTTCGCGGTTGACGCGCGGCTTGTTGCCCGAGCGCCAGCCAAACAGGCAGGGCTCGTGCGCCCACAGCATGATCGAGCGCGTGAGCACCGGACGGCTCTTGGCCCAGATGATCTGCTGGTGATGCAGAACATCGAACTTCGACCAGCAGGCTTCCAGCATCGCCTGGCGCCGCGAGGCATGCCAACAATACCAGGCCGCGTCCTCCTTGATGGCGCAGTCGATGGCGACCTGCATGAAGGCCTCATAGAACTGCGGCCCCTGGGATGAATCGTCCCAGTGCTTCTGCTCGATGTAGTCGTCGGACCAGTCCTTGTTTGCGATCTTCTTGGCGCGAGCGGACGCGTTCTTCTTCGTCGGATGGTTGGTGCCGTCATAGTCGACGAGATAGGGCGGATCGGTCGCGAACAGTGCGGCGCGTTCGCCGTTCATCAGGCGGGTGACGTCCTCGGCCGAGGTCGAGTCTCCGCAGAGCAGGCGGTGGTCCCCGAGGATCCAGAGATCGCCGCGGCGGGTGACGGGCGTGGCGGGCGGCTCCGGAACCTCGTCTTCGTCCACCAGCCCCTCGACGGGCGCCTCGGCCAGGAGACGGGCCAGTTCATCGTCCTCGAAACCGGTCAGCGCCAGGTCGAACTCGTCGAGCTTCAGATCGGCCAGTTCGAGCTTGAGCAGCTCGTCGTCCCAGCTCGCGTTCTGATGCGAGCGGTTGTCCATCAGCCGGTAGGCGCGCAGCTGCGCCGGCGTCAGGCCATGCGCGATATGCACCGGCACGCTCGTCATGCCGAGGCGCTTGGCCGCCTCGTAGCGGGTGTGGCCGACGACGATCACCATGTCCTCGTCGACGACGATCGGCTGACGCCAGCCGAACTCGGCCAGCGAGGCGGCGACCGTGGCGACAGCCTCCTCGTTGCGGCGCGGGTTGCGCGCATAGGGCACAAGCTTGTCGATCGGCGTTTCGACGACGTCCATGGTCGGTCCGGTGCAGTGGGTGAAGGATCTGATCAGGCGCTCGCGAAGCCCGCCGACGCGCTGCGCCGGCGAAACCAGTGCCGCTTCGCCAATGCGCTCGAAACGAAACGCCCCCGAATGGCGGCTTCGCCCTCGCCGAGGCACGCAGACGCCTAAGTATTTGAAATCACGAAGCCAAGAATGCGGGCGAAACGAAATGGCCTATTTCGGCGCCGTCACTGGGCAAGCATCGCGCCATTGCCGCCAGCATACGATTTCGGCCAGGGAGGAACCGCTATCTCTCTGAGTTCGTTGATATTCAGGCCGTACCGTGAGACGAAGCGTCCCGCTTGACAGGACGTCCCGTTTTGCGTTACGCTTCGCCGTGATCAAGAGCTTTGCCGACAAACGCACAGCGGCGATCTTCGCTGGCTACGCCGTCCGCGACCTGCCGCAGCAAATCCAGCGGCGGGCTCGCGCCAAGCTGCTGGCGATCGAAGCGGCCACACTGCTGGACGATCTGCGGGTGCCGCCCGGCAATCGCCTGGAAGCGCTTCACGGTGACCGGCAGGGTCAACACAGCATCCGCGTCAACGACCAGTGGCGGATCTGTTTTGTCTGGCGCGACAACGAGGCGTGGGACGTCGAGATTGTCGACTACCACTGAGGAGTAATGACCATGACTATCAAGCGTGAGGATCTCGACAGGCGCATCGTTGATTTCTCGGAGGTGACGACGGGCCGTCGTCTGCCGCCGGTCCATCCTGGAGAAATCCTGCGTGACGAGTTCCTGACTCCGTTGGGGATGAGCGCCTACGAACTCGCCAACGCGATCAAGGCGCCACGCTCGCGGGTCAACGATATCGTGCTTGGGCGGCGTGCGATCACGACCGACACGGCCATGCGCCTCGCGCGCTATTTCGGCACATCCCCGGAGTTCTGGATCAATCTGCAGGCCCGGTATGATCTGGATGTCGCCGACCGCACCACGCGACGCAAGATCGAGCAGGAGGTCGCTCCCCGCAACGCCGCGTGAATGGGTGTAAATGGATGTCCTTTCGGGTGTGGGAATCTGGAAACCGCGTCCGCGCGCGGCTCGCCCGAGCATGACCACGAACTAACCCAAATCGCCGATCTGTGTCTCGCCGGGAAATGTCTCAGCGAAAATTGTCTCACGCATCAGAATGAACTTGACGAGCGAACGCGGTCGACGAGGAAAGCGCGCGAACGCTTCGCCGGCACTTTCTGTCCGTTGAGCTTCCAGGTGATGACGCTGAGGCCGTACTCCCAGCGGCGGCACGCCGTGGCGCGGGAGATCCCGAAGCGCCAGCAGATCGGCTTCCACGGCGTGCCCTCGGCGCGCGCCCAGACAAGCCGCGCATCGTCGGGTTCCAGCCATCTGAGCCAGGGCAGCGTCGCCTCCATGCGGCTGATGGCGTCGGGCAAGGGCGGCGGACGCTTCATGCGCGGCGGCTCCTGACCGACGAGATCAGCGAATTCATGCACGATCTTCGGCCACACCGAGAAATAGCCCTGCACCCGAACGTCGGGGAGGCGCTTCATGACGTCGGCAGCTTCGATCAGCCGCTCCTCGACCTGTTCGCGAGTCCATTCAGCCATGCCGATGCTCCGTCGGCTGACGCCGTCCGCCATAGAGCTTCTCGCCGAGCTGGCGAACGAGCTCTCGCTCGGGCCAGGTGAGGCGCGGATCGGTGGGGCTGACGACGAGGAGGCCCTGCTCGCGCCAGCCCTCCCGCTTGACCTCTTCGGCCGACCGGCGTTCGCCGCCATATCCTTTCGGCAGCCATCTCATCGTCCGACCTCCTGCAGCACCGCTGCATAGCCGGCGATGTCGAGGATCGAATCCTGATGCTTCGGATCGTGCCCGAGCCGCGCCAGCTTCAGATCGATGAGGCAGAGCACGACCTCCGCCGGCGTGATGGGCCGGCCGAGCGTGATCGACCAGCGTCTGGCGACCACGGCCATCGCGGCGGCCGGATCGCCATATATCTTGCGGCGCTCGGCGACGACCGACGCGGCATGCCTGAGCATCGTCTCCCCGCTCATCGCACACCTCCCTCGGTCTCGATGGCCCAGAGCAGGATGGCGATGGCGTCGGCTTCATTATCGTCCGCGGGTGAGAAGCCGCGGGCGCGAACGGCGGCCATGACGGCGGCCTTGTCGGCGTTGCCCTTGGCGGCGACGTGCCGCTTGATCGTGCCGACGGGAACGCCCTGATAGGCGATCGCGTGGCTCTCGCACCAGGCGCTCAATGTCGCCAGAAAGCCGCCATAGAGATGGGCCGCGTCAGTGCCGATATGGCGCCGGACCTCCTCGAAATAAATCGCCGCGAGACCGCCGGAATCGGCGGCGATCTGGTCCAGCCAGCTGCGGAAGCGCAGGTAGCGCATGCCGCCACCGTCATAGCGGCTCGGCCGGAACGAGACCGTGCCGCTCGTGATCAGGCCCTCATGGCTGTGCAGTGCCCAGCCGGTCGTGGTGCCGAGATCGAGGCTGAGAATGGCGCGATGCGCATGAGCCGGATGCGGACGGAATGCGATGGCCCCTGCTGCGGCGGGGCCGGTTTCGATGGTCGAGATCATGATTGTCTCCAAGGAGCGCGAGCAAGGGTCGGGTTTCCGATCGAAGACCCATCGCGGCGGACCGGTCGCTGCCGCCTGGAGACGACCGAGTTGACGGAGCATGCCCATCAGAGCACCTCCTTGAGCCAGTCCGGCGCAGCGCCGTTCGGGGAACGTGATGAGGGACGTTCCCCCGCATGTTCCCCGGTGCAAGCCGTTGAGGAGCAAGCGCTTTGGGAAGGTGACGAAGGTGGGGAACGTTTTTCCCTATCCTCCATCGCGTGGGCGCAGCCGCGCACATGCGTTAGTGTCGAAAAACGTTCCCCATGTTCCCCACGTTCCCCGGAGCTTTTTGTTTCAAGGGGTTGTGCCGGGGAACGTTGGTTTTCGACGTTCCCCTTTTCGGCGCAACGTTCCCCGCCGGATGCCGCGACACCTTGCGGAAAACGTTCCCCACGTTCCCCTTCGATCGTCAGCTGCCAGCGCTTGGCCTGATGGGAGACGCCCAGCGTGCGCACGCGCATCTTGCGGCCATCGATATCGAAGACCCGGTCGCGCATGCGGGCGAGCGCCTTGCCGAGCCGTGTGCGCTGTGACCGGTCGCCCCCGGTGCCGAGCGGCAGCGGCGGCTCGCAGGCCAACGCCACCTCATAGAGATCGCCGGTGCCGACCTCCGCCGTCCCGAAGCGGTCCCACCAGGCGCCGATGAAGCTGCGCCAGATCGCGCCCTCGCCATCGGCGGCGGCCAGCATCTCATCGAGGTTGGCGAGAAACCCTTCGATCCCGGCCACCTCGAGGACGCCGCCCATGATGCGCGACCAGCTCTCGTAGCTCCCGATCATGCGCGCGCCCCGTGGCCTGCCGGCGGCCAGCCAGGCCCGGCAGAGCGTGAGGCAGGCCGCGACGAGGCGGGGCCGGTTGGCGCGAACCCAGCTCATGAGATCGGGGTGGCGGAACCCCTCGCGCCGCCAGGGTTGATCGACCCGGGCGTCGAGGCGAATGCGCACGATGCGGCGCGCCATCTCGTTGGAGAATTCGGGATTGTTGCCGGTCGCGATCCAGACGCAGCGGATCGGCAATCGTGTCATCTCGGACGCACCGAGAATGCGGTCCTCCCAGAAGGGGGCGGTCAGAGCTGCCGCAAGCGCCGAGGAGTCGAGCGGGTGACGCAGATTGTCGATGAGCACGATCGAGGGGATCTGGCGCAGCTTGGCGGTCAGCCGCTTGCGCCACTCTTCGTCGTCGCGGCCCTCGGTCATCACGGAGGCGCTGACGCCGGTGAGGACGGTCGCGATCGCGTCGACCATCAGGGTCGCGCCGGTGCCGGGTGTCGGCTTCTCGATCAGATGGAGCGGCGTCGGCGCGTCGATCATGGCGCGAAGAAAGCCGAGCAGCATCAAGGCAACAGCATGCGCCCGCTCCGCGTGGCCGGTGAAGGGGAACTCGCCCAGCATGTCATCGATGATGAGACTGCGCGCGGTCGCGATCTCCGCCGGCGACGGGCGCTCCGGCACCTGCGGCACGGCAAAGCCTGGTGTCGGCTGATAGAGCAGCCGCGCATCGGGGTGGTAGCCGGGCTCGGTCAGGAGGGCGCCATTGCGGCCGAAGACCGGCGTGGTGACGATCCCCGCCAGGACCGGCAGGCCGGGATCGGGCGTCGCCAGCAGTGACTTGATGAGCGGCGTTGGCGGATGCGCCGGAACGAGATCGCCGTTGCGCGCCAGACGCCGCCAATCGGCGAGCTTGGCCAGCATGTGCCGCAAGCGCTCTTCCGTGACCGGCCGGGCCATGGGCAGGCCGTCATCGTCATGCACGGCCCATGTCGGCATGCCGCCGCTGCGAAAGAGCCAGGGCGTGTTGTTCGAGGCGAGCAGCAAACCCCAGCTGCGTGCATGAGCCCGGGCGAGATCGCCCTCATCGGCGCGCAGTTGCGGCAAGCGCCCCTGGGGCTCGACGAAGCCGATCGGGCGGTTTCGGGCGCCATCCTGCGCATCGACGGCATCCGCCACTGCACACGGCTCGGCCGCGTCGATGATCTGACGGACCGCGTCCGCGCCGTCGCGCAACAGGACGTCGTTGAAGTCATCGCCTTCCGCCCGCGGCAGGGCGATGGCGACGCTGCGGCCTTCGGCGCGGAGACGTTGCGCCGCCGCTTCGGCTGCACGAAGGCCAGCGCCCGACGCATCGTGGTCGGCGAGCAGAACGACACGCCGGGCCTCCGGCGGCAGGACGACCTGTTCGAGGTTGGTGGCCGAGAGCGTCGCCCATACCGCCATGCCCGGGCGAGCCGTCATCACGGCGAGCGCCGTCTCGATGCCTTCGCTGAGACCAAGGACAGCATCGTCGCCGATCGAGGCCAGGCGCACCGCGCCGCCGCCAACCCGGCCCAGCATCTTCTTCGGCTTTTCGACCTCGGCTTTCGCCGCCCCATCCGGCCGCAGGTAGATGCGGTGCAGGGCCACCACGCTGCCGGCGCAATCGCGAACCAGGCCGACGATGGCCGGGAACCCGGTCCTCGTATCCCAATGCGCGAGATCCGGATGGAACAGGAGGTCGGACGGTGGCGGGACCGCCAGTCCTCGTGCGCGCAGATAGGCCTCGCCCGGTGTGCCGGCGATCGGGAGGGCCCGCGAGAGGATGATCTCGATTTCTCGGGCAGGGTCCTTATCCGGTTTCGCAGGAGCCGCCGAGGGTTCGCGCCGCGCTGGCGCCGCGGCCGACCATCCGACCAGATCGGCGGCATAGGCGAAGAGGTCGCGGCCCTTGAGGCCGGTCGCCTGTTCCAGCGTGCTGAGCGGTCCGCCGCCCTGGCCGCCGTCGAAGTCGATCCAGTCGCCGGCGTGCTCGCCTCTGAGCGTGATCACGCAGGAGCCGTTCTTTCGCGGCGCAGCGCCATTGATATTGGCGAGGCGCCATTCGTCGCCGTTGCGCCGGCCGTTCGGGAAGTGCTGCGGCACCCAGGCGCCGGTCCTGTCACGCAGGCCGGCCACGATGGCGTCGAGATCGTAATGGACCGCAGGCGTTCTGGCGGGTGCGATATCGTTGAAGTCAATCAAGGATCACCAGCCCTTGCTCCGCGCGCGTGATGGCGGTGTAGAGCCAGCGGGCGCGGTCCTCGGCGGTCCGCCCAAGGCCGTCGTCGTAGACGATCACGTTCTCCCACTGCGACCCTTGGGCCTTGTGGCAGGTGATGGCGTAGCCCCAGACGCTCTCGACAAGCCCCCGCATGTCACGCCAATCGCGGCGCAGGCGCTCGGCGTCGTAGGCGACGTGGTCGTCGAAATGCCCCTTGTAGAACCACTGGCGGCCGGGAACGCTCGTCCCGTCTTCGGTGCGCACCGAGGCACTGAACGCGAGCGGGCTTTCGTCGCGGATGTCCGAAAGGTCGAGGAACATGCCGTTGACGAGACCGAGATCGTGCCGGTTCTTGAGGCAGATGATCTTCTCACCGCGCCCTCGCGGGTAAGCGTCGGGAAAGCCGGCCGCCTGTTTCATCGCGGTGTTCAGAAACAGCCGCGTCGCATTGCGGCCGCAGATCACTTGGCCGCCCTTGAGGAATTGATGTGGGCCGATGTCGGAGCGCCGCATCTTCCAGACGAAGTCGTCGTGCTCGCCGTAGGGAATGGGCACGCTCTGCCGCGCGAGCGTGGCGAGACGGATGATCGCGCTGGTCTCGGCCTGGCGATGGATATCGGTCAGCATCACGTCGGGATCGGCGTCGGTGAAGGCGCCGTCGCCCTTGATCGGCGGCAACTGGCCGGGGTCGCCGAGCACCAGGATCGGCTTGCCGAAGGCGAGCAGATCGCTCGCCATTTCGGCGCCGACCATGGAGACCTCGTCGAGCACGATCAGGTCGGCGTCGCGGACCAGCGACTGCTCGTTCAGAATGAAACGGGGCTGATGGATGTCGGCGAGCCGGAGCTCGAGGCGGCGGATCTGGGTCTCGGCGAAGGAGCGCTCAGCCGGTCCCATGCTCCGCAAGCCTTTGCGCAGCGTCTCCAACTCACGGGTGACGCGCTCGATTTCTTCCGGTGTCGCCTCGGAGACCTTGTAGATCAGGCTGTGGATCGTCGAGGCTGGCGTTCCCTTCCGGGTCATCACCAGGGCCGCCTTGCCGGTGAAGGCGGCATAGAGCACGCCGCCCGAGCCGCCCGTGCGATCCATCGGTTCGAGACCGAGCTCGCCGATCGCATGCCGGGTGATGGTGGTCTTGCCCGTTCCTGCGTAACCGAACAGGCGGAACACCTGCTGATCGCGCGTGCGGCGCCGAAACCAGTCCTCGATCGCGGCGATTGCCGCCGCCTGCTGCTGAGACGGGATGAAGCTCATCGCTCGCCCTCCCAGCAGCGCTCCGCATAGGCGCACATGCGGCAGAGATAGAAATCTCGGGCTGCGGCGATGCGCGTTGGAAGTTCGCCGGCTTCCGCGGCGCGCAGGATATCGACGGCCTTGTCGGACACCGCCTGCGCGCAGGGCGGATCGAACCCGACCACCTCGTGGTGGAGCGCCTCGGTGTCCTTGTTGAGCGCCGTGACGAGGGCGGTCTCCAGCTCCAGATAGCCCATGTAGAGCTGGACCTGCGCGAAGTAGACCGGCTTGGAGGCGCGCAAGCCACGCTTGACCAGGTCGTTCCAGGATTTGGCGTTGAGCGCCTTGTGCTCCCAGAGCACGGGCCAGCGCAGACCGACATCGGGGCCGGCGACGATCACGCCGTCGATGTGGCCACGCAGTCTGCCGCCCGCCGTCTCGAACCCAAATTGTCCGCCGTCCGCGCGCTCGGTGCGAAGGTCGAAGCCCGCGCCGCGCAGCCAGCGGATGGAGAGCGTCTCAAACTGGTGGCCGGCGTCGAAGATGCGCAGGATCGCGCCGTCAAAGTCCCGTCCCTCATCCTTGGGCGTATGGGTCACCTCGTAGACGAGCTTGCGCGCGCAGGGCTCGCCGATCCGGCTGCCCCCGAGATAAGCGCGCGGCGTCTGCCGGCGATTGCGTGCCACCAGCGCCGCATCGATCAGGGCATTGACCCGATCGGACACGCTGATCGCGTGGCCGATGCGGCCATAGATGAAGCCGGAGCCGTGGTTGAGATCGATTCCCATGCGCCACCTCAAAAGGGAATCGGATCGTCGAGCGGGTCGCGGGCGGCTGCCTGGCGCTGCATCGACTCCTGGAACCCGTCGACGCAGGCCTCGATGATGCGATCGATCTCTTCCGGCTTCCGGTCGTAGAACGGCGCCATCAGGTCGAGCTCGGTGAGCGTCTCGGCGAGAAACCGGCGCGCCTCCTTGATCGCTCGGGTCTCCATGTCGGTCTTGTCGATCATCCCGTTGTTCCTGTTGGCGAGCGCCGCGCCAACATCGAGGCAGCGCATCGAGCAGAAGCGGTGGTAAGGAAAGAGGTCCCAGCGCAGCTGGTGGACGTAGCCGAAGCCGCGCGCCTGACGCCCGCAGACGGCGCAGACGCCTACCCGAGCAAGAGCCGGGTCAGGTCCTCTGCGTCGTCCGGCTGATCCTTGATCCGGTGTGAGGCCAGGACGATGAACCGCGCGATCGCGTTCGCCGCCATGGCTTCCAGTTCGGGGAGCGTGAGAGCGGCGATGGGCTGGTGAAGCCTTCCGCGTCCTTCGAGCCATTGTCCCATCGCCTTCGCTGCCTCGCGCGTGACGTGCGTCTGCCACTCATCGGCCGTCATGACGGTCAGGTGTTGAGCCAGGCCGGACCACTCGGGGTCGGCGTCGCTGCGGGTGCGGCTGCCGGGGCTGTTGCCGGAGCCGTGCCCGGCTGTGCCGGCCGGCTCCAGGCCGGGGCAGCGCTCGCGGGCGGCGATGCGGCGGGCTGCCCCCAGGCCGGAGCTGCGGGCGATGCGGGCGATACAGCCTTGGGCCGCGCGCGGGTGCTGGGGCTCGGCGCCAGGACCTCGCCGTCCATTACCTTCCGCCATTCCGGTTCGCTCGGCAGAACCACACGGTCGAGCTTGTTGCTGTCGCCGTAGCGCGGGTCGTCGCTGGGCTCGACCTTGATCTTGGCGACAAAGGTGATGCCGCTGAGGTCGGCCAGACCGCGCAGGATCCGCTTCGACTTCGCCGCCTCGCCCATGTCCTGCGGATCGAGCCCGAGCGCGCTGTCGATCATCGCGCGGAAGCTCCCCTTCGAGATTTTCCAGCCGATCGAGACGCCGTGCTCGTCGACCTTGCCGCCGGAGACGGTGAACATCTGCCAGAACTTGCGCCGGACGTGAGGGCCCCCGGCGACGGTGAACTCGGCATCCACCATCAGCACGTCGCTGCCGGGCGCGTTCGAGGCCTTGAGCAACCCCCGGTCGATCTCGCTCTGGCCGTCGGTCCCGCCCGGCCGGATGGTCATGGTGACCTTGGCGAAGGTGCCGTCGGGGATCAGTTCGCCGCTCTTCTGCGGCTCGGCGTCGTTCATGTCGAAGCTCATGGCTCGTCATCCTTTCGGTGTTGCGTTGATCTTGGAGAGCAGTGCGCCGAGATCGGGCGGCTCGGTGACATCGAGACGGCCGCTGCGATCCTTCGCCGGCAGGCCGAAGGGATTGCCGGCGCGGCAGACGAGGCGGCGGTCTTCGCCGCGCTCGGGCTCATGCCGCCAGCCGTCCCCGTCGCGCGCGAACAGGCTCATGGTGATGACCTGATCGACGATGCCGGGAAGCTCGCGGCCGGCCTTGCCGCCTTCCATCTGCGGCTGCCAGGTCGTGCGGTTGAACTCGTCGGTGACGCGTTCGAGGATGCCGACGAAGATCACGGTCTTCGCCTGCGCGTGCTGCAGGTGCTTGAGCAGACCGATGACCTCGCGGGCGAGCAGCCCGTAGGCGCCGCGGGTGTCGGGTTTGCCGGTCTTGTCGGAGAAGGCCTCGGGCCGCGTCTTCGCCCAGGCCATGGCTTGGCGCGTGAGGTCGGTGATCGAGTCGACGAAGATGATGCGCTTGCCCGCGATCATCTGAACGAGATCGGGATAGCTTTCCCTGAGATGCTGGTAATGCGCCTCTGAGAAGAAGCCGCTCGGGTCGGCCGACGGATTGACCCCGCCGACGAGACAGCCAATGTCGAGGGCGTCGGCGAAGGTGCGCACCGGGATGCTGTCGCCGGGCCAGTCCTGGACCGACTTCATGCCTGCCTCGAGGTCGATGCAGAGGGTCTCGGCCGGCGGCAACGATTTCAGCAAGGATGTCTTGCCGACGCCGCTCGGGCCGAAAATCGCCATGGTGGTCTTGGCGCCGGCCGCGGACAGCCGTTCGTCGGCGCTGACGATGCGCAGCGCCATCAGCGGCCTCCCGCGTTGCGTGATGCGACATCGAGCGCGCACTCACTCCCGCGCGCGCCGGCCTGCCGGGCGAGACCATAGAGTTTGCGCAAGGCGTGCAGGCGGTCGCCGACGGCGCTGAACTCGGCTTCGACACCCAGCAAGGCGAAGGCGATATCGTCGAGCGTGGCGTCCTCGATCGGCTTGACGACCTGTTCGCGGCGGATTTCGCCGAGCACCGGAATGACGATGGTGTCGGGCAGCGCTTCGAGCGCGTAGTGGCGCTTGCGAATCTCGGTCAGGGCAGCAGAGCTGGTCATCGGGCATCCTCGGACTTGATGGTGAGACGGAAGGTCGGCTTGGCGGTCCGCACCGTGCGGGCGGCGGCGAAGGCCTCGCGGATGGCAGTGGGCCAGGCGGTGTATTTGCGCTCGGGGACCTTGAAGCCGATGTCGACGTAATCGGCCGGGTTCTCCCCGCCCGCACGGATCCGCTCGACGAGTGCGGCGAGCAGCGACTGGTCCCAGTCCACCTTCTTCGGGAGATCGGCCGCGACGACGACGGCGCCGTCCTCGAAACGAACGAGGCCAGTGTCCTTGCCCTCGGCCCGGCGCACCGTCGCTGCCGCGTCGGCGTAGCGAAGCGCGATCGCACCTTCCAGCCACTCCTTGAGCCGCTTGGCGGCATCCAGGGCAGCATCGGCATCCTCCTGGAGCAGCGCCAGATGCTCCGCCCGAAGCGTGGCGATCTCGCCGACCGGCATGGTGCGGATGTCGTCGAGACTGGGGCGGTTGTTGCGATCAGATGCCATCACGCCACCTCCGCCAGCAGGAGGGTGGACAGCGATACTGAGGCCTGCTTCGGCTTCGGGCGGGCGATGGCGAGATAGCTGTAGTCGTCCGACCGGTGGCGACGCTGCACGAGATGGATCAGTCCGCGCTCGGCCGCCCACCAGGCGCGGCGCGCGACGCGGGCGAGTTCCGCCCGCTCCCGCTCGGCGAGGCGCGTGCCCTGCGGCATGGTGTCGAGCGCGAGGAAGCCACGGTGATATTCGAGGATGTCGCCGGGCGCGGCCTGGCCGACCCAACCACAAAGTTCGATCTCGGTGAGCGGCTTCCGGACAGCGGGGAATCTGGATGCAATGACGTTCATGATGGGCTCCTACTCACGCGCTCGCCGAACCGTCTCACGCGGTCCGGACGCCGATCGCCGTCAGGGCAAGGCGGATGTCCTTGACGCGGCGGTAGAGGCTGCTGCGGGCGCCATGGCCACTCGCGGCAAGGCGATCGACGGTGGTGCGGGAAAGGGCTGCACAGAGAGCGCCATCGGCGGGTTCGAGCGAGCCAAGACCGCGCTCGACATCGAGACGCTCCTCGGCGGTGGCGAACGCATCGACGGGCTGGCCGAAGAGCGCCGACAGCCCGTCGGCTTCGGCGATGAGGTCGCCGCGGGTCAGCCCGTCGCTCTCGGGAATGACCTCATCGAGCGAGATCGGCGTCGCGCCATACATCCGGCGCTCCCGCTGCACCTTGTTGGCGATGCGCGTCGCCCTGTTGGTGAGGATGGCGCCGGCAAAGGCGCCGAGCGTGCCGCGATCTGAGTCGTAGGCGGGAAGCCGGGCTATCAGATCAACGAGCAGGTCCTGGCGGACATCGTCGAGATCGGCGCGAGGAAGCCGCAGCTGGCGGACGAGGCGGCGGGCGGCGACGTCCGCCTCATGAAGAAGGATCTGAAGGTCATCCCGGGAAATAGAAGAACGCATCGGTCAACGCCTCGGTCATCGTTTGTGATGTCCGCAGGTTGCCGATGCGCCGGCCAGAATAGGTGGGCACGACGTGGTGATGATGTGGGCGAAGTGTGGGTATGCTTGGCCCGCGATCACCAGAGACTTCCTGCGATTGGCCGATATCCATCGGCGCCGCAGGTTTGACTGACCGGTTAGGTGTTGCGCAGCTTATTTCGTTTGCAACGGTCGTCGGGTGATGTCCGAGAGGCTTCGCATCTGGCCGTTCTCGTCGAACCAGGTGGATACCCGCGCAATCTCCTCTTCGAACTCGCCATCCGGGAACCAGCGCATGACGGTAGTGGGAGAAACCTTGAGAATCTTGGCGAGCATTCTGAAGCTTGGCTCGATCCCCCGTGCCTTGAGTTGACCACCGACGATGATCGCGGACCATCGCTTCTGGTGAGCAGCGGACGCCTGTTCGTATTCGAGGTTGGATCCGCCCAAGCGCTCGCGGATCAGGACGATAAGATCCCTTGGGATATAAAGCTCGTCAGTCCAGCTCAAGGAATCCAGCATGCATGCGATTAGCCAATTGATCAGCTTGTCAGGGACGACCAAACCGCGTCTCGTCAGGTGGGTCTGACCTGATCGGGCGAGATCCCGAGCTTCAATCGTTCTTTCCAGGATCTGCAACGAGAGTGCACTTATCGCCTCAGGGTCTGCATCCAAGACGCCGGCAACCATCTGAGGGTCGAAGCCGAACTTTCTGAGTTCAGGCTCCATGAACATCAGTTGGTCCATCCCGCCGACAACAGACACCTCGATTTCGGCGTCCGGGTTTTCGCGCCGCAGCTTTACATAGTGCTCAATTGTCGGATCGTTCTTGTAGGATCGGCTAATGGCGTTGAAACCACCGCCTTCGTCGGTACCGAAATCGGCCACGCTTCCCTCCTGCTGCGTTCACCAGCTGCTACTTGATCAATTCGATTTCCTCCGGAGGCAGAGCCAGCCGGTAGCCGTTCGGATTTCGCCGATTCTCGATCAATGCGCGTACGGACGTGGCATCCGCACTTCCGCGAGCCAGCGCATCCCGAAGTGCGCGCACAGGCTCGCGCACCTGCGACGAAATTTTATGGATGCTCGCTCCCCAGATGTGCGCCTCGATCGCACGATTCTCGACGATGGCGGGCGACTTCAACGCATGTTCCGCTAGAAGGACCAGCAGCTGGAATTCCTGATCGGAAAGGGTTTTGGGCGTTCCGTCGAGCGATACCGTCTTGGCGCCGCGTTGAATCACCAATCGGGGCGCCAAGCTCGGTTGCGATTCCAGTTTGGACTGATCGATCGACAACCCAGGTGCAGTCCCATCGCAAGCAATGCAGTGCGATCCAGCGACAACATGAAGCCCTGCGTCGACCAAGCGCGCCCAGTCATCTGCAGCCATCGCCGGCGCGATCACCGTGATGGGTGATGACCGGGCGACCGAACGCATCAGGCCGATCAATCCCGGTTGAAGCACCGCATCCTGCGACAGTGCGAGAAACAGCGCCCGCTGGTTCGATGTTTCCCCCAGATGCCAGACACCGGTCGCGACCGGCGCCGGCTTGCCTCCGAACCCAGACGCCATGGCGATTTCGCGGACCAGCGCGGAGGGATGAATCCGAAAGCTCCGCAGATCGTCAGCGCCGAGAACGACGTCGCTGCGCCGGTCCGTCGGACAAACCGCGATGTGTCGCCCGTTGACCTGATGGATGGGCCGCGCGTCGAGACCGCAATCACACGCGGGGCACACATCCCATTCCGTTGCCGGGGCCTGCTCGACCAGGACGCCCCGATCGAGCAGCCGCTCGAAATCGCGCCCGGCATGAGGCGCCGCCTGTCGTCCCCATAGAATTGCGGGATCGCCCGCCTCACTCAGCCGCAACAGCAGCCTGGGCAGCGTCTCGGTCATTGAGCAGTCCGTTGCGGCGAAGAAGCGTCATGATCCGGCCCTCGAACTGCTGACGCTTGAACATGGCGTGGGCCGGCGGCTTCAGCTTAATGGTCACCTTCTTCGCCGACTTGCCGCCGGTCGCGAAATGAACGCGGATGACGATGTGGTTGAGGCGCCAATCCGACCCGAGACGAGCGCCCCGCATCATCTCGCCCAGCCTGGCCAGGGCATTGTCGCGTCCGTCGCGCGCAACATAGGAGTAGAAGGTTCGTGTCTCGCCGGTCTTCGGATCGGCGCCGACGCGGTCGACCTGGACCTCGGTGATCTGGACCCGCTGGATGCCCGGATCGAAGTCATGGTTGAACGCGAAGCCGAAGCCCGCGCGCTGCACCGGGTCGAGCGTGTAGAGGTTCTGGGCGTCGTCGCCGGCGAAGAATTCGGGTTTTCCGAGAATCTTGTCTGCGAATAGCTCCGCGAGATCGGCACGGCGCGCCTTGGCCACGCCGCCGATCTTCAACAGGCCCGTCGTGGAGTTGTATGAAAGCACCGCGTGTTCGGCGGCGCGGAAGCTGATCACGCGCTTCTGGTCCTTTTGCAGGACATCGGTCGTGGTGATCGGCGAGCCGTGCTCGATCACCAGAACGAGCTCGTCGGCATCGTCATACCAGCCGGCGCGGCAATAGTTGCTGCGGAGATCCTGTTCGAACATCGCGGCGGCGGCGGTTTCAAACTCGGCCTTTGCGCGATCATCCATGATCGCCTCGACGCCTTCGTCGCGGCCCACGAACTCGGCGAGCGACGTGCGCGCCATGAGCGCCATCATGTCCGACGCGGCGTCAAAGACGTCGGGATGATCGAGGAAGACGCGCAGGGCGACGTGCTTGGGATTCTGGTGAACCTCCGGCTCGTCATCCTTCGCTTCGGGTGTCACGCGGATCCCCAGCCGCGCGGCCTGCTGAAGAATAATGTCGAGGCCTGCCGCGTTGCCGATCTCGGCGATCCGGTGCAGGTCGGCGACGAGCCCTTCCGGATAGTTCTCTTCCGGCCCCGCGAAGAAATCCTGGACGGCGCTGCGTGCCTCGTCCTGCGCGGCCTCGCCCCTGAAGACCCCAAGGTCCAGCCCGTTCAGGGCATCGCCGTGGCGCTCGAACAGGCGGCCCAGCAGGCCGAGATCGACGGTTCGGGTAAACTTGGGATTGACGAATTTCTTCAGGTTCTTAGCCATCTCAGCCGCCCATAATTGCCTCGCATTTGTTCATCTTATGTTCTTATCGCAAATGCCTGCCGGAGTCGATTCAAAAGCCATCGCCTTGGGACGGATCGTCTGCACCGTGAGTAGAGGCCAAGGGAATCCAATCCCTTAGGTGGTCTCTGCCATGGACATGCCGAACTCGATCCACCCCGGCCACATGACGCCGGACGAGCGAATCGGGGAGGTCTGCCGGATTCTCGCGCGCGGGCTGGTTCGGCTCAAGGCACGCCAGTCAAGGCAAGTATCTGGCGACCGCGGAGAAAGTTGCCTTCACTTCCCGCCCGACCGGAGCGGTCATGGAACTCCAAATTGCAAAGGAGACGCATGACCATGACAGAAAACATCCTGTCCCGGCTGGCCGCGCTGAAGACCACGCCGACGCCTGACCTCAAGAAGCAGTGGCGCGAACTCTTCGACACGGAGGCACCGCCTTACAATCGGCGCTTCCTCGAAAGCCGGCTCGCCTATCGGATCCAGGAATTGGCTTATGGCGGTTTGAAGCCCGCGACAGTCGAGCGCCTCGAGGCCCTGGGTGAGCAACTCGATGGTGGCAACATCGTGCTGCGCCGGATCCGCGCCGACGACAAGCCGATCGCCGGCACGCGGCTGATCCGCGAATGGCAGGGCGTCGAGCACACCGTCACGGTGCTGATCGACGGTTATGAATGGCAGGAGCGGTCCTACCGCTCGCTCTCCGCCATCGCGCGCGCCATCACCGGGACGCGCTGGAACGGCTGGGTCTTCTTCGGCCTCAAGAACCGGCGAGGCCAAGCATGACGAAATCACCCGCATCCGCCAAATCCATCCGAAAGCTGCGCTGCGCGGTCTATACGCGCAAGTCGACGGAAGAAGGGCTGGAGATGGAGTTCAACAGCCTCGACGCCCAGCGCGAGGCTTGTGAGGCCTATATCGCCAGCCAGAAGCCCGAAGGCTGGCTGCTCTATCCTGAGTCCTATGATGACGGCGGCTTCTCGGGCGGGACGCTCGACCGGCCGGCGCTGAAGCGCCTGCTCGCCGACATCGAGGACGGCCGGATCGACGTGGTCGTCGTCTACAAGATCGATCGGCTCAGCCGCTCGCTGATGGATTTCGCCAAGCTGGTCGAGGTGTTCGATCGCGGCGGGGTCACCTTCGTCAGCGTGACCCAGTCGTTCAACACCACGACGTCCATGGGGCGGCTTACGCTCAACATCCTGCTCAGCTTCGCCCAGTTCGAGCGCGAGGTGATCGGCGAGCGCATCCGGGACAAGATCGCCGCCTCGCGCAAACGCGGCATGTGGATGGGCGGGTTCGTGCCGCTCGGCTACGAGGTCAGGAACCGCAAGCTGGTGATCAATGATGCCGAGGCCGCGATGGTCCGGATGATCTTCGAGCGCTTCGTCGAGGTCGGTTCGGCGACCGCGTTGGCCCGGGCGCTCGCGGCCGAGGGCGTGCGGACGCGGCGCGGACGACTCGTCGACAAGGGCTTCCTCTACAAGCTGCTCAACAACCGGGTCTATATCGGTGGCGCCGTGCACAAGGGGACGGCCTATCCCGGCGAGCACGATGCCATCATCACGCGCGCCTTGTGGGACAAGGTGCACGGAATCCTGCGCGAGAGCCCGAGGATGCGCGCGGGCCGGACACGCGCCGCGACACCCGCATTGCTCAAGGGCCTCATCTTCGGGCCGACCGGCTGCGCCATGACGCCGACGCACACGCGACGCGGCGACAAGCTCTACCGCTACTATGTCAGCCAGTCGGTCCTGAAGCGCGGCGCCGATGCCTGCCCGGTGGGGCGCGTGCCCGCCGCCGAGATCGAGGGCGCGGTTGTCGACCAGCTGCGCGGCCTCCTTGGCACCCCGGAGGTGATCGTCGGCACATGGCGATCGGCGCGGCGCGAGATCGATGGTCTGTCCGAGGCTGAGGTCAGGGAAGCCTTGGAAGGGCTCGACCCGCTGTGGGACGAGCTGTTTCCGGCCGAGCAGGCGCGCGTCGTCCAGCTGCTCGTCGAGCGCGTCGATGTCGGACAGGGAGGCGTCGATATCCGCCTCCGCGTCGATGGGCTGGCTCGTCTGGTTCATGAGCTTGGCGGCATGGCCGACGATCCGCGGAGGGCAGCATGAGAGCCGGTGACGCCGCCACCGATGACGGGCGCACGCTGACGGTCCGTGTTCCCCTGACCGTCCGGAAGCGCGGCGGGCGCAAGGAGGTGGTCATGCCCGACGGGGCGTGCTGGGGCCAGCCCCGCCCGCGCGTCGACAACACCATGGTGAAGGCGATCGCCCGGGCCGACCGCTGGAAGCGCCTCATGGAGAGCGGCCGATTCGCCTCGGTGACCGAACTGGCCGAAGCGGAGAAGATCAACCAGTCCTACCTGTGCCGGATTCTGCGCTTGACGCTATTGGCCCCGGACATCGTCGAGGCGATTCTCGACGGAAGGCAGCCGCCTCAATTGACACTCGCGGTGCTCATGGGACCGTTTCCATCGTCTTGGGCCGAGCAGACCCAAGCTTTCCTGCCCCGATAGCGCCGTCGTCTCGCCCATAGGCGCTTAGGCATTGCCATTTGGGCCAAATTGGCCAAAAGTGGATCGACGCATAGGCGGGGAGTCGCATGCTGACCCTGAGCGCGAAAGACGCGAAGTATGGCTTCGGCCGATTGATCGACCTTGCCCGCGCCGAACCGGTTGCGGTCGCCAAGCATGGTCGGCCGGTCGTCGTGGTGCTGTCGGTAGAGGAGTTCGAGCGGTTGAAGGCGGTCGAAGAGCAAGCGCAGTTCCCCCGAAAGAAGGGAAATATCTGAAGTGGCGATCAAGAAATCCGACCTCTACTCCTCGATCTGGGCTTCGTGCGACGAGCTCCGAGGCGGCATGGATGCCAGTCAGTACAAGGATTACGTACTGTTCATGCTGTTCATCAAGTACATCACCGACAAGTACGGGAACAGCAGTGACTTCGCTCCTCCGGTGACGATACCCAAAGGCGCGAGCTTCACGGACATGGTGGCGCTGAAGGGCAAAAGCGACATCGGGGACAAGATCAACACGCAGATCATCCAGCCCCTCATCGAGGCTAATACGCGACTCGCCCGCAGCGACTTCCCGGACTTCAACGACCCAAACAAGCTTGGCGAAGGCCAGGCGATGGTCGATCGCCTGACCAACCTGATCGGCATATTTCAGAAGCCGGAACTCGACTTCTCCGAGAACAGGGCCGACCACGACGACATCCTCGGCGATGCCTATGAATACCTGATGCGGCACTTCGCGACCCAAAGCGGCAAGAGCAAGGGGCAGTTCTACACACCGTCGGAGGTGAGCCGGGTCATCGCGCAGGTGATCGGCATCTCGCCGCACAACACCAAGGCTGCGACCACGGCTTACGATCCGACCTGCGGCTCGGGCTCGCTGCTCCTGAAGGTCGCCGCCCAGGCCGGAAAGCACATCACGCTCGAAGGACAGGAGAAGGACGTGACTACTGCGGGCCTGGCCCGCATGAACATGATCCTGCACGATTTCCCGACGGCCAACATCCTCTCCGGCAACACCCTGGCCGCGCCGAAGTTCAAGGACGGCGAGCAGCTTCGCACCTACGACTACGTCGTCGCCAATCCGCCATTCTCCGACAAGACCTGGACCGCCGGCCTCACGCCCTCGAAGGACCCCTTTCAGCGATTCGCCTGGGGCGAGCCACCCGCCAAGCAAGGCGACTACGCCTATCTGCTTCACATCATTCGCTCCATGAAGGGCACAGGCAAAGCCGCCTGCATCCTTCCGCACGGCGTGCTCTTCCGTGGGAACTCCGAGGCCAAGATCCGCCAGCAACTCGTCCGCTCCGGCTATCTCAAGGGCATCATCGGTTTGCCCCCCAACCTCTTTTACGGCACCGGCATCCCGGCCTGCATCGTGGTGCTCGACAAGGAGAACGCTGCAGCCCGCAAGGGTGTGTTCATGATCGACGCCTCCAAAGGGTTCATCAAGGACGGCGCCAAGAACCGCCTGCGCGAACAGGACATCCACCGCATCGTCGACACGTTCGCCAAACAGGCCGATGTTCCGCGCTACGCCCGGATGGTGCCGCTGGCTGAAATCGCTGATCCGAAGAACGACTTCAACCTCAATCTGCCTCGCTACATCGACAGTACCGAGCCGGAGGACATCCAGGACATCGACGGCCATCTGCGCGGCGGCATCCCGGAGCGCGATCTCGATGCGCTCGGCGCGTATTGGAAAGTGCTTCCCAGTGTCCGCGGGGTCCTGTTTGAGTCCGCGGGTCGTCCCGGCTATGCGCGCCTCAAGCTGCCGCTCGCCGAAGTGAGACCCGCCATTCTCGGTCATGCCGAGTTCGCCGCGTTCCAGCACCAGGCAGCAAGGCTCTTCGCCGACTGGCGCAATGCGGCCACGCCGCGCCTCACCGACTTCGGCCAGGAGGGTCACCCGAAGGAGCTGATCGAGACCATCGCCGAGGAACTCCTCGCCATGTTCCGAAAGGCCCCGCTGCTCGATGCCTACGACGTGTACCAGCACCTCATGGACTATTGGGCAGAGGCGATGCAGGACGACGCCTATCTGATCGCCGCCGACGGCTGGGTGAAGGGTGCGCAGCCGCGCGAGATCATTCAGGTCAAGGACAAGAACAACAAGCTCACATGGCCGGAGCCGCACGACTATCTGAAGGGCAAGCGGCGCTTCAAGTCGGACCTGGTTCCCGCGCCGATCCTCGTGGCCCGCTACTTCGCTGCCGAGCGCGATGCCATCGAAGCGCTCGACGCCCAACTCGCGTCGCTGGAGCAGCAGCTCGACGAGATGCTGGAGGAAAACAGCGGCGAGGACGGACTTCTGGCCGAGGTGATCGAGGGCGAGGGCGACAAGCAGAAGATCGTCGCGAAGGCCGTGAAGGCACGGCTGAAGGAGATCGGCAAAGACCCGCTCTACGACGACGAGCGCGCCGCGCTGGAGGCTTATGCTGATCTGCTCGACCAGCAGACCAAAGCCAAGGCCAAGCGCAAGGCCGAGCAGGAGGTCTTGGACAAGAAGATCGACGCGAAGTATCCCAAGCTCACCGAGGCGGAAATCAAGACGCTGGTGGTGGAGGACAAGTGGATGGCGCGGCTGTCGGCCACCGTGCAGGACGAGATCGACCGGGTCTCGCAAACCCTCACTGACCGAGTACGAGAGTTGGCAGAACGCTATGCCGCGCCGCTGCCAGAGCTCGAAGACGAGGTCGATGCGCTCGCCGCTCGGGTTGCGACCCATCTGAAGGCAATGGGTGCCGCATGGACGTGAGGCCAGGCTACAAACTGACCGAGATCGGCATCATTCCAGAGGATTGGGATGCAGTGCCGTTAGGTGACCTGTTCACTTTCAAGAACGGTCTGAACAAGGCGAAAAAGTACTTTGGCTACGGCACGCCAATCGTGAACTACATGGACGTGTTCGGGCGGCCCGGCCTTCGATTGGATCACATAAAAGGGCGCGTCGACGTATCGAGATCGGAGCTTGAGGGGTTCGAGGTCCGGAAGGGCGACGTGTTCTTTACCCGCACTTCCGAGACGGTTGAAGAGATTGGGGTTGCCGCTGCAATGCTAGATCCGGCGAAAGACACAGTCTTCAGCGGCTTCGTGCTACGCGCCCGCCCCACGGATGACAGCCTGGATGACCATTTCAAAGCCTACTGTTTTTCGCCGAAATACTTCCGGCAGCAGGTCATTGCGCGGGCGACGTACACGACGCGGGCGCTGACTAACGGGCGGTCATTATCTGCCACCATTCTGGCGCGTCCGCCCCGTGCAGAGCAGGAATCAATCGCGGAGGCGCTTTCGGATGTAGACGCTGCAATCGCCGCGATTCGACGACTGATCGCCAAGAAACGCGACCTGCGGACCGGCGCGATGCAGCGCCTGCTTACCGGCGAGTCCCGCCTGCCGGGCTTCACCGCCCCCTGGCAGGAGAAGCGGCTGGGCGAGTTGGGGCGGTTCCTGAAGGGCTCCGGCGTCCCGCGAGGCGCGGCGTTCTCCGGCGAACTTCCGTGCATTCGCTATGGGGAGGTCTACACGACGCATCATAACGTTGTTCGACAGTTCACATCTCGTATTTCGCGTGCTGTTGCCAACAACGCGACGCGTATTCAGTTTCGTGATCTGCTTTTCGCCGGTTCTGGAGAAACGAAGGAGGAGATCGGCAAGTGTGTCGCGCTGACCACTGATGTCGAGGCATACGCCGGTGGTGATATCATCATACTCCGACCATACGGCGGCGACCCGGTATTCTTGGGCTACTTGATGAACATCCCACAGGTCGCTCGGCAGAAAGCCAATCGTGGCCAAGGCGATGCGGTGGTTCACGTCAGTGCAAGAGCGCTCGCGTCGGTCGAGGTTCTGCTGCCTGACGAGCGCGAACAAGAGGCTATCGCCGAGGTCCTTTCCGACATGGAAGCCGAGATCGCCGCACTGGAGGCGAGGCTCGCAAAGACCCGAGATCTCAAGCAGGCCATGATGCAGGCGCTGCTGACGGGACGGGTGCGCCTGCCTGTTTCAGCGGTAGAGACATGTGAACCGGAGGCCGCCCATGGCTGAACGCCCCCGCAGTGAACGCGCGACGCAGGACCGCCTCGCCGCCCTCATCACGAGCCCTGAGGATCAGGGCGGTCTGGGCTACCGGCACCTTGGCGACTGGTCGAAGCGCGAAGGGAACCGCGCCATCGAGGCGGACCTCCTGCGCGACAATCTCGCCGCGCGCGGCTATTCGCCGGCCCACATCTCGGCGGCGCTGCAAAGGCTGGAGACCGCCGCGGACTCGACAGGCATCACGCTCTACCAGGCCAACCTGCGCACGTACCAATTGCTGCGCTACGGCGTCCCGGTGCAGATCGCAGCGGGCCAGGCGCACGAGACCGTCCACCTGATTGACTGGGAGCACCCGGAGAAGAACGACTTCGCGCTCGCGGAGGAGGTGACGCTGAAAGGCGGCCACCAGCGCCGGCCCGACATCGTGCTCTATCTCAATGGCCTTGCCGTCGCGGTGATCGAGCTGAAGCGCAGTTCGGTGGAGCTGGCCGACGGCGTGCGCCAGCTCATCACCAACCAGGAAGAAATCTTCAACAAGGGCTTCTTCAGCACCGTGCAGCTCCTGCTGGCGGGGAGCGACTCGCAGGGACTGCGCTACGGCACCACAGGGACGCCAGAGCAGTTCTTCGTGACGTGGAAGGACGAAGAGGCTTCGGGCGTGCCGCTCACTGCCGGAGCATTGCTCGACCGGCCGTTGGCTCAGATGTGCAACAAGCCCCGGCTGCTCGACCTGATCCGCAATTTCATCATCTTCGACGCCGGCCAAAAGAAGGTGCCGCGGCAACATCAGTTCTTCGGCGTCAAGGCTGCGCAGGAGCGCATCGCCAAACGCGAGGGTGGTGTCATCTGGCACACCCAGGGTAGCGGCAAGAGCATCCTGATGGTGCTGATCGCCAAATGGCTGATGGAGCACGACCCCGATGCGCGCATCCTCGTTGTCACCGACCGAGACGAGTTGGACAAGCAGATCGAAGGGGTGATGAAGAACGCCGGCGTGATCGGCGCCGAATCTCCTTCGCCGCGTATCACCACGCGGGCGGCGTTCGTGGAGAAGCTCGGAGCGGCCACGCCGCGCCTGCTGTGCGCGCTCATCCACAAATTCGACGCAGCGGACCTGAAAGGCGAGCCTCCTCCCGTGACGGGGCGCTTCTACGTGTTCGTGGATGAGTGCCACCGCACGCAGGGCGGCGACATGAACAAGCAGATGAAGCGTTGGCTGGAGGGCGCGATCTTCATCGGCTTCACCGGCACGCCACTTCTGCGCAAGGACAAGCTGATGACGCGGGACGTCTTCGGCACCTACATCCACACCTACAAATTCCATGAGGGCGTGGCCGACGGTGTCATCCTCGACCTGAAATACGAGGCCCGCGATGTGCCGCAGCGGCTTACCTCCAGGGCCGCGATCGACCAGTGGTTCGAGCAGAAGACCAAAGGCCTGAACAACTTCCAGAAGGCCGTTCTGCGCAAGCGCTGGGCGACGATGGAGGAACTGATGAGCGCTGCAGAGCGCAAGCAGCGCATCATCGCCGACATCATCGAGGACTTCAGCCTGAAGCCGCGATTGAATAACGACCGCGGCACCGCGATCCTGGTCGCACCGTCGATTTACGACGCATGCCACTACTTCCGGCTGTTTCAGAATACGAGTTTCGGCTCGTACTGTGGGATCGTCACATCCTACGAGCCGAACCACAACGCAATATCTCGCGAGCCGGCGAACAGCGACGAGCGCTACAAGTTCGACACCTATACGAAGCACGTGCTCAGGCCCGGCCAGACCACCAAGGAGTACGAGGACGAGGCCAAGCGGCGCTTTATCGAAGAGCCCGCGAACATGAAGCTGCTGATCGTCGTCAGTAAGCTGCTCACCGGATTCGATGCGCCGAGCTGCACCTACATCTACCTCGACAACGAGCTGCGCGATCACAACCTGTTCCAAGCCATCTGCCGCACCAACCGGCTGGACGGCGAGGACAAGGACTACGGCCACATCGTCGACTTCAAGGAGCTGTTCGGCGACGTGCAGCAGGCGATCGCGGTCTATAGTTCCGACGAGTTGGACATCGACGAGGGCAGCGGCGGAGAAAACAACGTCCACCTCAAGAACTGGCTGGAGGAAGGTAAAAGGAAACTCGACGAAGCCCGCGAGGCGCTGCGCTACTTGTGCGAACCGGTACCCCTGCCGCGTGAGATGGAGCAGTTCCTTCACTATTTCTGCGGGGACGCCGCAAATCCGAACGCGCTGAGCGAGACCGAGGCGCTGCGGATTTCGTTCTACAAGGCGGTCGCCGTCTTTGTCCGCGCGTTCGCGGCTATCGCTCAGGATCTCACGGAGGCAGGATATTCCGATGCTGACGCGGCCGCCTTGCAGAAGGAAGCCGAGTTCTACGGCGAGATCCGTTCTGCCATCAAAAAGCACTCGGGCGAGGAACTCGACATCAAGCCCTACGAAGCGGACATGCGACACCTGCTCAATACCTATGTCCAGGCCGATCCGGCGGCCGACCTGGGGGAGCTAGACCAAATTCCGCTAACCGAGCTTATCATCGAGACGGGCATTCACGACGCCATTGCACGAAAGCTCAACGAGAAGGGCAAGCTCACCAGGAACGCCATCGCCGAGGGCATCATCAACAACGTCCGGAAGACTATCATCCGCGACCAGCTCACCGATCCTCGATTCTACGAGGAGATGTCGAAGCTGCTGGACGATCTCATCAAGCAGAGCCGGGCAGACGCGGCGGCCTATGAGGAGTTCCTGCGCAAGGCGGAAGAGTTGGTGAAACGACTGGCCGCGAAGCAACCCGATGCAGGCATCCCTTCGGCGCTGCATGGCAAACGAGAGGCGACGGTCATCTTTAACAACCTCGCATCGATCTCCGCGTCGACCTTCCAGTGCCCTGCGAATGACGACGACAAGGCCGCGCTGGCCCTGCGGATCGATCTGGCCGTCCGTGAACGCGCTCCCGCGGGATGGAAGGGCGACCAGGCACGCGAGGCGCAGGTACTCAATGCCCTGTTTCCCATTCTCGACCGCGATCGCGAGGCCACGTTGGCTGTTTTCGAGATTATCAAGAATCAGCCGGGGTACTGATGACGGAAACGATCCAGCTCGGCGATATCACCATCGCGATGACCCGGAAGGACATCAAAAATGTCCATCTATCGGTACATCCGCCGAGCGGGCGCGTCACCCTTGTCGCTCCTTTGGCGACCCGCCCCGAAGTGGCCCGCGCCTATGCGGCATCCAAGATCGGCTGGATCCGGGACCAGCAGGCGAAATTGCTCGGCCAGGCGCGGGAGACTCCGCGCCAATTTGTCGAGCGAGAGAGCCATTATCTATGGGGACGGCGCTATCTGCTTTCCCTTGTTGAGAAGGACGTGAAGCCTTTCGTTCGGCTGGACCATCGCAGGATCACACTCACTGTCCGTCCCGGAAGCTCGCCCGCAAAGCGGGAAGAGATCATGCAGGAGTGGCATCGGTCACTGCTACATGAAGCTGTCCCTCCGCTGATACGAAAATGGGAGGCGAAGCTCGGCGTAGAGGTTGCCAGCTACTTCCTCCAGCGCATGAAGACGAAATGGGGCGGGTGCAACCCTCGACAGCGAAATATTCGTCTTAACACCGAGCTGGTGAAGAAGCCGAAAGACCTGCTGGAATATGTCGTCCTGCACGAGATGATTCACCTCATCGAACCAAAACACAATGAGCGCTTTCTCGCCCTGATGACAAAATACTATCCGACGTGGCGGGAGGCGCGCGCAGAGCTCAATGAGCTGCCCCTGGCTGCCGAGGTGTGGAGAGAATGATCAGCTCGCGCCGCTCTGGACCCGGGCAAGGATGTTTCGCGCAAGATGGTTGCATCGCTCTCCTTCGCCTGCCGCTGCTCGCCGGGCAACACAGCATGATACCGATGCTCATAGCGACAATAGCCCACTGCGACCGGGCTGGATTTGCTCTCAGGAAGACCGGCACGAACTACGTCAGCCCCCTCCATCAGGTGTTTTGCTCCACCGTCGCAGAGATGCAGGGGGCGGCATGAACAAACCCCGTTCGATAAACATCTTCCTTCTCGATGGGGATCCGAACGGCATTCGGGTAGCACAAATCTCGATGTCGACGATCCAGGCCATTGCCTTCCGCCGTAATCAGCTTCGGCGGGTTCGCGAAGCTTTCCCCGAGATCGAGCGGCCCGGCGTATACATCCTGATCGGTGCCGATGAGGATGCGCAGGACCGGCAGCTTGCGTATGTCGGCGAGTCCGAAGGCATCGGCGCTCGTTTGTCGTATCACAATTCAAATGAGGCAGGGCGCGACGCCAAGGGTTTCTGGACCGATACGGTCGTGCTGATCAGCAAGGACGAGAATCTTACCAAGAGCCACGCCCGCTACGTCGAGGCCTGTCTGATCCGCAGCGTCGTGAGCAATCCTCGCTGGAGCCTTCCGAACACCCGGACACCCTCCGACGACGCTGGCAAGCTGCCCTTACCTGACCGTGCAGCTATGGACGAGTTCGTGGATCAGACTAAGACGCTGGTCGGTGCGCTTGGCTGGGACTTGTTTCGGCAAATTCGTGGGCGAGTGGCTGAGGCCATGCCGATAGACCATGCTCTTTCCGAAGCTCCGCCTGTCGGGAGCCCTCGCTTCTTCTTTCGGGGAGAGGGTTTCGCAGCTGAAATGGAGCTCGGGCCGTCCGGGGATTTCGTGGTCAGGTCTGGCTCGAAGGCACGGGTCCGGACCACGACGACGATCCCACGCGGCACAACCGCTCTGCGTAGTACCCTGGTCGATAAGGGAGTGTTGCGGCAGGAAGGCGATTTCCTAGTTTTCACCAGCGACTACAGCTTTTCTTCTGCCTCGGCCGCAGCTGCGACCGTAATCGGAGCGAGCGCGAACGGGCGGATACTGTGGAAACTCCCTGATGGCCGGACGTATGCCGACTGGGAGGCCAACCAGGACAACGCTCCGGTCGTCGACGGTGAGATGGGTAACGCAGGCGCAGAATAGTTGGACTGCAGCTGTTTTACCCGAGCGGCTATCGAAGGGGATCCCAAAGCGATCTGAGGCGGGCGGGAACAATCTTATTGGCCTTCAATGGCTTAAGAATCCGTACTGGTGCCGGTTCAGTCCAGAGGTCGAGAGAAAAACGGCAGAGAGAGAACGCTCAGAGCCGAGTGTGCCGGCGTCGCAGTCCACAGGTTTGCACCCGAACCGCGCGGCTCCTTGGCGTTTCAGCCCCGCATCCGCGCGCGGAGAACGTTCGACAGGGTAGTAATGGCGGAGAGAGAGGGATTCGAACCCTCGATACGGTTTCCCGTATACACGCGTTCCAGGCGTGCGCCTTAAACCACTCGGCCACCTCTCCGCAGCCGGCCCGTCCGAAGGGGCCTGCGCAGCAGGCGTTTCGGCGGTCCTCGTGCGGGAGAAAGACCGCAGCCGGCGCAGGTGCCGAAGCGGCACGGGGCCGGACCGATCCGGCCCGCAAGTCGCGCAATATACTGACGGCGCGGCCAAGTTCAAGCCTTCATCCATGTCCCTGAGCGCTTTTCAACACGGGCACGCGGAGGGCCGCAAGACGCCGGCCGGACGACGGGGCCCGGCGGCACGCCCACCTGCGCATTGTCGCCGTTTTCGCGTGCTTTGCTGTCGCCTGGACGCGTCCGGCGGGCTATGGTCCGGATCGCGCCTGCGCGCGTATCCGGGCTGACGGTCAAGGGCCGGGACGGACCCCATTTGGGGGCGGCGACACCCGGTTGGCGCGGGACAGGTGCGTCAGGCGGGCGTGACAGGCAGGCGCGTCAGGCAACCCCGGCCTGGCGGGCCGCGGGCTTTCGTGGTGGATGGATCCGGAACGGGACGATGGTCAGACTTTTCCTGCGGCTTCTCGGGCTCTGGTTCGTCGCCCTGGCGCTGGTGGCGCTCGTCGTCGACGGCACCGCCACCATCGCCGCCGGGGCCTGGTCGGCGACGCCCTTCGGCCAGTACTGGTTCGATTTCGCGCCCGGCAGCCTTGCCGCCGCCCAGGCCTTCGTCCAGAGCGAGATCAACCCGCTCGTCTGGGATCCGGTGGTGCTGACGCTGCTGGTGCAGCCGGCCTGGGTGATCGTCGGCCCGCTCGGCTTCCTGCTGCTGTGGATCGGCGACCTCGGCCGCGGCCGCCGCAGGCGGGCAGGCATCGCCTGACCTGACGCCGTCCCGGCGTCTTGCCTGACCTGACGCCGTCCCGGCGTCTCGCCCAAAAGGAGGCATCCATGTCGTTCATGACCATGCTCAGCAACAAGTTTTCCCTGGTCGACCCGGCGATGGCGCTGCCCGGCCGCAGCGAGCCGATCATGACCCCGGGCATCCATACCGTGCTCGGCCGCCCGCTCGATCTTGCCCCCGGCGCCGGCGAGGACGAGGTGCTGCTCGGCCTCGGCTGCTTCTGGGGCGCCGAGCGGCTGTTCTGGACCCTGCCGGGCGTTCTCGTCACCGCCGTCGGCTATGCCGGCGGCCACACGCCGAACCCGACCTATCACGAGGTCTGCACCGGGCGCACCGGCCATGCCGAGGTGGTGCGGGTGGTCTTCGACACCGCGCGGCTGTCGCGCGAGGCGCTGCTCAAGGCGTTCTGGGAGGGCCACGACCCGACGCAAGGGATGCGCCAGGGCAACGACACCGGCACCCAGTACCGCTCGGCGATCTATTGCGCGGCAGGAAGCGAGATGGCGGCGGCGGTGGAGGCCTCGCGCGCGGCCTATGCGGCGGCGCTGAAGGCGGCCGGCCATTCGCGCGCGATCACCACCGAGGTGAAGCCGGTCGGCGCGTTCTACTTCGCCGAGGACTATCACCAGCAATATCTCGACAAGAATCCCGGCGGCTATTGCGGCCTCAGCGGCACCGGCGTCGCCTGCCCGGCCGGGCTGGACGTTTAGGGTCAGGACCCATTTATATGGCCGCAATGGTCGTCCTGACGTGTGCGGATACGCGAAGCAAGGCCGCAGGAAGACCTTACGTCTTTCACGGACTTGCGACAAAGTAGCCCGTGCAAGTCAGGACGATCCGTGGACGTCCGATAGACCGGCGACCTGCCGCGTCGAAGCCCTTGACCGGGGGGGCGGCCCCGCTGCTGCGGGCTTCTTCTCGCAGGTCTTGGTCTATCGAACGCCATTGCTGTCATATTAGGGCCCGGACCCATAAAAGGGGTTCCTCTGACGGCGGGATTGTGATTCAGGGTCTCTGAGGGGGACCCGTCATGGATCGCGACTATTTCTGGCTCAGCGATGAGCAGTTTGGGCTGCTTGAACCGCATCTG
>NZ_FYAV01000046.1:0-9151 GCF_900185745.1 Stappia sp. TSB10GB4 | reverse complement strand
AGATGCTTGGACGTGTCCATGCCGATGCGCGTAATCTCGTTCATTGGGCGGCTCCTTCGATGTGTTGGGACCATCATCTTGGCGCAAAACGACGCCGGATGGGGGCCGTCCACCCCAACGGAACCGGTCAGCCAGTCCTTCCGCGAAGTCGAAGCCTTCGAGTGTCGCAGCGCCGTGCAGGAACAGAACCGGCTTCCCCTTGCCGACCGCCTTGACCACCGTGCGGATCCCGCCAATGTCGTATTCCAATGTCTCGAACTGAACAGTCATTTTTGCCTCCTCAGGCGATCTCGGGCTGGATCAGCACCTTGCATTGTGTGGTCCGCCGGCGCAGGCCCTCGAAGATCTGAGGCACCGGCGATAGACCGATCCGGTCGGTGATAATGGTCTGCGGCGCAAACCTCGCGCCCTCGCCCAGGACATCGAGTGCGATGCCGAATTCGTGGTGTTGATGGAAAAAGACGGAGAAGATCAGATCGATCTCCTTGGACAGCGCGACAAACGGATCCCAGGAATCCCCACCGACGCAAAGCCCAACTCCGATCACCTTGCCCTGCAACCGGACCGCCTCGGTCGCCGCCTGCAGCAGCCCCGGCTTGCCCACGCATTCAAAAACGATATCGGGCGGCCCGCCACACAGATCGGCAAGATGGTCTGCCAGCTTATCGTTCGATAAGGCAAAGCCGGTCGCGCCGAGGGCATAAGCGCGTTCTGCCTGATGGTCGTGGAGATCGGCCATCACGACGTGCGAAGCGCCCAGACGCCGCGCCCAGAAGGCAATGAGAAGACCGATCGGGCCCGCGCCGAGAACAGCGACACTGTCTCCGACTTTCATCCCAGAGCGCACGACACAGTGAAGCGCCACGGCAAGCGGCTCCGCGAGGGCGGCATCGCTCACCCTCACGCCATCGGGAAGAATGTGGCACTGCCGCGCCGCGACCGCCACATACTCGGCATATCCGCCGCCGATCAGTCTCATCTCCACGCAGCGCGCCGGGTCGCCCGACCTGCAACGTTCGCAATGACCACAGCCACGCATCGGAACGACGGCCACCATGTCTCCGGCTTTCAGGGTCGTCACCGATTTGCCAACCGCCACGACCTCACCGGCAATCTCGTGACCGAGGACGAACCCTTCACCGATCCCGAACGGCGCCGGATCCTCCGTGATATGAAGATCGCTGCCGCAGATGCCGCAGGCCTCCACCCGTAGCACCACCTCGTCGCCTCCCGGCGTCGGGTCGGGCACCTCGCCGATCCGTAAGGGTCGGCCGACCCGGTCGAAGATCGCCGCCTTCATGCCCTGTCCTTCCTTTCGACAAGGAGGTGCCGTCTGATCGGAAACCAGGGTGCATCCCAGTATTTGGAAATCATCCCCCAGATGCCGGTGCGCGCGTAAAGCGCCACGAGAACAGTCATCACGCCGAGGACGACGAAATAGCTCGCGCCATACTCGCCGAAGAGCCGGTCGGCGACGAAGTAGATGAGGGCTCCGATCAGCACGCCCTCGATCGTGCCGATCCCGCCGATCATGACGATGAAGATCGCCACGTTCGACCACATCGGATCGAAGGCGGACGGCGGGTTGATGCGCAACTGCGCCATGAAATAGACCGCACCCGCAAAACCGCAGCCGACCGCGGCCGCGACATAGATCATGAAGCGCAGACGGCCCACGTTGATGCCCTGACTGGAGGCGGCAACCGGATTGTCGCGCATGGCGATCAGAGCAAGACCGTAGCGCGAGCGCAGGAACAGGTAGCTGCCGCCGATGGAGACGAGGATCATCAGCGCGCAAAGCACCGACATGGCGACGTTCCGCTCGAAGCCGGAATACTCGCGCATCACGGCGAGCGACATGCCGGCCCCTGCATTGACCCATCCGAGATTGGACGCCACCAGGCGGAACACTTCGGCCACGACCCAGGTCCCGATGGCAAAATAGGGTCCGTCGAGCCTGTGGAGCAGCAGATAGCAAGGAACAGCGACCAGAGCCGGCACCACCAGCGCCAAGGGGATGGCGAGGAACGGGTTTATGCCGAACGTCTGCGCCAGAACGAAGACCGCATAGCCGGTCACGCCGATGAAGGCCTGCTGTCCGACCGAGACCAGCCCCGCATAGCCGGCCAGCATGTTCCACATTTGCGCAGCCACGATGTAGCAGCACAGTTCGAGGACCATCCGGATCGTCCCGGTTTTCGCCCACCACGCCATGGTGGAAAGGGCGACGATCACGAGAACGAAGAGGCTGAGCGCGATAACACCGGAAACAGTCTGACGGCGCACCCTGATCGCCGGCGGTGCGGCAACGGCATCGGCGGAGGTCGAGATCGAGGTCATGTTCACGCTCTCCCAAAGAGGCCTTGCGGGCGCAGGGCAAGCACCAGCAGGAAGACGATGTGGCCGGACAGCACTCCGAAACCGGGATCGATGCGGAACCCGACGGCCTGTGCGACACCGAGCACCATCGAGCCGGCGAACGCGCCCCATACGGAGCCCATGCCGCCGATGATCACGGCCTCGAATGCATAGATGAGTTGTGCTCCGCCATCGGCCGGCGCGACAGTCGAACGGAGGGACTGGAAGACGGCCGCAAAGCCGAGAATGCCGACCGCGATGGCCGTGGCCATGGCGTAGACGGACTTCGGATTGACGCCAGTCATGGCGGCCGCCTCGACATCCGCGGAGGCGGCGCGCAACGCCCGGCCGAAACGCATGCGCTTGAGCATGAGGTCCAGCCCCAGAGTCAACCCGGCGGCGACAAGAAGCACGATCACCGGCAAGAGGCCGATGTAGATTCCGCCGATCTCGATCGAACGGCTCTCCAGTCCGCCGCCGGGTAGCGAACGGCTGTTGGCCGACCAGATCTGCAGCATCAGGTTCTGCAACGCCAGCGAAAGACCGAAGGTCGCAATCAGCGACGGCAGAGGATCCTCGCCGACAACGCGGTTGAGTACGGCGCGCTGCAGGATCCAGCCGAATGCCAGGGCCAGCGGCACCAGCGCGGCCATGACGGCAAAGGGTCCTAATCCGAACGATGATGCCAGCGATATGCCGATCAGGGACAGAAGGATGACCAGGTCCCCGTGGCTGACATTGACGATCCGCATCACGCCGAACATCAAGGCCATTCCGAGCGCATATTGCGCGTACATGCCGCCCAGGAGGATACCCTGGACCAATGCGTCAACCCACTGCATGGCCACCTCCGAAATAGGCTTCGCCGATCTGTTCGCGGGTGATCTCCTCGGAGCGGCCGCTCAGCGTTACCCGGCCCTCGAGCATGCAATAGAGGCGATCCGACGCCGACTTCGCCAGACCGACATCCTGCTCGACCAGGATGATCGAGGTGCCTTGCGCGCGGACTTCCGGAAGCACAGCATAGATCTCTCGAACGACCCTTGGGGCGAGGCCGAGACTGATTTCATCGCACAGCAGAAGGCGCGGCTGGCACAGCAGCGCGCGGCCGATCGAGACCATTTGCTGCTGCCCGCCGGACAGGCTCTCCACCGGGGTTCTGGCCTTTTCCTCGAGGATCGGGAAGAGCTGGTAGAGCCGCGACAACGTCCAGCAACCCTTGCGCTCGAAACGGCTTGATTGATCGATCGCGACGCGGAGGTTGTCGCTCACCGACATCCCGGTGAACAGGCGCCGCCCCTCGGGAACGATCGCCACGCCCTTCTGCACCATCCGATCGGTGGGCGTACCGCCGACGGGCACACCATCGAAATGGACCATGTCCGGAGCGACGGGCAACAATCCCATGACCGCGCGAAGGAAGGTGGACTTTCCCGCTCCGTTTGCCCCGATGAGCGCCACGGCTTCGCCCTCGTGCACCTCCACATCGACATCGTAGAGCGCCTGGAAGTCGCCGTAACCGGCCACGAGACCGTGCGTTGAGAGAACTTCCGTCATGCCTCGATCCCCATGTAGACACGCATGACTTCGGGATCGGCGATGACCGTCTTCGGTTCGCCTTCTGCGATCTTTTCGCCAAAATTGAGGACCAGCAGCCGGTCGGCCACCGCCATCAGCGCATGCAGGACGTGCTCGATCCAGATGATGGTGACGCCGCGGTCCCGGATGCGGGAAATCAGCGCCACAAGGTCTTTCGATTCCTCGTCGGTCAATCCGCCGGCGATCTCGTCGAGCAGCAGAAGCTGCGGCGAGGAGGCAAGCGCGCGTGCCAGTTCGAGCCGCTTGCGGTCGAGGAGCGTCAACGACCCGGCCAGCGTGTTGGCCTTTTCGAACAACTCGCAGTCACGGAGCACCTGCGCACAGAAGTCGTAGCTTTCCGCCTCCGAGCGGCCGCCGCCGAAGACGGAAGCGACGAGCAGGTTCTCGAAGGTCGTCATGCCTGAATAGGGTCGCGGTATCTGATAGGTCCGCCCGATCCCCATCCGGCAACGGCGATGTGGCGGCTCGCCCCGGAGCCTGACCTCGCCGAGCCGGATCTCGCCGCCTGACGGCTTGAGATCGCCGCTGATCAGGTTGAAAAGCGTCGTCTTCCCCGCGCCGTTCGGGCCGAGAATGCCGAGTACCTCGCCGCGATAGACATCGAATCCGACGTCGTGCAGCACCCGGACAGCGCCGAAACTCTTCGACACGTTCCGGGCCTGGAGAAGACATTCCCGCGGATTGTTTTCCTGCTGCCCGTGCATGTTACCAGGTCAGCGCCACGATCTTCTGCTCCGGCGGGAACAACTGGTTGACGGTGTTGTCGACGATCTTCAGGTCATAAGGCCATGTCTCGCCCTTCACCCACTGGCCGCCGAAGATTGGGGTCGTGCAGATGTTCTTGTGCGGCTGCCCGGAGAAGCGGATCTGCCCGACGACAGTCTGCAGATCCGTAGCGGCAAGCGCATCGCGGTTGGCTTCGCGATCGAGGGGATTGCTGGAGCGCCTGAGAACGTCGATGGCGATCTCGAGAACCGCGTGGGAGTAGCCGAGGGGCTGCGTCCATTGCCGCTTCTGTTCCGCTTCCCACTGATCGGCGATCTGCTGGCCGGACTGGGCGGTGATGGAGGACTTGAACGGAAAAGCCGGCGTCCACCAGACTTCGCTGGTCATACCGTTGCCGAGTGGTCCCATGGCCTCGACCCCGCTGGGGAACAACAGCGCCGCAGCAACGGTCACGGCCTTGGGCTTGTAGCCCTGCTGGTTGCACTGGGTTACGAAGGTCTTCAGGTCGTCGGGATAGGTAATGCCGCCGATGATCTCGCAACCGGCCGCCTTGAACGCGGAGATCTGCGCTGAGAAGTCGTTTGTCCGGGGTTGGAAATAGCCCGGTATGGTGACGTCGTATCCGGCTTCCCGCGTCGGCCTGGGCAGACCATAGTCCTCGTTGCCCCAGGTCTCGCCATCGATATTCTGCGGAAACAGCATACCGACCTTGCGGTTGGTATCCAGTCCGTTCCAAAGACCTACGAAAGTGTTCAACGCTTCGTCGAGACCCCAGAAGAAGTGGTAGGTCCAGTCGAATTCGCCGCCGCCGCGAGGCATGATCACCGCCTGCCAGGGAGCGCCGGCCGAGATGCAGGGCGTCTCGTAAAGTTCAGCCTGCTCCATGGACGGCAGGATCGTGTCCGTGGTCGAGGCCGGAACGAGGATGTTCACCTCGTCGTTGAGGATCAGATTGCCGGCGATTTCCGCCGCCTTGTTCGGATTGGACTGGCTGTCGCGCTCGAGAATTTCGATGTCGTACAGATCTCCCTTGGCTGACCGGATCTGCCCTCCGAGCGCTTCGCGGATCTTCTGCACGGTGAAGCCGTCGGTCTCGCCAAACAGCCCGAGCGGACCGGTGGCCGGCGAAATGTAGCCCATCTTGATCCTGCCCGCCGTCTGTGCGCGCAGAACCGTCGGCATGGCGAGCGAGCTTGCCGCCACCGACGCTCCGAGCCCCTTGAGCACGGTTCGCCGACTGGGGCGGATGAGTTTGTTGATAAAGGCCATTTTTGGTTTCTCCTCTCCAAATCGGCCGGCGCTTGCCCTGTTACGGGCACCTCCTCAAACGCGTCGTCCTTTCGCCTGTCAGGTCATGCGGATCAGTGAACCGCCATCGATCACCACCAGGGATCCGGTCATGTAGGATCCGGCTGGCGATGCCAGCAGCAGTGCCAGTCCCTTGATGTCCTCCACATCGCCGATGCGGCCGATCAGCGACTGCGCCTCGAATGCGACGCGGTCTTCCTTGTTGCGCAAACGTCCCCCGGCAATGTTGGTGATGAAAGGTCCGGGCAGGATCGCATTGACGCGAATTCCGTAGGCACCCAGTTCCATCGCCATGTGGCGGACGAAATGGTTCACCGCCGCCTTGGCAGGCATGTAGGACGTGCCGACGATGCTCTCGTTGATCTCGCTCGCGATCGAGGACGTGACGATGATCTTTCCCGCGCCCCGCGGCTTCATGTGGCGCACCGCGTTCTTGACGGTCGTGTAGACCGAGGTCAGGTTGATTTCGATTCCGCGGTCCCATTGCGCATCGGGAATGTTCTCGATCGCGCCATCGGGATTGCGTTCGCCGAGCGGCGTCAAGAAGCCCGGCCCCGGGTCGATACCCGCATTGGCATAGACCGTGTCGATCCCGCCATGTTTGTCCGCCACCTTGTCGAAGGCTTCGGCCATCGCGGGGCGGTCGGCCACGTCGACCTCGATCCCCCAAACATCCCCGCCGGTCGAGGAGATCTCGTCGATGGTCCGCGCAATTCCCTCGCCGTCGACATCGAAGATGCAGACCCGCGCGCGCCCGGCGGCCATGATCTCCGCATAGGCCCGGCCAATCCCGCTCGCCCCCCCGGTCACAATCACGGACTGGTCGCGCACATCGAACATCTGTTCCAGCCGGGACATGGCTTATCCTCCCCTCCCATATGCAGGCAGACAGGAAGGACGCCCGGCCGCGTCGCGGCCGGTGCTGCGGGCGCTGTGGGTTCGCCCGGATCCTCCACTTGTCAGTATGCCTTGCCCACCTCCCCCGATAGGCAAAGAGCGTCTCCTCGCCCCATAACGAGGCCTCTACCCCGCTCAAGTCAAATGCACAAAACGCCGATTAATATAGCCATGAGTTATGAGCAGCCCTCGAAAGTCTTGGAAAAATGATACAATGACAAGGATCGCGCCAGGAATGCCGGCGCGATCTCGCGATCTTCAACAATCCTGCAAACAGGCCATACCGCCAGTTCAGGTAAGCGCTTCCATCTGTCCGCCAGTCGGGATTTCGGGCGCAGCCCCATTCTCAACAACGACGAGGTCGTAGCCGCCATCCACCTTGATCCGCCATTGACCACCGGTCAGCGGCGTTTTGCAGACGTTCTTGGCCGCGAACTCGGGAACCCCCTCGCCATTCCAGGCGACCTTGCCGACGACCGTTTCCAACTGCGTGGTCGCCAGCGCTTCGGCGACAAGGTCGCCGTCGGTCGGATCTTCCACGCGGCCCATCACGTCCGCCGCCACCTCGAGCAGCGAATGAACGAAGCCGATCGGCTGGGTCCAGGGGCGCTTGGATTGCGAGGTGAAGTCCGCCGCCAAGTCTGCAGAGCTCTGTCCGGTCAGCGAGGACCTGAACGGATGGGACGGCGTCCACCAGACCTCGGACGAAAGGTTGTGCCCGGCATCACCAAGCGCTTCGACCGATTGCGGGAACAACAGCGCCTTGGCGACGGTGACTGCCTTCGGCGTGATCCCCTGCTGGCGCAACTGGTTCCAGAAGGTCGTGAAATCCGGTGGGATAAGAACGCCGGTGATGATGTCGGTCCTGGCAGACTTGAAGGCGTTGATCTGCGCCGAGAAGTCATCGGACAGGTTCTGGAAGCTGCCCGGATTGGTCAGGTCGTAGCCGCGTTCCGCCAGCCCCGGCTTCAAACCGTTCACGGGGTCGCCCCAGGCGTTGCCGTCCGCATCGTTGGGAAACAGTCCACCGACTTGCCTGTTGGTATCGAGCTGGTTCCACATGGCGGTGAAGACGCGGATCACATCTTCCATGCCCCAGAAATAATGATAGGCGTAGTCGAAGGGCTGCCAGGTCGACGGATCACGCGGATTGCCCTGCTGCCCGATGAACCAGGGTTGCCAGGGCGCCACGGTGGAGACGACCGGCACACCTTCGGATTCGCACACGCCGGCGACCGGATTTGTCGTCTCGGGCGTCGATGCGACCAGCATCATGTTCACCTTGTCGCTGAGGATGAGCTCCTTGGCGACATCGGCGGCGCGGTTCGGATTGGACTGGCTGTCCTTGACGACGACCTCGAAGTTCCCGCCGTGCGGGGAAGTAAGGAATTTGGCGATATTGTATGCGTCGCTTTCGGCGAAACCGGCCAGCGGACCGGTCTGCGGCGAGACGTAACCGAGCTTGATCTTCCTGCCCTGCGCGATCGCCGGCGCGGGAAGACCCGAAGCAGCAAGCGTCAGCCCGGTGGCGACGGTGGTTCTCAGAAACGTCCGTCTGTCGAGCATCATGTCTCCCTCCCTTTGTATGTCGTCTTGGTGTTCATCCGCTCCCGCACCATCAGGATTCGGAGCTTTTTAGCGCGGCGCCGCCATGGTGACCCGGCCGCCCGCGGCGAGTTCTGTCAGGATCGATTGCAGCATCGCGATTTCCGCATCACAAACTTCATGAGCGCGCCCTGGGATCGTATCGGTCCTGAGTTGCGCGCCACCTTCTCCAAGCTCGCGTACCGCCTCGCAAAAGGCGCCGATGGGAATCCAGGGATCGGCATCCGATCCGGTCAGATAGACTGGCAATCCGGCGCGAAGCTTGTACGGACGATCATCCGCCGCAACGCCGACCCGGCATCCTGTGAACGCCACGAGCGCATCCGGGGCGGCATAGCCGGCAAACGCGTATTCAAGCGCGAGACAGGCGCCCTGCGAAAACCCCGCCAAAACCAGTGGCAGGTCTTTACCGTGGATCGCCCGCGCGTCTGCGATATCCTCCGCGAGGTGGTCCAAGGACGCAGCGAGCGCCGCGCGGGCGCCCACCGTCAGCGGATCAACCGCCCGGGCCGCGTACCAGACCCCGCTCTCCGCGCGTGGCAGCACGAAGGTAACGTCCGGCAGGTCGAGCCTTTCCACGATATGCGACTGCATTTCCTCGGGCGACTGGCCGCGGCCGTGAACCAGAACGCAAAGCCCCTTGGCTCGGCCGCGGGCC
>NZ_FYAV01000006.1:0-6507 GCF_900185745.1 Stappia sp. TSB10GB4 | reverse complement strand
CGGTAGCTCGTCTCCGTCGCCGGCTGTCCGGCCGGATCGGAAGGCGGCGCCAACTGGCTGGCATCCGCCGCATCCAGATCCCCGACGCCGCCGCCGGTGATCGGCGTCGTCGCCACCTGGCGCACGCCGTCGGCATCGGCGGTCGCGGCGGGGGCCTGCTGGGCCGGCGCGCCGGCCGGCTCGTCGGTGGAAATGATCGTGCCGTCGGGGCGCACCACCACGGTGCGGACCCGGCGCGGCCCGGCCGGCGTGCCGGCGGCGCGTTCGCTCTCGTTCGCCTCGGGAAGCGGCGCCGGCGGCAGGGTGGCGACCGGAGCCTCCTCCTCCTGCAGGACCAGCCGTTCCTCGCCGTCCGAGCCGACGCGGTCGTAGATCAGCTTGCTCTGGCCGTTGGCGGCCGGCGCCTGATTGTCGGGATAGACCTTCAGGTCCTCGCCCTCGGCGGTGATCACCGGCGGCGGACCGGAACTCTCGCCGCCGCCGATATTGGTCAGCGCGAAGACGCCGCCGCCCAGCACCACGACGCCGAGCACGGCGGCCGCGACATAGAGCCCGCGCTTCGACTTCGGCGCCGGCTCGGCCGCCTCCATCTCAAGCTGCGAATGCGGCGGCAGCACGCCATGGCCGCCCAGATGAGGGTTGCCCTCGCGCATCGCCTGCGCGACCTCGTCGAGATCGTAGCCGCCCGGCGGCGGCGGGGCTTCCGCCTCGGCCGCGAAAATATCGTCGACAGCCTCGTCGAAGGCGTCGCGGTAGCGAGCCGGCGCGCCATAGCCGCCGGCGTCGTCGTAACGGCCGTCCGCCGCCAGATCCTCGTCCTCGGCAATGAACTCCTCGGCGAGCAGGTCGTCCTCGCCCAGATCGTAGGCGTCCTGCTGTGCCTCGTCCTCGACCACTTCCCCGTCCCAGCCGGGCTCGGCGGCGCGCGGCGCGCCCAAGGCGCCGAGCAATTCGTCTTCCAGCGAGGCGGTCAGATCGTCGGTGAGGGAGCCAGAGGTGCGGGCGGGCACGGCCGGCTCGGCATAATAGGCTGCATCATAGGCCGCCTCGTCCGCCAGCACGTCCTCGTCGTCATAAGAGTCCTGTGCGTCGTAGCCGCCGGCCTGGCGCGGCGCGTAAGGGTCGGCCGCCTCGACGGCCTCTTCCGCATAGGCCTCTTCCGCATAGGCCTCCTCGGCATAGGCGTCTTCGGCATAGGCGTCGTCCGCATAGGCCGCATCGCCATGATCGGCCGGCCGGTGCCCATAGGCGAGGCCCTCGTCCTCCAGGGCCCGGTCCGCATAGACCTCGTCCACCAAGGGCTGCGGCTCCAGCGCGTCGAGATCGCGCTGGTCCTGCGGATAGCTGTCGTCGGCATGGTCCGCCGCGCCGCCCCGCGCATGGCTCTCCAGAGCATGGGTGTCGAAAGCCGGGGTCTCGAAAGCCTGGGGCTCGGGTGCGTAGGTGCCGAAATCGCTGGACAGCCCGGCCTCGAGCTCGCGCGCCCACGCCTCGTGGTCGACCAGGTCGCGGGATGCGTCATAGCTGCCCTGCGGCGCGTCCCCTTCGGTGCCGAGGGCGACCGGGCGATAGCGGGCATTGCCCTCGCTGACGATGCGGGCGAGTTCGACGAGCGGATCCTCCTCGAACCCGGCGCCCTGCCCGGACTGGCCTTGATCGGACGTGTAGCGATCGCCGCGCTGGCCCTGGACCGGATAGTTCGAGCGACTGGACATGGTGCTAGGGACTTCTCCGCTGACTGCGGCGCGCCTCGCGCACCGGCGATCCATCCCGCCCTATCGCATCTCCTCCGGAGCCGCCACGCCGAGAATGCCAAGGCCGGAGGCAAGAACGAGGGAGATCGCATGTACGAGACCCAGGCGGGCCAGTGTTGTTTGTCGATCTTCAGCGTTAATAAAACGTAATTGCGGCGAATCCTTGCCTTTATTCCATTGCGAATGCAGGGCGCTCGCCAGTTCGTGCAGGTAGAACGACACCCTGTGCGGCTCGTGTGCTTCCGCTGCGCTTTCCACCAGCCGCGGCCAGGCGGCCAGCTTGGCGGCGATGTCCCGCTCGCCCGAATCGGTCAGCCGCGAGAAGTCCGCCTTTCCAAGGGCTTGCGGCGAAACCGCGTCTGCGCCGAACTCCTCGCCGGCCTGGCGCAGCACCGAGCGGCAGCGGGCGTGCCCATACTGCACGTAGAAGACGGGATTGTCCTTCGACTGTTCCGTCACCTTCTGGAAGTCGAAGTCGAGCGGCGCGTCGTTCTTGCGGTAGAGCATCATGAAGCGCACCGGGTCGCGGCCGACTTCCTCCACCACATCGCGCAGCGTCACGAACTCGCCGGAGCGCTTCGACATGGTCACCTGCTCGCCGCCGCGATAGAGCTTCACGAGCTGGCACAGCCGCACGATCACCTTCGCCTCGCCCTGCGAGATCGCCCGGCCGACCGCCTCCAGCCGCTTGACATAGCCGCCATGGTCGGCGCCGAGGATGAAGATCATCTCCTTGAAGCCGCGCTGGTATTTCGACAGGAAATACGCCACGTCCGCCGCGAAATACGTGTAGGATCCGTCCGACTTCTTCAGCGGCCGGTCGATGTCGTCGCCATAGGCGGTGGCGCGGAACAGCGTCTGCTCGCGGTCCTCCCAGTCCTCCGGCAATTGCCCCTTGGGCGGCGGCAGCGTGCCCTCGTAGACGAGGTCGCGCGCGCGCAATTCGTCCAGCATCCGGTCGATCTGCGAGCCGTTGCCGCCCTCGCGCGCATGCAGCGAGCGCTCGGAGAAGAACTCCTCGTGATGCACGTTGAGCAGCGCCAGATCCTCGCGGATCAGCTCCATCATCGCGGCGATGGTGGCGTCCTTGACCAGCGCCAGCCGCGCGTCCTCCGCCATCGCCAGCAGGGCGTCGCCATACTGTTCGGCGAGCCTGCGCCCGACCGGCACCAGATAGTCGCCCGGATAGAGCCCTTCCGGGATCGCGCCGATGTCCTCGCCGAGCGCCTCGCGGTAGCGCAGGAAGGCGGAATTCGCCAGCGTGTCGACCTGCGAGCCGGCATCGTTGATGTAATATTCGCGGGTGACGTCATAACCGGCGAAATCGAGCAGCGAGGCCAGCGCATCGCCCACCACCGCGCCGCGGCAATGGCCCACATGCATCGGCCCGGTCGGGTTGGCCGAGACGTATTCGACATTGACCTTCAGCCCGCCGCCCATCTGCGAGCGGCCGTAGTCGGTGCCCGCCGCCAGGATCGCCGCCACCACCTTCGCCCACACGCCCTCGGTGAGCCGCAGGTTGATGAAGCCCGGCCCCGCCACCTCGGCGCTGGCGATGTCGTCGTTCTCCGCCAGCCGCGCGGCCAGTTGCTCGGCGAGCGCGCGCGGATTGACCTTCAGCGGCTTGGCCAGCACCATCGCGGCGTTGGTGGCAAGATCCCCGTGGGCGCTGTCGCGCGGCGGCTCGACGACGCAGCGCTGCAGCAGCTCGGCGCTGACCTTGTCGCCCGGATGCAGCTCGCGGATCGCCGCCCGGACCAGGTCGGCATAATGGCTGAAGATGTTCATGTCGGTCTTTCGGTTGAACGTCTGGCAAGTGGCGCGGAACGGACGGCGGCGACCTATCCCAATTCGGGTGTGCGGTCAAACAGCCGCAGATGTTCCTCGATGGCGAAACGGTCGGTCATGCCGGCGATGAAGTCGCAGACCCTGCGCGCCCGCCGCGCCTCGTCGGCCGCATCGAGGCCGCGGCGCCACTCCTCCGGCATCCGCTGAGGGTCCGCCATATAGCCGGCGAAGAGCTCGCGCACCACCGCCGCCACCTCCCGGCGCACCGCCAGCACGGATTCGTGCCGGTAGAGATTCGCGAAGAGGAACGCCTTCACCTCGCTCTCCCGCGCCGCCATCGCGTCCGAGAAGGTCACCACCGGCGCGCCCGCCGCGCGGATGTCCTCGACGCTGTGCGGGGCGAGCCGATCCAGCCGCCGCACCGCCTCGCCGATCACGTCTTCCACCATCCGGGTGATCGAGCGGCGGACGATCTCGTGGATGCGCCGCGCCTCCTCAAGTCCCGGATAGCGCGCGTCGACCTCGGCCAGGATATCGGCGAAGAACGGCACCTCGCCGAGTTGGTCCAGCGACAGCAGCCCGGCGCGCAACCCGTCGTCGAGATCATGCGCGTCATAGGCGATGTCGTCGGCGATCGCCGCGGCCTGCGCCTCCGCGCTCGGCCAGGTGTCGAGTCTGAGGTTCTGCTTCAGCGCGTGCTGAGCGATCGCGAAGGGCAGCCCGGTCTTCGCGAACTTTCCGAGCGGCGTGCCGTCGGCATCCGTCAGCGGGCCGTTGTGCTTGACGAGGCCCTCCAGCGTCTCCCACGACAGGTTCAGCCCGTCGAACTCCGCATAGCGCCGCTCCAGCAGCGTCACGATCCGCAGGGACTGGGCGTTGTGGTCGAAGCCGCCATAGGGCGCCATGCAGGCGTCCATCACGTCCTCACCCTCGTGGCCGAAGGGCGTGTGGCCGAGGTCATGCGCCAGCGCCAGGCATTCGGCGAGATCCTCGTCGAGCCTCAGCGCGCGGGCAAGCGAGCGGGCGATCTGCGACACCTCGATCGTATGCGTCAGCCGGGTGCGGAAGTGGTCGCCCTCGTGATAGACGAAGACCTGGGTCTTGTGCTTCAGCCGCCGGAACGCGGTCGAATGGATGATCCGGTCGCGGTCGCGCTGGAACGGCGTGCGCGTCGGGCTTTCCGGCTCGGGCACGAGCCGGCCGACGCTGTGCTCCGGGTCCGTGGCGTAGGGCGCGCGCGGCTGGGCTCCATAGCCAAGCGGTGCGGTCATGGGGGCTCCCCTGGTCGTTGCGCTCGCGCGTGCCGCCCGCGGTCTGGCCGGTGTCCGGCGCGGGCTCGCGCTGCCGCGCCATCCATGCGAGACTGTTGACGCATGCTCGCGCTGTTCATACCTATTCGGTAACCCCTTGCACAGGGCGGCATGCGAGCGAGCGGCGGAAATTTCGCCTCAGGCCCGCCAGCCGCCGCCCGGTGGCACCGCGGCGACGGCGCAGCAAGCGATCCGTCGCGGCGGCAGAAAGAGAGTGACGACCATGGCCGATCACATTGCTTCAGCGGATCAGGGCGCGACGACACAGGGCGCGACGACACAGGCCCCTACAGCCCAGGGCGTGGAACTGAGCGACGCCGCCGTGCGCCGCATCGCCCGCATCCTCGCTTCCGAGCCGGCGGGCACCAGCCTGCGCATCTCGGTCGAGGGCGGCGGCTGCTCCGGCTTCCAGTACAAATATGACCTTGTCACCGAGCAGGAAGAGGGCGACATCGTCCTTGCCCGCGACGGGGCCAGCGTCCTCGTCGATCCCGTCTCGCTGCAATACATGGAAGGCGCGGTCATCGATTTCGTCGACGACCTGATGGGCCAGTCCTTCCAGATCCGCAATCCGCTCGCCACCGCCGGCTGCGGCTGCGGCACCAGCTTCGCCATCTGACGGCGATCCTTTTCGCCGCGCATCACGGGACAACGCCGTTGAAAATCGCCACCTGGAACATCAACGGCGTCAAGGCGCGCCTCGACGCGGCGCTTGCCTGGCTGCGCGAGGCGGCGCCCGATGTCGCCTGCCTGCAGGAGATCAAGTCGGTCGACGAGGGCTTCCCGCGCGAGGCCTTCGAGGCGCTCGGCTATCATGTCGAGACCCACGGCCAGAAGGGCTTCAACGGCGTCGCCATTCTCTCGCGAACGCCGGTGAGCGAGGTTCTGCGCGGCCTTCCCGGCGACGGCGGCGACGAGCAGGCCCGCTACATCGAGGCGCGGATCGAAACGGAGGGCAGCGCCGCCCGCCCCTTGCGCGTCGGCTGCCTCTACCTGCCGAACGGCAATCCGCTCGGCACGGAAAAGTTTCCCTACAAGCTCGCCTGGATGCAGCGGCTGATCGCCCATGCCCGTGCGCGCCTTGCCGACGAGGAGCGTTTCCTGCTGCTCGGCGACTACAACGTCATCCCGCAGCCGATCGACGCGCGCAATCCGCAAAGCTGGGTGGACGATGCGCTGTTCCAGCCGGAAAGCCGCTCGGCCTTCCGCGCGCTTGTCGCGCTCGGCTTCACCGAGGCGGTGCGCGCGGTCAACACCGACGCGGATGTCTACACTTTCTGGGATTATCAGGCCGGCGCCTGGCAGAAGAACAACGGCATCCGCATCGACCATGTGCTGATGTCGCCGGAAGCCACCGACAGTTTCGAGGGCGCCGGCATCGACGCCCATGTCCGCGCCTGGGAAAAGCCCTCCGACCACGTCCCCGTCTGGGTCCGCCTCGCCGCGTGAGGGCGGGGCCTGCTGTCCGCCTCACACTCGCTGAGGGCACCTCTGGATCCCGTTGGGGTGGACGGCCCCCATCCGGCGCCGTTTTGCGCCAAGATGATGGTCCCAACACATCGAAGGAGCCGCCCAATGAACGAGATTACGCGCATCGGCATGGACACGTCCAAGCATCTCTTCCAACTCCACGGGGTTGATGCCGCCGGAGAGAC